>NZ_JBHLVZ010000099.1:0-4975 GCF_042433125.1 Muricoccus vinaceus | reverse complement strand
TCCTCCTCAGCAAGCCATACCGCCGGCACGAACTCGCCACCAAAGTCAGAACCGCCCTGGAGGATGGTATTCTGCGACAGAAGGGGCAGGTCGCGGCCGGGTGAATGCCGCGGCTTCCGCCTCAGCCGGCTGGCTGCTGGCCGAGGTGGCGCGACATGCCCCCGAACCCGTGCGGCGTGCCTGGTTCCCGAGGGGCAGCACCACCGGCCGCCGGATCGCGTGCCGTGGCGTGCAACGTCATGTCCCAGGCGCGGAGGT
Source organism: Muricoccus vinaceus (assembly GCF_042433125.1). Taxonomy (NCBI): domain Bacteria; kingdom Pseudomonadati; phylum Pseudomonadota; class Alphaproteobacteria; order Acetobacterales; family Roseomonadaceae; genus Muricoccus; species Muricoccus vinaceus. Next base: position 4,717 of record NZ_JBHLVZ010000099.1, on the reverse strand, counting down.
TTGCTTCCGGCGAGGTGCGAAACGCCAGGTCACGCCCTTCGGACGCTGCGCGCGGTTGTTCCGCGGGCATCCTGAGGCACCCACCGGGACGCTTCCCTCCGTCGAACCATGCGGCTCCGTGTGCAAGCAGCGGATGCGCAGCCTTCTCATGAGGGTCCGTCAGGTGCAGACTTCGACCCGTCGACACAGGGGATCATTCGGGCTGTGACCAAGCAGGAGCAGTTCTTGTGGATCGTGCAGACGGCCATCATCGTCAACGCCGTTCGGCTGACGGTGGGCCGGGGTGCCGGAGGGGACGTGTCGGACATCTCCCTCACCGGAAACTGGGGCGCGATCTCCGACGCGATCCGGGTGAGCGAGCTGATCCCGGAGGACATGGACGCGGACACCGCAGCGGATGACTACTGCACGTACATGCTGAGCAACCAGCGCCGCGCCGAGATCCAGGCCCATGGCCATCCGCTCCCTTGCCCGGAGTGGTTCGCCCGCCCTTGAAGGCAGCACCATGATGGCCAGGCCCGGCTAACGCGAAACCTCAAATGCGAAAGCCCCGGCCGGATTTCTCCAGCCGGGGCCCAGGCGCACCTCGGTTCATCACCGAAGTGCTCGTCTTGAAGGCGGCTAAGCCGCCTTGCACTCAAGCCTGGCGGAGGTTGCCGGCCGAGAGCTTGCCCTGCTGGCCGCTCTGCACGTCGTATTCGAGCTTGTCGCCCTCACGCACGTCCAGGCCGGCGCGCTGCACGTCGGAGATGTGCAGGAACACGTCCTTGGAGCCATCGGAGGGCTGGATGAAGCCGTAGCCCTTGGTTGCGTTGAACCACTTAACGGTACCGGTCGCCATGATTTTGATCCGATCAAATCAAGAAAACCGCTGAGCACGATTGCCCAACGGATCACCTTCGCCTTGAAACGGAAACAAACCCGGCGCCCGCGAGGGCAGAGGAGTCAAACCGAAACAACGAAACCTGACCGCTTCAATATGAGCCATTCGCGCCAGGATGCAAGGCTTTCTTTGAGCGCGACTTGGCGGTGATTTCCTTGAAGCTTCATGCGGGACTTTGCGCGCCCGGCCGGTCGCCTCGGGCAACTTCGCCTTCCCCTGCGTGGGCCGGCGCGTGGACTGCGGCGGCCAGGCTTCCAGCCGAGCCCGCCGCTCGAGCACGATACCACAGCATCTTGAAGGGCGGTCCGCCCTTCGCTCCACCCCGACGCTCCTACGGGCGGCGCTTCGCCAGAGGGGCGTCGCAAGGAATCACAGCCAGCCACGTTCCCGGAAGGCGTCGAGGTCGGTGCCGGATGGCGCATACCAGCCGCCTGCCCGGTAGCGCGCGCCAAGGCGCAACGCAGCTTCCTTGTTGCCGAAGGGAATGCGCAGCGGGGTGTCGTCGGCCAGTTGCGGGGCTGGGGTGGAGACTTGCGCCGCCGCGGCGGCCTTGCCCCGTGGCTTGCGTCCGGACGCGGCGGTCTTGGCGCCGGGCTTGCGCCGCGTGCCTGTTCTGGTCGCCGGACGTGGCGGGGGCTCGCCCTCGCCCCCTTCCATGCGGGAGGGTGGGGCGGATCGCGCCGGCGCTTCCCCCTTTCTGCCGGCGTGCTGGTCCAGGAAGGCGCGGCAGGCGGCGGCCGAGGTGGTGTAGCCGCGTGGCGGCTTGAGACCCTTCTGCTGTGCCAGGCTGTCCACGAAGCGCTTCATGGCGGGGGTGGGTGCACGGTCGGCGCCGCCCCGCGGCGACGCGCCGGCGAGCAGGGCGGGAACGGTCGAGGCTCCTCCCTCCGTCAGCCGCCCGATGATGCGGCTGGCCTGGGCGCAGACGGCATCGATCGCGGCGGTCATCTCCTGCTGCCCGACCAGCACCTCATCCAGGAGGCGCTCCATCTGCGCGGTGACGCCGGGATCGACCAGGGCGGGGTCGGCGCGCTCCAGCACCGTGAACAGGGACAGGCCGCGCTCGGTGGGAACGATGTTCTTGCCTTCGGCCACCAGGAACTCCTGCGCCTTGAGGCCGCGGATGATCTCCGCCCGGGTGGCGGGGGTGCCGATGCCTTTGGCTTCCTTCAGCCGTTCCCGCAGTGCCTCGTCCTCCACGAAGCGCCAGGCATTCTGCATCGCCTCGATCAGCGTGCCCTCGTTGTACCGCGGCGGGGGGCGGGTTTCCTTGTCCTCCACGGTGGCGTCGCGCAGGCGGGCGGCCTCGCCGTCGCGCAGCGGAGGAAGGGGCTGCGCATCTTCGCCGCGCTCCTCGGCGGGTTGCCAGTCGGGGAAGGCGGCGCGCCAGCCGGGGTCGATGGGCTGGCGGCCCGAAGCCCGGAAGGCATGGCCGCGCACGTCCATGAGGACGGTGGTCTGCCGGTAGCGGTAATCCGGCATCACCGCTGCCAGGTAGGAGCGTGCGATGACGTCGAACAACCGCCGCTCGTCGGAGGAGAGGCGGGGCCAGGCCTCGCGCAGCGTGTCCACCGTGTTCACGTTGGGGATCACGGCATGGTGGCTGGCGCCGGCCAGGCCCTTGTCGTGGAAGTGCCCGGAGGCGCCGCGCCGCACCACCGGCGGGTCGGGCACCGGGATGGCCGCGAAGGCGCGGCCGACGCGCAGCCCAGCCACGATGCGCGGCACGTCCGGCACGAGGCTTTCCGGGAGGTAGCGGGTTTCGGCGCGGGGATAGGTGATGATCTTCTTTCCTTCCCCGTCGTAAAGCTGCTGCGCGACCTCCAGCGTGTGCGCGGCCGACCAGCCGAAGCGCGAGCCGCAGAGCTTCTGGAGGGAAGGAAGGTCGTGCAGGCGGGGAGGGGACTGTCGCTTGTCCTCCACCCGCACCGCCAGCGGTCCCTCGAAGCCCTCGGCCAGCGCGGCGACGGCTTCGGCGTCCTCGCGCTTGAGGATGCGCTCCTTGGGCGCGTGGCGGAGGCGGAAGCGCCCGGCTTCCACCTCCGCGGTGGCCACCACCTCGAAATAGGCCTGTGGGACGAAGTTGCGGATCTCCAGCTCCCGCTTGCAGACGATGGCCAGGGTGGGGGTCTTCACCCGGCCGACGCCGATCACGGCGCGAGCGCCCTTGGCCAGGGTGACGGTGGCCGTGCGGGTGAGGGAAAGGTTGTAGATCTGGTCCGCCTGGCGGCGCGCGACGGCGGCCGCATAGAGGCGGGCGTATTCGGCGTTGGGTCGGGCGCGGGAGAAGGCGTCGCGGATGGTCTGCGGGTCCTGGGCGGTGAAGATCACCCGCATGACGCGCCCGCGGTACCGCAGGTGCTCCAGGATCTCCTGGCCGATCAGCTGGCCCTCCCGGTCGCAATCGGTGGCGAGCCAGACGCACTCAGCGCCGCGCAACGCGTCCTTGATGGCCTTGAGCTTGGAAGCCTTGTTGCCGCCGGATGCCGGTTTGGTGGGGTAGAGCCCTTCCGGGCGAAGGAGGATGGGCGACCAGCGCTTCCATTCCGGCACGGCCTCTTCCGGCTCCACAAGGTCGAAGAGGTGGCCCTCTGCGGGGAGGATCATGCCGTAGCGGGCGCCGACGGCGGCGCGGACGTCCTTGGCCTGGCTGGTCTTCTCGGTGATGACGATCTGGGAGGGCATCGGGCCGGCCGGGCGTGTCCTTCTGTTGCGGGCATTGATGGCCCGCGGCGCGGAGCGCAGGCTTTTATGGCCATCGGGGGGGCGCGGCACCACCGGGCTCAGGAAGGCCGGATGGAAGGTTCGCGCGACCCTTTCCGGTCATGGGCTTAGCAGATATGGCTCCCGGCTCGTCCTTGCAGAGCAGCCTCGCATGATCCGCCTCCAGCTTCCGGGCCTACCGCTTCTCCTGGTCGCGCTCGCGGCCATGCCGGTGGCGGCCGAGACCTGCAGTTCCTCCACGCTCGCGTCCACGGAGTTCGCGACTGCTCGCTGGTGCGGTGATCCCCCTGCGGCCGGAACCCTTCGCATGGCGCGCAAGGGTGGCCGCGCGGAGGATTTCCTTGACGTTCCCCTGGATACCTTCCGCGAGGTGGTGCGCACGCCGAACGTGTCACGGTACGTTGCCGAGGAGATCGTGCCACGCTTCGAACGGCGTCCGGTGACCACGGTACCGCCGCGATCGGTCCTCCACCGGGCAGGCCGTGCCGTGCCTCCGGACGAGGCGCCCGCTCCGCACTCGTCCTCATCGCGGCCGCGCTGATCCCCAGAGGATGCGGCCGCGCTCAAACCGGAAGCGGATCCGCGTCACGGCCGTCCCAGGCGTTCGCTGCAGTCGGAGCAAGAGGGGCGATGAGGGCCCGTGCGAAGCGCGTGGAGCAGGTCTGCGCGGTGGTCCGGACTCCCAGGTTTTGGGCTCTTGCAATCTCGAACGGCCGGCAGTATCTGGCGCCTCCGCAGCTGATCAAGCCGAAAACCAGATTTGATCGTGGACCTTGAAGATGATGCTCACGGGCATTATGTTGAGTGTCCGCAGTAAAGACGGTTGAAGTTTGATCGCTGGCAGGGACCGTGCTCGAGGCAGTTTTCTCGGACAAGATCCTAACTGGGCGGCGGGATTATGTTTCTCGGGTTTGGCGAAGAAAAGGGGTTGATCTTGGCGCGATAAGCGCTATATCTTCTCCCTACCGACGCGATGGATTGCTTCCGGGTTGATGGTTTTGCTTTCGGGCAGGAACCAGAGTATCTGGTCTTATTTCATCATGTCATTCGTTCTTTCAAAACAGAATCTGTCTTTTGGAAGTCAAGCGGGCATTTTGCTTTGACGTGGTG
>NZ_JBHLVZ010000098.1:0-133097 GCF_042433125.1 Muricoccus vinaceus | reverse complement strand
ATCCCGCGCCGCCTCGGTCACCATCGCCTCCCGCCGCACAGCATCCACCCGCGCACCAGCGGCGATCTCTGGCTTCACGGGAATGACGGAATGGTCGGTCATGGCGCTCCTCCGGGGCTTTGCCCTTCGGGTGCCATCGTCACGTTCGCGCGCAAGGCGTCAAGCGGAGGGGTGCACCTCCACGGATGCGCGGCCCATGCGCGCGCTCACATGACGGAACGAAGCCAGGGTGTGGAGGGGGGCACCGGGGGATTGCTCCCCCGGCATCCTTCATTCAGCGGTAGCGGTAGTAGCGCGGCGGCGGCGGCGGCCCGGCGAAGCGGCGGGGCGGACCGTAGTGGCGGCGCGCATAGGGCCGACCGTAGTAGCCCCGGGGCGGCGGGCCGCGCCAGTGGTCGCGGCCTCGATAATACCGCCCGGGGGGACCGTACTGCACGGGCATGGCCTGCACGGGCGCCCCCTGATCCGTGAACACGGCGGGCGCGACCTGCGCCTCCGCGGCCGGGGCGGTCGCCAGGGCGGGCGCGCCGACCAGAAGGCCGAGAACCAGAGCCTTGCGGCCCCAAGACCCGAGGCGCGCGAGTGTCGCTCGCATGGTGGATTCCTCCTTCGTGGCGGGCCAGAGGGCCCTTCACCAACCCATCTAACGCAGCGAAGCGGGCGGGGTCGCGACGGGAATGCGGCGGGGCCGGGGCATTTCGTTTCGTTTCATGATATGCTGCCGCGCCTCAGAGACCGGCATCGGCTGGCACCAGGATCAAGCCTTCCACCAGCCGTGACTCCACGGCCTCCAGCGAATCGCCCGCGCAGGGGCCGCTGGTGCAGAAGCCGTCCTCCACTCGGAAGCGGGCGCCATGGGTGGAGCAGATGATGTGCCGGCCCGCACCGTCGAGGAAGCGGTGGGGCATGGGCTCCAGCGGCACGCCGAGATGGGGGCAGGCGTTCACGTAGACATGCACGGCCTCGCCGCGGCGCACGGCCAGTAGCCCCGTGAAGCCGCCGGGCGGGGGCGGGAAGCCGCGGGCGGCGCCTTCGGCGATCTCCTCCAGGCGGCAGAGGGCGCGCTCCGCCGTCACAGCCCGGCCATCTCCGACAGCACCGCCCAGTGGGCGGGGGAAACGGGCACCACGGACAGGCGCGACTGGCGGATGAGCGCGAGGCCTTCCAGCCGCGGCTCGGCCTTCATGGCGGCGAGGGTCACGCGGCGTGGCACGGAGCGGAGGGCACGCATGTCCACGCAGCACCAGCGGCCGCTTTCCTCCGTCGGGTCCGGGTAGGCCTCGCGCGCCACCTCCACGATGCCGACGATCTCGCGGCCCTCGTTGGAATGATAGAAGAAGGCCAGGTCGCCCAGGCGCATCTCGCGCAGGTTCCGGGCCGCCAGCGCATTGCGCACGCCAGTCCATGGCTCCACCCCGACGGCCACCTGCTGGTCCCAGGAGAAGGCGTCGGGCTCGCTCTTCACCAGCCAGTGGGCCGTCACGGCGGGGGAGGCCCTGGAGGCAGGCGGGAGATGATGAAAGTCATGGCGTCGGTCCGGTGGCATGGGCGAATCGGCGCCCGCGACCGGCATCGAAGCCCCCTTGGGGCGCCCCGTGCAATGGAGGGGCAGGTTCAGCCCGGCGTGGGGTCGTTGTGGACGCGGCGCAGCCGGACGGCGAGGCCGGCCAGCAGCCCGCCGCCCACCACCGCCTGGATCGCCACCAGCCAGATCAGCGCCAGCAGCCCCGGCCCGGGCGCGGCCACCAGCCAGAGCCCGACCAGGATGCTGAGCAGCCCCGACAGCCCCAGCATCCAGCTTCCGCTGCGCCAGCCCAGCACCGCGCGGAACACCCCGGCCGCCATGGACCAGGCGCCCACCAGCAGCACGAGCACGATGGCGGAGGCGATCGGCATCATCAGCAGCACCGCGGCCGCGACCAGGGAGGCCAGGCCCTCAAGCCAGAGCCAGCCGGTGCCTGGCCGCCGCACCCCGAGCATGGCGGGTCGCCCGGTGACCGCCTGCCACAGGGTGAAGGCCCCATCGAGCGCGAGCCAGGCCGCCAGGGTGCCAAGGATCACCACCAGCCCAAGGCCGGGCGCCATGAAGGCGAAAATGCCGAAAAGAATGGAAACGATCCCGCGCAGCAGCAGCAGCCACCACCCGTTCGCCAGGGCGCGGATCATGCGGAAACGCCCTTCGGGGGCAGGATGCATGGCGATGGACATGATGCGTCGTCTCCGGCGCGGGTTCCTGCGTGGAGCGGCAAAGGGCGCGCAAGGTTGCGCGCCGGAACGAGGGGGGGGAAGTGGATGGTGGAGCTGAGGGGAATCGAACCCCTGGCCTCGTCATTGCGAACGACGCGCTCTCCCAACTGAGCTACAGCCCCGTGCCATCGGCCGCACCGGGGTTGGGCACCGGTGCGCGAGGCGGGCTTATTCCCCGCCAACCCCGCGCCGTCAAGCGCCACTTGCGTTGCGGAACGCGCGAGGGGCGGGCGGGGCATGGCTGGACGGGCCTCATGACCGGCCATACACAACGCCCGACGTGGAATCGGGGGCGGCAGGATGACGGCGATCTTCTGGCTGATCGATCAGGTGATCGGCCTCTATGTCTGGGTGCTGATCATCGCGGCGGTGTTCAGCATGCTCACCGCCTTCAACGTGCTGGACACCCGCAATCGGCTGGTCTGGACGATCGGGGACTTCCTGTGGCGCGTCACCGAGCCCGTGCTGCGGCCGATCCGGCGCTTCCTGCCGGACCTGGGCGGCGTGGACCTTTCGCCCCTGGTGCTCATCCTGCTGCTGCAGGCGCTGCGGATTTTCCTGAACGTCACGGTGTTCCCCGCCCTCTGGCGGCTGGCGGCCTGACGTGACGGCGCGGCTGCTGGACGGCAAGGCGGCCGGCGCGCGGCTCCGCGCGGCGCTCGGGGCGCGCGTGGCGGGCCTGGGTTTCCGGCCGGGGCTGCGGGTGGTCCGGGTGGGGGACGACCCGGCCAGCGTGGTTTACGTCCGCTCCAAGGACCGCGCCGCCAAGGAAGCGGGCTTTGACAGCGAGACGATCCTCCTACCCGAGGACGTGCCGGAGGACGGGCTGCTCGAGGTGGTGCGCCGCCTGAACGCCGACCCGGCGGTGGACGGCATCCTGGTCCAGCTTCCCCTGCCCAAGCACATCGACCCCCAGCGCGTGCTGGAGGCGGTGGACCCCGCCAAGGACGTGGACGGCTTCCACCCGGTCAATGCCGGCCGCCTCGCCGCGGGGCTGCCCGGGCTGGTGCCCTGCACGCCCAAGGGCGTGATGCACCTGCTGGCCGAGGCGGGCGTCGCGCTTTCGGGCGCCCGCGCCGTGGTGCTGGGGCGCAGCGCCATCGTGGGGCGGCCCATGGCGGCGCTGCTGCTGGCGGCGGATGCCACGGTGACCATGCTCCACTCCCGCTCCCGCGACATCGCGGAGGAGTGTCGCCGGGCCGAGGTGCTGGTGGCGGCCGTGGGGCGCGAGGCCATGGTAAGGGGTGACTGGATCGCCCCGGGCGCCGTGGTGGTGGATGTGGGCATCAACCGGCGGGCGGACGGCAAGCTGGCCGGGGACGTGGAATTCGAGGCCGCGCGCGAGCGGGCCGGCTGGATCACGCCCGTGCCCGGCGGCGTGGGGCCCATGACCATCGCCTGCCTGCTGGAGAACACGCTGGAGGCGGCGCTCGCCCGCCGAGGCGCGACCGAGCTGCAGCCCAACGGCGGCGTGGCCGAGGAGCACGCGACGCCCGAGGAATCCTACGGCCACGGGCCTGGCCTAGCCTGATCCGGCCTGGGCCCCGGCGCGGATCCATCACCTCCGGCTGACAAGCTGAAGGCTTCCATGACGTGGCCTCGCAGGTCACCAAGGCGGTGCGGCGCGACCGGCAGCGGCTCCCCCGGCTGCCGCGGACTTCCTCCGCGGATGCGTGCCGCCAAGAGATGGCGGACGGCCGTCACGGGCTCGCCTCCGGCGCCGGGTCCTTCGGCCGCATGATTCCCGGGGGCCTGTGCGGCCGGGGCGGTGGTGGTATGGGGCTGCCGATGCGCCTGATCCCTGCCGCCAGCACCCAGGCCCGCCGGTTGCGCGGGCGCCTCCCATGACGGCGGGCACCCTGCGCTCGGCCGCGCTGGCCGTGGCCTTTGTGCTGATCTGGGGATCCGCCTTCAACGCCGCCCGGGTGGTGGTGCTGGAATGGCCGCCCTTCTGGGCGCTCGCCCTTCGCTTCCTGGTCACCGCGCCGCTCCTGCTCGGCCTGGCCTGGGCCACGAAGGCGCGCTGGCCGGGCCGGGGTGACCTCGGGCGGGTGGTGCTGATGGGCCTGCTGGGGACGGGCGGCTATCTCGCCTTCTCCTGGTGGGCCATGTCGCTCATCCCATCCGGCCTCGTGGCGCTGATCACCGCCGCCACCCCGCTGGTGGTCGCCCTGGGCGAGACGGTGCTGTTCGGCCGCCGTCCCTCCTCCATGGCCTGGGTCGGGCTGGCGCTCGGCTGGGCCGGGGTGGCCCTGCTGGGCGGCGCGCGGCTGGCCGGGCATCTCGGCGACAGCCCGGGGGAGGTGCTGGGCGTGGTTCTGGCGCTGCTCGGCGCCACCAGCCAGGCGGCCGGGCTGCTCGCCTTCGCCCCGGCGCGGGGCCGGGTGGACCTGTGGTCCGCGACGGCCGGGCAAAGCCTGGTGAGTGCCGCCCTGCTGCTTGGGCTGGCGCTGGTGCTGGAGGGGGCGCCGCCCACCTCCGCCAGCCCTCAGGTCTGGCTGGGGCTGGCCTACAGCGTCACCGTGGTGGGGGTTGGCGGCTACGCGCTGCTGTTCGTCCTGCTCCGGCGCTTCCCGCCCTCCACCGCGGCGGCCCTGCAGCTCATGGCGCCTCCGGTGGCCACGCTGATCGGCTGGGCCGCCCTGGGGGAGGTGCTGGGCTGGGCCGATCTGGGGGGCGGCGCGCTGACCCTGGCGGGCCTTGCGCTGCTGTTCCGGGCCCGCGCCAGGGAGGGCTGAGCGGCGCGGCCGGCCCGGCGCGGGCAAAGGGCATGGCGGGGCGGCGCGAAAAGGACTGCACAGGCGCGCTGAAATAGGCCAATCGCCTCCCCCAATGTCCGCCAATCCCACCCGCTCCGCCGCCTTCGCCCTTCTTTCCGCCGTGCTGGAGCGCCGCCGTGGCCTCGAGGAGGCGCTGGACGCCCTGCCGGGCGGCCTCCAGCCGCGCGACAAGGCGGCCGCCCATCGCATCGCCGCCGCCGTGCTGCGGCGCCTCGGCAGCATCGACGCGGTGCTGGAGCCCTATCTCCGGCGGGAGCCCTCGCCGCCCGCGCTGCAGGCGCTGCGGATCGGCGTGGCGGAGCTGCTGCTGCTCGGCACGCCCCCCCATGCGGCGGTGGCCACCGCGGTCGCCCTGGCGCCGCGTCCCTTCGCGGGGCTGGTCAATGCCGTGCTGCGCAAGGTTTCCACCGGGGGCGCCGCGGCGCTGGAGGGGCTGGACGCCGCGCGCCTGGACACCCCACCCTGGCTCTGGTCCGCCTGGCACGCCGCCTATGGCCCCAAGGTTCGCGCCATCGCCGAGGCCCACACCCGTCCGGCGCCGCTCGACCTTTCCCTCGTTCCCGGTGCCGAGGTGCCGGAAGGGGCGGAGGTGCTGCCCAACGGCACCGCCCGGCTGCCGCCCGGCACCCGCATCACCGAGATCCCCGGCTTCGCCGAGGGCGGCTTCTGGGCGCAGGACGCCGCGGCCAGCCTGCCCGCCCGGCTGCTGGCGGTGCGGCCGGGGGAGAAGGTGGCCGATCTCTGCGCAGCGCCGGGAGGCAAGACCGCCCAGCTCATCGCCGCCGGGGCGGAGGTCACGGCGGTGGAGAAGGAGGAGCGGCGGGCGGTCCGCCTGCGCGAGAACCTCGCGCGCCTGAAGATGTCCGCCGAGGTGGCGGTGGCCGATGCCATTCCCTGGTCGGCGGAGCGGCGGGGAAGCTTCGGGGCCGTGCTGCTCGATGCCCCCTGCACCGCCACCGGCACCATCCGGCGCCACCCGGAGGTGCCGCACCTGCGCCGCCCGCGCGACGTGCCCAAGCTGGCCGCGACCCAGGCCGCGCTGATCGAGGCCGCCGCCGGGCTGGTGGCGCCGGGCGGGCGCCTGGTGGTGGCCACCTGCTCGCTTCAGCCGGAGGAGGGGGAGGCGCATCTGTCCCGCCTGGCGGCGCTGGGCCTGCGCCCCGATCCCGTGCGGGCGGAGGAGGTGCCGGGGCTGGAGCAGGCCATCACGCCCGAGGGCGCGCTGCGGACCCGGCCGGACTTCTGGGGGGAGCGCGGCGGGATGGACGGCTTCTTCGTCGCCCGCTTCATCCGGGGTTAGCCTCCGCGTGCGCGTCCTGTTCGTCGCCAACGTCGATTTCTCGTTGCTGCACTTCATCCTGCCGCTGATGCGAGGCGCCCGCGCGCGCGGGCACGAGGTGCTGGCCGCCTGCGCCGAGGGACCGCTGCTGGAGCTGGTTCGGGCGGAGGGCTTCACGGTGCTTCCCGTGCCGCTCTCCCGCAGCCTGTCTCCGCCGGCCAACTGGCGGGCGCTCCGCGCCCTGCGGCGCCTGATGCGGGAGGCGCGGCCGGACCTCGTGCATGCGCATTTCCCGATTTCCGGCCTTCTGGCGCGCCTGGCGGCCCGGATGGAGGGGGTGCCGCGCACGGCCTATACGGTGCACGGCTTTCTGTTCAACCAGCCCGGTCCCCTGTGGCGGCGCGGGCTGTCGCTCGTGGTGGAATGGCTGGGCGGGCGCCTGACCGACACCTTCCTCACCGTCAGCGAGGAGGAGGCGGGCGATGCGCGCCGCCTGCGCATCCACCGCCGGGCCACGGCGGCGCTGAACGGCCGCGATCCCCTGCGCTTCCATCCCGATGCCGGGGCCCGCGCCGCGGTGCGCGCCGAACTGGGCCTGGGCGCGGAGGAGGTGGTGATCACGGCCGTCTCGCGCCTCGTGCGGCACAAGGGGTATCCGGAGCTTCTGCGCGCGGTGGAGGCGGTGCCGGGCGCAACGCTCTGCGTGGTGGGGGAGCGGCTTTCCACCGACCATGGCGGCAACGTGGAGCCGGACTTCGAGCGCGCCGAGCGGACCTTGGGCCGGCGGCTGCGGCGGCTGGGATACCGGCACGACACGGAGCGGGTGCTGGCGGCCTCGGACATCTTCTGCCTGCCCTCGCACTTCGAGGGCCTGCCCATGTCGGTGATCGAGGCCATGCTCACCGGACTTCCGGTGGTGGCGACCGACATCAGCGGCCCGCGGGAGCAGGTGGCGGCGGGGGAGACCGGGCTTCTGGTGCCGCCTGGAACGGTGGAGCCCCTGGCGGCCGCGCTGAACCGCCTGGCGGGCGATGCCGGACTGCGCGGCCGAATGGGGGAGGCCGCGCGGGCGCGGGCGCTGGCGCTCTATGACGAGCGCGTGGTGGTGGCGCGGACGCTGGACCTGCTGGGTCTCTGAGCGCAGCCGCGCGTGCCGCTCAGAAGTCGGTCGCGCGCCCCTTCTGCTCCCAGTCGCCGAAGCGCGTGGGCTCCGGTCCCTTCGGGCCGCCGATCTCGGGCGGCAGCGGGGGCGCCGGGGGCTTGGGCGCCGCAACCGGAGGGGCGGGCCGGGGCTTGGTGTCGTTTGTCTCGGGCATGGTCCCTAGATAGGGACGGACCCCGAAGGAGGAACAGGCCCCGTGTCCGGTTACGCTCGCACCGCCATGCTGATGGCGGCCCTGACCGCCCTCTTCGCGGGCGTCGGTTTTCTGCTCGGCGGCCGGCAGGGCATGGTGATCGCCTTCGTGATGGCGGCCGGGATGAACCTGTTCTCCTGGTGGAACTCGGACCGCATGGTGCTCCGGATGCACCATGCCCAGCCGATCGGGCCGGGGGACGACCCGCGCCTGTATCAGCTCGTGGCGGGGCTCGCGGCGCGGGCGGGGTTGCCGATGCCCGCGCTCTACCTGATCCACGAGGACCAGCCCAACGCCTTCGCCACCGGCCGCTCGCCGGAGCGCGCGGCGGTGGCCGTGACCGCGGGCCTGCTGGCGCTGATGCCGGAGGAGGAGGTGGCGGGCGTCATCGCGCACGAGCTGGCGCATATCCGCAACCGCGACACGCTGATCATGACCGTCACCGCCAGCCTGGCCGGCGCCATCGGCATGGTGGCGCAGTTCGGCGGCCTGTTCGGGCGGCGGGACCGGAACCCGCTGGGCGGGATCGGGGTGCTGCTGGCCATCATCGTGGCGCCGCTGGTGGCCATGGTGGTGCAGATGGCGGTGAGCCGTTCCCGCGAATACGAGGCCGACCGGCTGGGTGCCGAGATCGCGGGGCACCCGCGGGGCTTGGCGAACGCCCTGCAGCGACTGGAGGCCGGGCGCCACGCGATCCCCAACGCCTCCGCCGAGGCGAATCCGGCGACCGCGCACCTGTTCATCGTCAACCCGCTCTCGGGCGCCGGGGTGGACAGCCTGTTCTCCACCCATCCGAGCACGGAGAACCGCGTGCGCGCGCTGATGGAACTGGCGGGCGGGATGGCGCCGCGCCAGCCCGCCGCGCATGGTCCCTGGGGCGCGGCCGCGCCGAGGGGCGGGGCCGGGCGGCCCTGGGAACGCGGCCGGCGCGGGCCTTGGGCGTAGGGGAACGGAGGATCGGATGGTTCTGCAAGGCGTGCGCGCCCTGGTGTTCGACGTGTTCGGCACCGTGGTGGACTGGCGGGGCGGCGTGGCGCGCGACGCGGCGCCGTTCCTTGCGCGGCATGGCGCCGCGGACGCCGATCCGGCCGGCTTCGCCGATGCCTGGCGGCGGCGCTACCAGCCGGCGATGGAGGCGGTGCGCAGCGGCGCGCGCCCCTTCACGCGGCTGGACGTGCTGCACCGGGAGAACCTGGAGGCGGTGCTGCCCGATTTCGGGATCGACCCCGCGGGGGTTCCTCCGGCGGAGCTGGAGGCGCTGAACCTTGCCTGGCACCGCCTGGACCCCTGGCCGGACGCGGTGGCCGGGCTCGCGCGGCTGAGGGCACGCTACGTCATCGCACCCCTGTCGAATGGCAACATCGCGCTGATGATCGATATGGCCAAGCGCGCCGGCCTTCCCTGGGATGCCATCCTGGGGGCGGAGGTGGCCCGCGCCTACAAGCCGGCGCCCGAGGCCTATCTGCGCACCGCCGAGGTTCTGGCCATGCGGCCGGAGGAGATCTGCCTGGTGGCCGCGCACAACGACGACCTCGCGGCGGCCCGCCGCTGCGGCCTGCGCACCGCCTTTGTTCCCCGGCCCACCGAGCACGGGCCGGGGCAGGCGAAGGATCTTTCGCCCGCGCAGGACTGGGACGTGGTGGCGGAGGACTTCGGGACGCTGGCCGCGCGGCTCGGTCTTTAGGACGGCGCGGAGGCCGCCGCGGCCTGCCGCAGCTTCTCCAGGGACTGGAGCGCGCCGCGGGCGGATTCAATGGCCTCGGGCGCCTGCGCGTGCTGCGGCCCGACTTCGGAGAAGCGGGCGCGCATGTCGCGCATGGTCTGGTCATAGGCCGCGTTGCCGTTGAAGCCGCGTGGCGCACGCTCGGCGATCTGCCAGCTTTCGCGCACCTTCTGCATCAGGTGGACCATCTCCGGCGAGGTGGCGCCCGCCTGCGTCGGCCGCGATCCGCCGGCCTCGGCGCGCGAGATCTCCTGCCGCAGGTCCGTGATGCCGCGGTCCAGCATGCCCAGATAGGTCGGCATGTCCGGTGCCTGCGGGGTCGGCGTCACCGGGTTCGCATCCCGGGCGGAGGGGGTGACGGCGGCGGGCGGCGCACCGGCCGTGCCCGTCTGGGCCTGGGCGGTGCCCAGCGGGGCAGCGGAGAAGGGGGCGAGCGCCAGGGCGGCAACCAGCAGGCGGGTTTTCGCGCGCATCGGAAAGCTCCGTGATCGGGTTGGGTGCGAACGCCCGGTTCGATGCCGCGGTTTCGCGAACTGGAACAAACCCGGCTCCCGCCGGCGGTGCCCGCGTCAGCACACGTGGAATGCGCACATTGCATCCTTCGCGGGCGTGAATTGACGCGCTGCCCGCACCAACTCACGGGAACGCAGCATCCGGCACGGTTGCCGCGCGCCGGGAGAAGCCTTGATGTCCGCCTCCACCTTCACCCAAGCGCCGCCCCTGCCTCGCCCACCGGGCGTGCAGGCCGTGGCGGCCACGGGTGCCGCGCTGCTGTTGCTGCTCGGCATGGCGCTGCTGGGGCAGCAGATCGGTGGGCGGCAGGCCGCGCTGTACCTTTTGGGCGGAGCGCTGGGGCTTGTTCTCTACCATGCCGCCTTCGGCTTCACCTCCGCCTGGCGCGTCTTCATCGCGGACCGGCGGGGCGAGGGTCTGCGCGCGCAGATGCTGATGCTGGCCATCGCGGTTCTGCTGTTCTTCCCGGCGCTGTCCGCCGGCACGCTCTTCGGCCAGCCCGTGCAGGGGCTGGTGGCGCCGGTCGGCGTGTCCGTGGTGTTCGGCGCCTTCCTGTTCGGCATCGGCATGCAGCTTGGCGGCGGCTGCGCCTCGGGCACGCTCTACACGGCGGGCGGGGGCTCCGTGCGGATGGTGCTGACGCTGCTCGCCTTTGTGGTGGGCTCCACCTTCGGCGCGGCGCACCTGCACTGGTGGTCGGCGCTGCCCCACCTGCCGGCGATTTCGGTGATCGGCGCCTGGGGCGTCGGGCCGGCGCTGGCCGTGAACCTCGCCCTTTTCGCGGCCATCGCGGCCGTGACGGTTGTGCTGGAACGGCGGCGCCACGGGCGGCTGGTGCAGGCTCCGGCTCCCGCCCGCACCGGCCTGCCCCGGCTGCTGCGCGGGCCCTGGCCCATCCTGGCCGGGGCCGTGGCACTGGCGGTGCTGAACTTCGCCACCCTGGCCCTGGCCGGCCGTCCCTGGGGCATCACCTCCGCCTTCGCGCTCTGGGGTTCCAAGGCGGCGCTGGCCATGGGCTTCGACGTCGCCTCCTGGCCCTTCTGGTCCAGCCCGGCCCAGGCGGCGGCGCTCCAGGGCAGCGTGCTGGCCGATGTCACCTCGGTGATGGACTTCGGCATCATCGTGGGCGCGCTGCTGGCCGCGGCGCTGGCCGGCCGTTACGCCCCCACCTTCCGCATTCCGCTTCGCTCCGCCGCGGCCGCGGTGGTGGGCGGCATCATGCTCGGCTACGGCTCGCGGCTCGCCTATGGCTGCAACATCGGCGCGTATTTCTCGGGCATCGCCTCCGGCAGCCTGCATGGCTGGGCCTGGATGGCGGCGGCCTTCGTGGGCAACGTGCTCGGCACGGGCCTGCGCCCGCTGTTCGGGATGGAGGTGGAGCGGGTGCCGCGCCAGACCGGTTGCTGAGCACCGCCGGCTAGGTCCTCAGGCCGCTCCCGCCTCCGCGCGCTGGTTCTGGCGCCCTTCCGCGGGGCAGTCCGCCACCACCTCCCGCGCCAGGACCAGCAGCAGGCGTCGCAGCCAGGCATGGCCCTGGTCCGCCTCGAAGCGGCGGTGGAAGATCATCGAGAGCCGCATGTGCTTGGTTTCGATGGGCACGGGCCGGAGCGCCAGCCCGTGGACTTCCGCCATCTGCCGGGCGAGGCGGGAGGAGAGCGTCATCACCATGTCCGTGCCCAGCAGGATTTCCGGCACGGCGGAGAGATGCGCCACCACCGCGCCGAGGCGCCGCGCATGGCCGGCCTCCTGCAGCACCCGGTCCATCGCCCCGTCGCGCGAGCCGTTGGGCGAGTGCAGCAGGTGCGGGAAGGCGATGTAGCGCTCCACGCTCATCGGCCCGTCCAGCAGCGGATGGCCGGGGCGCGTGAGCACCATGAAGGCCTCCGGCAGCAGGCGCAGGCGCGTGTAGAGGGCGGTGGGCTCTCCCAGCATGGCAATGGCCAGCTGCGCTTCGCCGCTTTCCAGCAGGGCATGGGCGTTGGTGCGGTCGGCGTGGCGGATGGCCACCAGGATGCCCGGCGCCTCCTGTGCCAGCCGGTTGAACAACGGCGGGGCGAGCACCGCCTCGGCGTATTCCGACAGGGCGATGGTGAAGACCCGGTCGCTGCCCGCGGGGTCGAAGGGCGCGGTGGCGGCCAGGGTTTCCTGCAGCCGGTCCAGCATCTCCTCCACCGGGCGCATCAGGGACAGCGCCAGGCTGGTCGGCACCACGCCCTGGGGGGCGCGCAGGAACAGCTCGTCGCCCAGCGCCGCGCGCAGGCGGTTCAGCGCATTGGACACCGCCGGCTGGGACAGGTTCAGCCGTGCCGCCGCCCGGGTCACGTGCCGCTCCCGCGCCACCGCGTCGAAGACGCGGAGCAGGTTGAGGTCGAAGGTGGACAGGTCCTTCACGGCGCGAAGCCGTAGAAGCGCGCCGGGTTGTCCCAGAGCACCGCGCGGCGCTGGGCGGGGGTGAGGGGAGACAGGGCGCTTTCGCGCAGCGCGGCCTCGTCCTGCGGCAGGTCGGTGTTGGGGTGCGGCCAGTTGGTGCCCCAGAAGAGCTGGTCCGCACCCGCTTCCGCGAGCGCCCGGACCAGCGGCGCGGTGTCGCCGGGCGGCAGGGCATAGGGGGAAGAAAGCTTCACCCAGGCGCGCTTCCTGGACAGCAGGCCCGAGACCAGCGGCCAGGCGGGGTGGTCCGCGAAGCTCGCGGGGGGAAGCAGCGCGAAGTGGTCCAGCACCAGGGGGCAGGGCAGGGCGCGCAGCGAGGCGGCCATTTCCGCCAGCATCTCCGCGCGGGCGAAGATCTGGAGGTGCCAGCCCTGGTCGGCGCAGAGGCGGCCCAGCGCCGGCACGTCCGCGGGCGAGAGCGGCACGCCCTGCACGAGATTGGCACGCAGCCCGCGCACCCCGCCCGCGCTCAGGCGGCGGCACGCGGCGGCATCGGTGTCGGGCGGGATGACGGCGACGACGCAGGATCCGTGCGGGTTCTCGGCCCGCGCCGCGAGATGCAGCGCGTTGTTGAAGCCGTAGGTGGAGGGCTGCACCAGCACGTGGTGGGTGATGCCGATCCGCGCCCGCAGCGCAGCATAGGCTGAAAGCGGCGCGTCCCCGTGCGGGCGCGCGCCGGGATGGGGCGGAAGGGAAGCGTCGTAGACGTGGTGGTGGGTGTCCACCACCGGGAGCGGTGCGTCAGCCATGATGGACCGCATCCTGGACGGGCTGCGCCGCGGGCACCATGCCCCCCACTCCCTTGGGCAGGGGGTGCGCCGCCTCCGCCAGTTCCTCCGGCGTGGCGGCGACGCGGTGGCGCACCAGCCAGGCCGAAAGGGAAGGCGAGGCGGTCCAGACGCAGAGCGGGATGGCCAGGATCGGCCCGGCCAGGAAGGGCCAGGCCAGCCACAGCGCGGTGGCGGAAACCTGCGCAAGCGCAAGCGCGCAGAACAGCCCGAGCAGGGTGTGCGGCAGCAGCAGCCGTGCCGCGTCGCGCCAGGCCACTCCGCGATCCGCCCGGTTCTGCGGCGCCCAGCCGTTTCGCGCGCCGAGCGCCAGGCGCAGGAGCGCGATGCTCTTGTTGATCAGGCTGATGGGCTCGATCAGCAGGGAGAAGAGCAGTTCCGCCGCCGCCCCCCGGAGCACCGCCGCCCGCCCGCCATAGGGCGCGGCACGATCGGGGCGGAGGAGCAGCTCCGCGAAGCCGCAGAGCTTGGGCGCGGCGTTGCCGAGCCAGGTGGCCAGGAGCAGCCCGGCCAGGGCACCCATGGGTGTCGCGGCGCCACCCCCCGAAACCGCGTTGCCCACCGCCGCCAGCAGCATGCCCAGCCAGAGCGGCGCGCACAGGAACAGCAGCATCGCCTGCGCCAACTGCCAGCGCCCCATGGGGCGAAGGCCAGGGCGCAGGATCAGGTGGCGGTACTGCATGTTGCCGGCGCCCCAGCGCACGTCGCGCGCCAGGAATTCGGGCAGGGCCGGAGGGTTGCCCTCCAGGCTGCCCTCCTCCGAGGGCAGGCAGCGCACGCGCCACCCGGCCGCGTGCAGCCGCACGGCCTCCACCTGGTCGTGCGACAGGATGGCGCTGCCATCCGGCAGGGACGGGAGCCGCGCGTGCTCGCGAAAGGCGGCGATGCGGAGGATGGCGTTGTGGCCCCAGTAGGGTCCGTCATCCAGTTGCCACCAGCCCTGCCCGGTGGCCCAGGCCCGCATGCCCGCCCGCATGCCGAACTGGAACAGCCGCGGAAAGGCCCGCGGCGCGGGCCGCCCGACGATGAGCTGCTGGATCAGGGCCAGGCGCGGATCGGCCCGCATGCCCCGCACCATCCGCAGCACGGCGGCGGCGGACATCTCCGAATCGGCGTCCAGCATCAGCGCTAGGTCGTGGTCGCCGGCGTGGCGATCCAGGAATTCCATGACGTTGCCCGCCTTGAAGCCGGCGTTGTCCGCGCGGCGGCGGTGGCGGACGGGGATGCCGCCCGGGCGGGAGGCCGCGAAGGCCGCGATGGCGGTGTCCTCGGCCGCGGCATGGGTGGGGTCGCGCGTGTCGGAAAGGAACCACAGGGTGAACCGCCCGGCCTCGCCCGCCGCTTCCAGCCCGTGGAGCAGGCGGGCGAGAGGGAGAAGCACCGCCTCCATCGGCTCGTTGCGGATGCAGACAGCGATCACGGTGCGCAGGGGCGGCCCGGGCTCGGCCGCCACCTGGGGCACAAGAAAGGCGGGTGCATCGGGCTTGGCCAGCAGGATAACCAAGCCGACCAGGGCATTGGCCAGGCAGATCGCCGTCCAGGGCAGGGTGCCGAAATAGAGCGCCGCGATCGTGACTTCCCATCCTGTCCAGCCACCCGGCGACAGCACGCGCCAGAGCAGCCCGGCCAGGGGCGTGGCCATCGCCAGGCAGAGAAGAAGGAAAGCCGCGCGCCGCAGCACGGGGTGCTCGCCCGGATGATCTTGGTGCATCACTGATCAGGCTCCGCAGCCCGCGTGGCAAAATCACGGCCCTGGCCACGCGCTTGTGTCGAGCCTGGGTTCCGCGGCGGGTTGGGAGCCGCCGGGGCGCCGAGTAAACTATGTTGATGAATGCGGGATGGTTGAGCGGGCGATGGCTCCGAATGGCATGAAGGGGCAATCGGCCCCTGGCCCGGATGTAGGTGCCCGAGGGCCGGCTTGGCGCGTTCCATAGGAATGAGTGTCCTGTCCCGTCATTCCCGCCGACGCGGCCTCGCCGTGCAGGCGGGTGCTTCCCCGCCTGACCGTGCCGATTCCTACTGCGCGCAGGAGCCGATCCATATCCCCGGTGCGATCCAGCCGCACGGGGTTCTTCTGGTGGCCGACCCATCGCGCAACCTGACGGTGGTCGCGGCCAGCGAGAACGCCGGGCAGCTCGCGGGTTCCACCGCCTCGAACACGTTGCTGGGTCTGCCGGCGGCCCAGATCCTGGGGAAGGATTTCACCGCCACGCTGGGAAGCATGGCCGCCGCCGGGGAGTTGCCGGGAGAAGCACCCTGGGAAACCGGCCTGAACCTGCCCGGCGGCGCCTTCGAGGCCGCCTGCCATACCCAGGACGGCATGGTCCTGATCGAGCTGGAACCCGTGGCTCCCCGGGACGAGGAGGAGGCCCTGGCCTCCGCGCGCGCCCTGCAGCGTGTCATCGCCCGCCTGCGCGCGGCCGGCGGGCGGCTGCAGGACCTGGCCCGGGTGGCCGTGGAGGGCATCCGCCAGCTCACCGGCTACGAGCGCGTGCTGATCTACCGCTTCGACCGGGACTGGCACGGGCAGACCCTGGCCGAGGACAAGGTGGCGGACTGGGAACAGTCGCTGGACGGGCTGCACTTCCCCGCCTCCGACATTCCGGCCCAGGCGCGGGAGCTCTATCGCCGGAGCCTCATCCGCTGGGTGCCCTCGCGCGATGCGGTTCCGGTGCCGCTGCATCGCGATCCGATCTGGGAGGCAGCCGACCTCCCGGCCCGGCCCATCGACCTCTCCTTCTCCCGTCTGCGCAGCCTCGCGCCGGTTCACCTGCAGTACCACCGCAACATGGGCGTGGACGGCTCCATGTCCCTGTCGATCCTTCACGAGGGCGAGCTGTGGGGCCTGATGGTGTGCCACCACCGCCGGCCGCACCGGCCCTCCCCGGGGCAGCGCGCGGCGGCCGCGGCGCTGACGGACGCCTTCGCGCTGCGCGTGGGCAGCGCCGAGCACCTGGGGGCGGAGGAAGCCCGGCGGGCCGATTCGCAGCGCCTGGCGGAGTTGATCGCCCACATGGCGGAGGCCGAGGACGTCAGCTCCGCCCTGACCGCCGGTTCCGTCACCATCGCTTCCCTGTTCGGCTGCACCGGGGCCGCCGTGCTGCGGGGGAGCGGGGTGGACCTGCTGGGCGCCACGCCGGCGGGCGCCGATGTGCGGCGCCTCGCCGCCTGGCTGCGCCAGCGCGGCGGGGAGGAGATCTTCCACTCCGACAACCTGGGAAGCGAGTTCCCGGACTGGGCGCCCCATGCCGCCATCGCCAGCGGCGTGCTGGCGGTGTTCCTGGCCGATGACCGGGCCGACATGATCCTCTGGTTCCGGCCCGAGGAGCCCTCGATCGTCAGCTGGGGCGGCAACCCCCACAAGGCCGTCACGGAGAGCGGCGGCTCCGTCATGCCCCGCCAGTCCTTCGAGCGCTGGGTTGAGGAACGGCACGGCCATGCCCGCCCCTGGGCGCGGTGGGAGCTTGAGATCGCGGCGACGCTGCGCCATGCCATCACCCAGGTGGTCATCCGCAGCCTCACCCGCATCGCCGAGCTGAACGACCGTCTCCGGCAGAGCCAGAAGATGGAGGCCGTGGGGCAGCTCACCGGCGGCATCGCGCACGATTTCAACAACCTGCTTGCCGGCATCGTCGGCAGCCTGGAGATGATGCGGGCCCGCGTGGCGCAGGGGCGGGTGACGGAGCTGGACCGCTACCTCGGTGCCGCGCTGGGTTCGGCAAACCGCGCGGCGGCCCTGACCCATCGCCTCCTCGCCTTCTCGCGCCGGCAGACGCTGGACCCGCGGCCGACCGACGTGAACCGCCTCGTCGCCTCCATGGAGGAGCTGATCCGCCGCACCATGGGGCCGGAGATCCATGTGGAAACGGTCATGGCCGGCGGGCTCTGGACGACGCTCTGCGATGCCAACCAGCTGGAGAATGCGCTGCTCAACCTGGCGATCAACGCCCGCGATGCCATGCCGGACGGCGGCCGCCTGACGATCGAGGCGGTGAACGCGCGGCTGGACGACGCCTATGCGCGGCGCCACCACGACGTGGCACCCGGACAGTATGTCGCCATCTCCGTCACCGATTCGGGCACGGGCATGCCGCCCGAGGTGGTGGCCCGGGCCTTCGACCCCTTCTTCACCACCAAGCCACTTGGCCAGGGCACGGGGCTGGGGCTCTCGATGGTTTATGGCTTTGCCCAGCAGTCCAACGGCTATGTGCGCATCTACAGCGAGGCCGGGGAGGGCACCACCGTGCGCCTCTACCTGCCGCGCAGCCAGGACGAGGCCTCGGCCGATGCGCAGGCGCCGGACCTCCCTGCCGCGGCGACGGCGCCCGAGGGCGGGACCGTGCTGGTGGTCGATGACGAGGCCGTGGTGCGCATGCTCGTGAGCGAGGTGCTCCGCGACCTCGGCTACGGCGTGGTGGAGGCCAAGGACGGTGCCCAGGCGATCCGCGCGCTGGACGCCATGCCGCGGATCGACCTGATGGTGACCGATGTGGGCCTGCCGGGCGGCATGAACGGCCGCCAGCTGGCCGATGCGATGCGCGAGCGGCGACCGGGCATGAAGGTGCTGTTCATCACCGGCTATGCGGAGAACGCGGCGGTGGGGAACGGCCTGCTCGCGCCGGGCATGCAGGTGATGACCAAGCCTTTCGCCATGGACGTGCTGACCGCCAAGATCCGGTCGATGTTGTGAACGGGGCCGTGAAGGCGCTGGCCCCCTCGCTGCGGGACATCTTGCGGGACGGGACGCGCGAGGAGCACGAGCGGCTGGATGCCGGGCTCGACCTGATGGGCCCGGGGCTGACCACGGCACGCTATCGGACGGTGCTCGGGCGGTTCCATGGCTTCTGGGCGGGGTGGGAGCCACGCGTGGCCGCCGAACTGGCGGATGACGCCTTTCTGGCCCCGCGGCGCCGGCTGCACCTGTTGCAACACGACCTGCTGGTCCTCGGCGCGGCGCCGGAGGCCTTGCCGGTTTGCCCGGCGCCACCCATCCAGGGGACCGCGGAGGCGATGGGTTCGCTCTATGTGATGGAGGGCTCGACGCTGGGCGGCCGGGTGATCCTCAAGCGCCTGGGCGCGCTCGGCCTGCCTGCCGGGAGCTGCACCTATTTCGCGGGCCACGGCAGCGCGACCGGCACCATGTGGAACGCCTTTCTCCGGCGGCTTGAGGCGGAGACGGACACGCCCGCCATCCTGCGCGGCGCCAAGGCCACCTTCGCCGCCCTGGGCGACTGGCTGCTGGGCGACCCGCTGCCCCGCAGCGGCTGAAGCCCGCCCCGCGGCACCCTCGCCACGGGGCGAGGGCCGCGGGGCGGAAAACCGGCCTCCTCAGCGGACGCCGAGGAGTTCCACGTCGAAGACCAGGGTCGCGTTGGGCGGGATCACGCCGCCGGCGCCGCGCGCGCCGTAGCCCATCTCCGGCGGGATGGTCAGGGTGCGCTGACCGCCCACCTTCATGCCCGCCACGCCCTCGTCCCAGCCGCGGATCACCTGGCCGGCGCCGAGCTTGAAGGAGAAGGGGTCGCCGCGATCGCGGGAGCTGTCGAACTTGCGGCCCTTCTTGTCAGAGGCCGAGGGCTCGAAGAGCCAGCCGGTGTAATGCACCGTGACCTGCTTCCCCGCGACGGCCTCGTCGCCCGTGCCCTGCTTGCGTTCCTCGATCATCGCTCTCTTTCCTTGCTTCGAAGGCGGGGTTCTATCCGCGCGGGGCGGGGGCACCAAATGACGAGGGCGCGGGTGTCCAGGAGAGTACCCTCAGGCCGCCACCGCCCGCTCCGACGCCACCTCGGCCAGGATGGAGAAGGAGCGCTTGCGCGCCGCATGGTCGTGGATCTGGCCTGTCACCATCAGCTCGTCCGCTCCGGTGCGGGCGACGAGGTCGCGCAGGCCCTGACGCACCGTCTCGGGCCCACCGACAATGGAAACGGCGAGGGAGTTGCGGATCATCGCCTGGGCATAAGGATCAAGGCTCTCGAAGAACCCCTCGCGCGGGGCGGGCAGCTTGCCCGGGCGGCCGCTGCGAAGGTTCACGAAGGACTGCTGGTGGGAGGAGAAGAGAAGGTTCGCCGCCGCGTCCGTTTCCGCCGCGTGCACGTTCACGCCCAGCATCACATGGGGGCGCTCGATATGCCCGGAGGGGCGGAAGCGCTCGCGGTAGATGGCGACCGCCTCCTCCATGGAGC
This sequence comes from Muricoccus vinaceus, assembly GCF_042433125.1. NCBI lineage: Bacteria > Pseudomonadati > Pseudomonadota > Alphaproteobacteria > Acetobacterales > Roseomonadaceae > Muricoccus > Muricoccus vinaceus. The sequence continues at coordinate 113,800 of NZ_JBHLVZ010000098.1, read as the reverse complement.
CGGGGGCGAAGTGGGAGGCGAAGGCGTAGGGCAGGCCCAAGGCCGCCGCGAGCTGGGCGCCGTAGGTGGAGGAGCCGAGGATCCAGACCGGCACGTCCAGCCCGGCGCCGGGCACAGCCTGCACGCGCTGGCCGGGCTGGGCCGGGCGGAAATACGCCATCAGCTCCATCACGTCCTGCGGAAAGGAGTCGACGTCGGCCTGGAGGGTCCGGCGCAGGGCATGCGCGGTAACCTGGTCGGAGCCGGGGGCGCGGCCCAGGCCAAGGTCGATCCGCCCGGGGTACAGGGCAGCCAGCGTGCCGAACTGCTCGGCGATGGCCAGGGGGGCGTGGTTCGGCAGCATCACGCCGCCGGCGCCAATGCGGATGCGCGAGGTCCCGTGGGCCACGTGCGCGAGCGCGACGGCCGTGGCGGCGCTGGCGATGCCCGGCATGTTGTGGTGCTCGGCCATCCAGTAGCGGTTGTAGCCGAGGCTTTCCGTGTGGCGTGCCAGATCGGCCGAGTTTCGCAGCGCCTGGCCGGCGTCGCTGCCCTCTGGCACGGGGGAAAGGTCAAGAACGGAGAGCGGGATCATGCCTGCCATATGGGTGGGCAACCCGCCGGTTCGACAGGCCCGCTCCCCGGAAATTGGGGTGGTGCCTATCCCGGGAAGAACCGGTTCCCCGGCCGGGGCAGCCCCAGGTTGTCCCGCAGCGTCCGCCCTTCGTACTCGGTGCGGTGCAGGCCGCGGCGCTGTAGCTCCGGGATCACCTTGGAGGCGAAATCGTCCAGGCCGCCAGGCAGATAGGGGAACATGAGGTTGAAACCGTCGCAGGCGCCGGTCTCCAGCCATTCCTGCATCTCGTCCGCGATGCGCGCGGGCGTGCCGGCCATGGCCGCGCCGGCATAGCCGCCAAGCCGCTGGGCGAGCTGGCGGACGGTCAGGTTCTCGCGCCGGGCCAGGCCGATGGCCCGCTCGCGCCCGCTTTTGCTGGCATTGGTTTCGGGGATGTCCTCCGGCAGGGGGGCGTCCGGGTCGAAGACGGAGGCGTCGGTGCCGAGCGCGACGGAGAGGGAAGCGACGGCGCTGTCGTAATGCACCCCGCTGTCCAGGATGGCACGCTTCTCGCGGGCCTCCTCCTCGCTCTCGCCCACGATAACGAAGGCGCCGGGCAGGACCAGCAGATGCGCGGGGTCGCGCCCGGCCTTCTCCGTGCGGGCCTTCACGTCGGCGTAGAAGGCGCGCGCGATCTCGATCGTGCCGCCGGCGGCGAAGATGACCTCGGCGGTTTCGGCCGCCAGTTGCCGGCCGTCGTCGGAGGCTCCGGCCTGGACGATCACGGGGTGGCCCTGGATGGGGCGCGCGACGTTCAGGGGACCACGGACGGAGAAGTGCTCTCCCTTGTGGTCGAGGACGTGCATCTTGTCTGGATCGAAATAGGTGCCGCTCTCGACGTCGCGGATGAAGGCATCATCCGCCCAAGAGTCCCAGAGTCCCTTCACCACGTCGATGAACTCGTGGGCCCGCCGGTAGCGCGCGGCATGCTCCCAGTGCTCCTCGCGGCCGAAATTCATGGCCTCGTTGGGATTGCCCGACGTGACCACGTTCCACCCCGCGCGGCCCTGGCTGATGTGATCGAGCGAGGCGAACTTCCGGGCGACGTGCCAGGGCTCGTTGTAGGTGCTGGAGGCCGTGGCGATCAGGCCGAGCCGCTCCGTCACCATGGCGAGGGCGGGCAGCAGCGTCAGCGGATCGAAGCTGGTTGTGGTGGCGCTGCGCTTGAGCGCCTGGATCGGCATGTTCAGCACGGCCTGGTGGTCGGCCATGAAGAAGGCATCGAAGCGCGCGGCTTCCAGCGTGCGGGCGAAGCGGACGAGGTGGTCGAGGTTGAAGTTCGCGTCGGGAAAGGCGCCTGGATAGCGCCAGGCCGCGGTGTGGATGCTGACCGGGCGCATGAAGGCGCCCAAGCGAAGGCGGCGAGGAGAGGGCATCGGGGCTCAATTCACGGCAGTCTGTCGTGTATTGATATGATTGCCCCGATGCCGCGCCGCAAGGCGCCGGGCTCAGAAGCGGTTCTGGAGCCGCATCAGCACCCGGGTTTCGTCGAAGTTCGCCGCCTTGTCGTAGCGGACGGCGCCGCCGAGGGTGAGGGTGGGGCTGATCGCCCAGTCCACCTCCGCCCGCACCCCGCCGACGAAGCCGCTCTGCGACTGTCCGGCATAGAAGGCGCTGACCGGCGATGCCGTGCCGACCGTCGCGGCGGCGCGCGCCTCCGCTTCCGCCTGCAGGCCCGGGTTGTTCGGGAAGAGGGCCGCGCGATCCTCGCGATAGGAGGCGTAGCCCGCCGTGGCGCCGAGCCGGTAGCTCACATCGCCGACCCGGCCGCGGTAGTCCACGGGGATGTTCAGCGCGGTGTATTGCTGCGGGCTGAAGTAGCCGCCATGGCCAAGCGTGAAGTAGCGCAGGTTGCGGTCGTAGCCGAAGTAGACGAGGTCCACGCCCGCGGTCAGCTCGCCGCTGGCCGACTTGGTGATCGGCAGCGAGACGCCCGCCCCCGCCTCGACGCGGGTGTTCTCCGCGACGTTGTCGCCCTCGAAGCTGGCATAGCCGCCGCCGGCATAAGCGAAGCCGGTGCCGATCGGAACCTCCACCTGGCCGCGCCCGCTGGTGCGCATCACCGGCCCCATCGAGATTCCGGTGCGGTCGTCCACCGCGCCGGCCCAGGAAAGCAGGCTGTCCGTCACCGCGCGCCGCTCACCCGCGACACGGATGCGCAACTTGTCCGACAGGGCGGGCGACACTTCGATTCCACCGACGACGTTGTTGTTCCTGAAGCCCAGCGGGGTGGTGCCCACGTCGAGCTTCAGCCAGTCACCGCGCACGTAGTTCAGCGCCAGGGCGACGCCCGCGGCGCTGGTGTCGCGGCGCTGGGCGACGGCGGCCGCGTCGGCCGCCAGGTTGGTGTTCAGCGCATTGGTGCCGAAGCGCCGGAGCGCCTGCACATCCGCGTTCGGCGATCCCGATTCGATGGTGACGGGCTGCACCGATGCGGTCAGCCGCCCGCCGAGCGTGCCGGGCGAGATCCCGGCCTGGAAGGTGGCCCCGAGTTCGGTCAGCCGGTCCAGGCCGCGGTCACCGGAGCGGAGGCGGCCGGCGGCTCCCGCGGTGAGCAGCGTGCCGGTTTCGTTGCGAAGCGCGTCGCTCTCGGCCTGAATGCCACGTAGCACGGGGTCGGTGGGCGTGGCCGAGGTGAAGGTCGGCCCGCTTCCGGTGGAGGCAGCGCGCAGGAAGGGGTTGGAAAGCCCGGCCATCGGCACGGCGCCGGCCGCGGCCGCGACATTCGCGCGCGCGGAACCGCCGAGTTCGGCCTCCCGCAGGGAGGCGGCCATCTCGAGGGCGCGCCGCGCACGGCCCTCGTCGCCCGCGGCACGGGCCACGCGGGCTTCAAGCAGGGCTACGCGGGAGTCGCGGGCGCTGTTGGCCTGCGCCCCGGCCAGCAGGCCCTCGGCCCGCTGGCGGTCACCGAGCGCCAGCGACGCCTCGATCGCGCTGCGCCGGGCATCGATGTTGCGGGGATCGCGCACCAGCACGGCCTCGGCCACGCGCAGCGCCTCCTCGGGGCGGCGGGCGCCGAGGTAAAGGCGGGACAAGGCCAGGCGGGCATCCCCGTTGGCCGGATCCTCTGCCAGGACGGGGCGGAGGCGCTCGAAGGCGTCGGCCTGGTCGCCGGCTTCGTTCAGGCGGTCGGCGGCGCGGATGGCCACGCCGGCGCGGAGCTGGGCGAGGTCGCGCCGCTGCTCGGCCGTTGCGCCCGACGCCTCGGCCTCGGCGGCCAGCGCCGTTGCCTCGGATTCGAGGCCGGCGCCGAGAAGGGCGCCCGCGATGGCGATCCGCGCGGCGGCGCCCCCGGTCGCGCGGTTGGCGACCGCGACGCGCGCGGCCTCCGCCGCCCCGGCCCGGTCATTCGCCTGCCCGAAGGCGCGGATCACCGAGACGGCGGTGCTGCCCGTCGGGTCCGGCCGCGCCGCGAGGGTGAGAAGGCGCGCGCGCCCCTCCATGGGGCTGAGCGGCAGGAGGGCCGCGGCCGACTGCACCTCGCGCTGGCCGCGGATGCGGGCGGCCAGCCGCGACATGTCCGGGCTGCGCCGGTTGGGCGGCACGCGCGAGAGAAGGGCATCGGCGTCAGCGTTGCGGTTGTCCTCCTCCGCGAGCAGGGCGGCGGCATAGGCGGCGTCGGGGTTGGCGGTGCGTGCGGCCAGCTCCTCCACCGTCGCGCGCGCCTCGGCGCCGCGGCCCTGCCGGCGCAGCGCGCGGGCCAGGTCGAGCCGGGTCCAAGGGTCTTCGGGCGCCGCGGCGACGGCGTTGCGGAGGATGGCAGCGGCGGCGGCGGGGTCGGCCACGCGCGCGGCCTCGGCACGGTAGGAATTCGATTCGGCGCTCGTGTTCGGCGGAGCACCCGAGGCGGCGCGGCCCGCGGACTGGGCGGTCGCGAACTCGGCCGGGCGGCCCTGGGCGCGAAGCGCGGCGTTCAGGCCCTGCTGTGCGGCACCGAAGCCGGGGCGGCGGCTGAGGGCCGCGCGGAAGCGGGCCTCGGCGCCGGCGGCGTCGCTGCGGCGCAGCGCGAGCTCGCCCAGCACCACCTCGGCGTCGGAGCGGTCGTCCACCTCGCGCAGGGCGGCGCGGCGGGCGGCGGCGTCGGCCGCGTCCAGGTCGTTGCGGCGCAGGCGTGCCTGCGCCTCGGCGACGTCCGTGGAGTAGGAGGCGGCATCCAGCGCCTTCTGCCATTGCTGGGCACGGGCGGGATCGGCGGCCACCGCGCGCTCGAGCAGGCGGCGGGCCTCGGGCTGGTTGCCCTGGCGAAGGCGCACGACGCCGAGACCGCCGAGTGCGTCCGCATCACCGGGATTGCCGGCCAGGATCGTCTCGAAGGCGCGCGCGGCCTCTGCCGCCGCGCCGGAATTCAGGCTGGCAAAGGCGGCCTGCCGCGCCGGGGCGCTCGGGTCCGTCGGCACGGGGGGAGGGGCGGCGCGCAGGGCCTCGAGGCGCCGGCGCAGTTCCGCATCATCGGGAAAGCGCTGGAGATAGCTCTCGATGACGGGGGCGGCCGCCGGGTCGTTGCCGGCGAAACCCAGCGCCGCGCGCCAGGACTGCCGGGCCTCCTGGGCAACCTCCGGCCTGTCCGCCAGCTCGGCCAGGCGGCGGATTCCCTCGGCGCGGGTGGCGGCGGAATAGGTCAGGCCCTGGGCATGGGCCAGGCGCGTGCGGTCGGTGGCGTCGGGGCGCGCGGCCAGGGCGGCCAGGCCGCGCTGACCCTCGGCACGGCCAGCTTCGGTGCCGGACAGCGTCTGGTAGTATTCCTGGGCATAGACATCGGTCGGCCCTTCCGTGCCGAAGACCTGCCGGTAGCGCTGGGCGGCGGCATCGGCGCGGCCTTCCCGCGCGAGGCGCCGGGCTTCCTCGACGGCGTTGCGGTCGATGGCCGCGCCGCGCACGGCGCTTTCCGCCTGCCCCCGCTGCTCCGGCGTGGCGCCGGCGGCGCGCAGCCGGGCGAGGATGGCGTTTGCCGCCTCCCGGTTGCCGCGCGCGACCTCGAGCCGGGCGGCGACCGACAGCACGGCCGGGCTGTCCGGCGCCGCGGCGAGCGCTCGCTCGACGGCGGGGGCCGCGAGGTCCGTCCGCTGCTGGGCCAGCCAGCGCTCCGCCTGGCGGACCAGCACCTCCACCGCGCCAGGCGTCGCGCCCCCGGGCGCATTGGCGGGCGTGGCGCCCGTGGGCGCCGGTTGTGCCATCGCCAGGCCCGGCCACGCGGCCAGTGCCAGCGCGACGCGCAGGGTTCCCCGGCCTTTGGCCGAATGCTTCCCCTTTATCACCTCAGTGACCTTTCGGAGTTCTGGCGCGCAGCCGGACAGCGGCACGGCGGCGCAGGAGCCAGTAGAAGGGGAGGCCGAGCAGAAGCGCGCCTGCGACCATCATGGCCGCCACGCGCCAGGGGCTGCTGCCCAGCCAGATGTAAGGAAGCACCCAGAAGGGTGGGTTGCCGACGCTGTAGGTGGCGGCGGTGCGGTAGCCGGTGACGCGGCCCGCATTGACCACGACGAGGTCGCCCTGCACGCGGGCCGAGGTCTCGGGGTCGCGCAGCGCGCCGGTCAGGCCGGACAAGGCTGCGGGCGTTGCGCCCAGCAAGGCCACGACGGACTTGCCGGGCGTGAGGGGACTTTCTGTTGCGACGAGGACCGACACGCTCTCGCCCATCTCGGACAGCGCGGTGGAGGCGCGGGTCAGCTCCTCCGAGCCCGGCCGGTCCAGGAAAAGGGCTCGGATATCGGCCAGCGAATCGGGTGCGGCGACGGTCATGCGGTCGTTCTGAACCTGGACCGGGCTGTTCTTCAGCAGGGTTGCGGCCGCTGGCTGGCGCCCCAGCGTGCCCATGACCAGCAGGTCATGCGAGGCGGCCGTCTGGAGGCCGGCCGGGAACACCACCGTCAGCCCCGTGGCGGGCAAACCGACATTCGCCGCGAGCGCGCCGATCACATCCAGGAAGGCGCCGGCCTCCAGCGTGTTGGGCCGCTCCGGCAGCACCGCGGCCGTGCCGGACAGGTCCGCCATGCGGGTGAACGGAAAGCCCGAGGAGGCGAAGAAGTTCAGGCTCGGCAACCGCGCGTAGCGCCATGCACGGGACAGGTCGATCGTGCTCTCGGGGTCGATGCCGGCGCGGATGTCGCCCGGCACCGCCGTGCATTCACCGCGGTTCAACGGGCGCATGTCGAAGCGCATCTGCAGCTCCTCGCGCCCGAAGAGGAGGTAGGTGGGCACCATGGCCCGGCCGCTGCGGACCGCGGCATCGCCGGCGAGCCATCCGGTCAGGTGGTTGAGTGGCCAGATCCGCTCCCCGGAGCCGAGTGGGAAGGACTTCAGGAAGTTGTCGGACACCAGCACGTCGAGCCGCGAGGCCGCGACGTCCACCGCCTGACCGTTCGGGCCGCGGAAGCGGAGATCGGCGGGGATGCCGCGATCGGCCCAGGTGAGCAGGTCCGGCGCCGTGCGCAGCGGCACGCGGATGGTGCCAGGCGTGTAGCCATAGGCCTGCAGCTCGGAGCGATCGACCAGTGTGCCGACCTGCGCCGGACGATCCGGCGGCAGCCAGCGCGGGGCGTCATAGGGCGTGCGGGGCGGCAGGCTGGGCGGGGAAACCCGCGCCACCTCACCGCCCACGCCGCCGCGCCCCGCGGCGAGGGCGAGGGCCGCCTGCGCCACCTCGGCCTCCGACCGGCCGCCCAGCACCAGCAGCGTGCCGTAGGGGTCGGACGGATTGGCGATCATGGCCAGGGTCGGCCCCTCGAAACGGGGCAGGGTCAGGCCGGGCACGGCATCCGCGCCAGCGGCGATCACCAGCGCGTTGCCCTGGGCCGGCACGCTGCGGTCCACCGGGAAGGAGGCGCCGCGGTAGTCGGCCTGCACGGCGAACCAGGAGGCGGCGATCGCCGCTGCCCGCAGGCCTTGCGGGCCGGACTCGGCCGGGATGACCACCGGGAGGTTCAGCGCCCTGCGAAGCACGCGGCGGTCGAACAGGGGCTCGGGCAGGCGGGCCAGATCACGCTGCGGCGGCAGCCGCTCGATGGTGAGCGACAGGGTGGAGAGGTCGGAAATGTTGGCATAGAGCAGGCCGGAGAGCGGGTCGTTGCACTCCGTCGCGTAGCGGCCGGCGAAGCGGAAGTTCAGCCGGTTCACCTCCGAGAAGTTCAGCGGGTCGATGTCGAAGGAAAGCGGGCCGAAGGCCTGCCGCGCGGGATCGAGCGCGATGTTGCCGACGAACTGCTCGTTCAGGGTGACGGCGATCTGGCTGAGCGAGGGGATGAGGGCGGCGGAGGCGCCGCCCTGCACCGTCAGCCGCGCGCCGGTCACCACCTCGTCCCGCGACAGGCCGAAGAGAACACCCTGCAGGTCGGCGGTGCCGCGGAACTGCATGGGACCTGTCAGGCCCAGGTCGCGGAAGGTCAGCCGCGCCTCTCGCATGCTGCCGGCGGGCGCAGGCGCGGCGGCGGGCGCCACGAAGGCCGCCGGCGCCACGGCCGGCTCCTGGGTGAGGGACGCGGGCGGTGCGAGGGCCGGTAGCGCGGCCGGCACGGCCACCTGCGGCGCGGCCAGCGGCGGGGCGACCAGCTGAGCCGCGGGCTGCGCCGGACCGGACCGGGCCTGGCCGGCCCGCGGCATAGGCTGCGCCTGGGCCAGGCCCGGCAGCATCAAGGCCAGCAGCGCGATCGCCGCGGCGGTGGTTTCCTTGACGCGTTCCTGCGGCATGGCCGCCTGCGGCTTGGGCCGCACCACGTCGGATTTGCGGATCTGCTCCACGGGGACAGGCTTGCTCACGCGGCTCGGTGCTTTCGTCATCTTGAAGCGGTATTTCCGGAACACGGCGTCCTTGGTGGCCATCACCACGTCGCGCAGCGCGCGCAGCGGACGGTCCTGCGGCCACTGGTCCCAATGGACCCAGGCATCGGGCCGGCCGAAGAAGACGCGGACCATGGCGGCCTCATCCACCACGTTGTCGACATGGAAGCGCACGAAGGCTTCGCCTTCCTCCCAGTGGAGGAGGGTTGCGCGGACATCCACCGTTTCGCCGCCCAGGTCGAAGGCAACGGTGCAATGGTCGCCGTCAGCGATGCCCAGGGGGCGGTCCAGCAGGAAGCGGGCGCCCGACATGGAGATGTCGGAGGATCGCGCCGTCGCGCGGCGCCCGTCGGAGAAGACCAGCTCCGCCGGGAGGTTCACGTCCACCCGGGCGCGGTCGCGCATCTGCTCGCGCTCCAGCCCCACCGCCACGGCGGCGGAGACAGGGACGAGGCACAGCGTGGACCACAGGGTGTTGAGCAGATAGGCGTGGAACTCGGGCGAACCCGGCTCGGCCGCCAGCGTGCCGTAGATGCCGATGCTGACGCCGATCAGCAGCGCCCCCAGCAGGATCAGCGTAGGCAGCACGGCGCGCACGTCGAGATAGCCTTCTTCCAGCCGCCCTCCCTTGTCGGTGACGTTGAACTTGCCCTTGCGGGGATCCCACAGCGTCGCGAGCGTGACGAGGATCAGCGGCGCGGCCATGCAGGCCTCGTAGATCTCCGACCAGAAGGAGTGCCGGTTGCGGCCGTTCACGCGGGATGCGGTGCCGAAGGCGTGGAACATGTGGCTTCCGGCATAGGCGATGATCGCCAGCGGCGAGGCCGCGATGATGTTCTGACCGAAGAACAGGAAGGCCAGCGGCGAGGTGAGGAAGACGATGCGCGGCAGGGCGAAAAGGAAGGAGAAGCCGGCCGTGAAGTAGCAGAGCCGCTGCGCCCAGGTGAGGCCGGGGGCGAAGGGCGTGTTCTCCTGGCGCATGATCTGGATCATGCCGCGGGCCCAGCGCATGCGCTGGCCGATGTGGATGGCCAGCCGCTCGGTCGCGAGGCCGGCCGCGAGCGGCAGGCGGATATAGGCGGTGTGCCAGCCCTTCTGCTGCATGCGCAGCGAGCAGTGGCAGTCCTCCGTCACCGTCTCGTGCGGGACGCCGCCGACTTCCATCAGGGCCTCGCGCCGGATCAGGGCGCAGGAACCGCAGAAGAAGGCCGCGTTCCAGAGGTCGTTGCCGGGCTGGATGGCGCCGTAGAACAGCAGCCCCTCGTTCGGCACGGGCCGGCTGCGGGCCAGGTTCCGCTCGAAGGGGTCGGGCGAGTAGAAGTAGTGCGGCGTCTGCACCATGGAGAGGCGCTTGTCGCGCACCAGCCAGCCGGCGGTCATCTGCAGAAAAGCGCGCGTCGGGGCGTGGTCGCAGTCGAAGATCGCGACGTACTCGCCGTCGGTGTGCTTCAGCGCGTGGTTGATGTTGCCGGCCTTGGCGCCCTTGTTGTCCGGGCGGATGATGTAGCCGCAGCCCACCTCCTCGCAGAAGGTGCGGAATTCCGGGCGGCGCCCGTCATCCAGCACATAGACGTTCAGCTTGTCGCGCGGCCAGTCGATGTTCATGCAGGCCAGCACCGTCGGCCGCACGATGTCCAGGCTCTCGTTGTAGGAGGGGACATAGACATCCACGCTCGGCCACTCCGCGGGGTCGCGCGGCAGGGCGGTGGGCTTGCGGTTCAGCGGATAGGTGAGCTGCACGTAGGACAGGAACAGCAGCGCGCCCGCGTAGCATTCCGCGGCGAACAGGCCGAGGGACAGGAAGCCCTGAACGAAGCTCTCGAACTCCAGCGTTTCCGTGAGGCGCCACCAGAGGTAGCGCGATGTGATGGCGAAAGAGAGCAGCACCAGCAGCACCGTGGCTCGGCGTGACTTGGAGCGGTTGATGAGCAGGAAGGTCGCGATGCCCAGCAAGGTGAGCACCGCCTGCTGCTCGCCGCTCAGTGGCACCGTGATGACGAAAAGCGTGGCGAGCGCGCCGAGCAGGATGCTGCCGATCCGCAGGATGCGCCCCGACAGCGGCAGGCGTTCGGAGGTGGCGGTCAATCGCATGGCCGTCATCGGCGCAGCCCCCATTGATGCAGCACGGATTGGGTGGCCCCGTTGGGCCGCGGTAAGCTAAGGCGGCCGAGCACGGCCTCCGCCAGCATGGAGAGGTCTTCGGCGGCACGGTCGGCAGCGACCTCGACCGGCAGGCGGCGGTCGGCCAGCGCTTCGGCCACGGCCGGATCGCGCGCGACGACGCCAAGCAGCCGCGGCCCGAGCGCATCGTGGGCCATGTCGAGCACGGCCGCCGAGAGGGGCTGGTCCAGGTCGACCTGGTTCAGCACCATGGCCGCGCGCTCGGCCACGCGTGCGGCCATGGTGCCGCGCCCGAGAAAGCGGCCATCCGCCACCTGTGGGATCAGGGAGGCGCTGCCGCCATCGGCCAGCAGCACAACCACCGCGAGGTCGAGCAGCGGCAGGAGGGCGGAAAGCGCGGGCGAAGGCCCGGGCGGCGTGTCCACCACCACGATGCGGCGCGGGTCGGTCAGCATCTCCCTCACAGGGTCCGCCAGCACCTCCGGGTGGTCCATCAACAGGCGCGACAGATCCAGCGCCTGACGAGGCTCCATGCTGCCATGGGGAAGAATGCCGAGGCCGTAAGAGGTATGGCGTAGGGAGGCATGCCAAGCGCCACTGCGAGGGAGGCCGGAGGCGAAGCCGTCCTCGTCGCGGATCGACAGGCCGAGATGCATGCGGAGCGCGTTCTGCGGATCGAGGTCGAGCCCGATCACGTCGTGCCCGCGCGCGGCCAGAAGGGCGGCGACATTGGCGGCGATCGTGGTTTTCCCCACGCCACCCTTGGGTGAGACAAAGGCGACAAGCGGCATCAGCTTTCCCCCGCCGGCCGAGCCCGGCGGCGCAGGCGAAGGCGCGGCGGGGCGGGCGGTGGTTGGGATGGAGGGGGTTCCGGAGCCACGGGCGCGGCATGGGGCATGGTGACAGGCCGGGGAGGAACGATCTCCGCAGCAACCTCGTCCAGCAGGGCAAAGCGGCGTGCCGGGTGGGATGGGGCGGGCGGGGCGGCCCTGACGGCCGGGAAGCCGGAGTCTCCCGCCGCCGGCCCAGGGGAAGGCTGCCGGGAATCGACCCGACGAAGAATCGGCGGAGCAGCGACGCGCGGCACCGCCTGGGGCGCCGGCGATGGCGCTGGCTCGGGCGGCAGGGAAGCGGCGGGCAGGGGTGTTCGCAGCCGGACCGGGTTGAGGAAGGTGACCTGCGCCGGCGGCATGGGCGAGGGCTCCGCCAGCCCGACGGCCGGAGCGGGCAGGAAGGGCTCGGGCGCCTCCGCCTGAACGGCGGCGACCTCTGGCTCCGGTACCTTCTGCGCCTCGGCGAGGAGAGCAGATCGTGTCGGCTCTTCTATCCTGACGGGAGGATAGCGACGGTAAGCGAAGCTCCGCAGGCCACAGGCGTGCAGGAGGCGGTCGATGGTCTCATCCACGCGCGAGTGCACCTCTGCTTTTTCCACGTTGGGTTGAGTTTATCAGCCGAAATGGAAACTGAATAGAAAGATCACGCATCCGAGATCGAAACTATCGAGTGTGACCAAAGAGAATCAATATATCTATATCGTAATGTTACGAAATCGAAAACAATATGGTAGGGGTGTCTCCGCAGAGTGCGATGGGGACAGGATCAAGGCATGGACCAAGAGGCGATGCGGAGGGCCATGGCTGCCGCTGTCCGCACCGTCCTGGAGGAAGGTGTGCGCAAGGCGGAGGATCCCGTCGCCTTTCTTCGCACGGCGTCTCGGGAGGTCCGGGAACTCGTCGCGATGTTTGAGCGGACCGGCGGCCAGTCCTCCATTCCAGGTGGCGCGGCGATCCGGGCCATGCTGGCGGAAGAGGTCGAGGCCATCGCGGCCGAGATGATCCGCCGGCTGCACCATTAGGAGCGGCCGGCGGCGCGGATCAGTCGGCCCTTACGCCCCAGATGTCGGACGCGTACTCACGGATCGTCCTGTCGGAGGAGAACCAGCCGACATGGGCGGTGTTCAGCACCGCCGCGCGCCACCAGGAGTCCGGCTGTGCCCAGCGTGCGGCGACATCCCGTTGCCGCGCGTTGTAGGAATCGAAGTCGGCGGTCACGAGATAGCGGTCATTGTCCAGCAGACCTTCCACCAGCCCGCGGTAGCGGTCGGGCTCACCGGGGGAGAAGACGCCCGAGGAGATGGCGTCGAGTGCCCCGCGCAGCTCCGGGGAGGCCGCCGCCGCCGCGCGGGCGTCGTGCCCGTGGCGCTTGCGCGCCGCGACCTCGGCGGCGGTCAGCCCGAAGATGAAGATTTCGTCCCGGCCCACGCGCTCGTCGATCTCGACATTGGCGCCGTCCAGCGTGCCGATGGTCAGCGCGCCGTTCAGAGCCAGCTTCATGTTGCCGGTGCCCGACGCCTCGAGCCCGGCGGTCGAGATCTGCTCCGACAGGTCGGCGGCGGGAATGATCGCCTCGGCCAGGCTGACGTTGTAGTTCGGGATGAAGGCGACCTTGAGCATGTCGCCCACCGTGGGGTCGTCGTTGATGACGGCCGCAACGTCGTTGGCCAGGCGGATGATGAGCTTCGCCTGGTGATAGCTGGGCGCCGCCTTGCCCGCGAGGATCTTCACGCGCGGCACCCAGGTACCGGTCGGCCGGGCGCGCATGGCGTTGTAGAGCGCAACCGTCTCCACGATGTTCAGAAGCTGGCGCTTGTATTCGTGGATGCGCTTGATCTGGACATCGAACAGGGCATCGGGGTCCACCTTCAGCCCGATCCGGGAGGCGATCAGTCCGGTCAACCGCTCCTTCGCGACACGTCGCTGGGCGGCGAAGCGCTCGCGGAAGGCGGCGTCCGACGCCAGCGGAGCCAGCGCTTCCAGCCTGTTCGGGTCGTCCAGCACCGAAGGGCCCACCGCATCCACCAGCAGCCGCGTCAGCGCGGGATTGGCGCGGTGCAGCCAACGCCGGAAGGTGATGCCGTTGGTCTTGTTGGTGATGCGATCGCCGCAGACCTGGTTGAGGTCGGCGAAGACCGTGTCGCGCATCAGCTGCGTGTGCAGCGCCGAGACGCCGTTGATCCGGTGCGAGCCGACAAAGGCCAGATGGCCCATGCGGACCCGGCGGCCATGGCTTTCGTCGATCAGCGAAACCGAGGACAGCAGGCCGTCGCGCGCCCCTTCCTGCCGCGCCTGGTCGAGGTGCCGCGCGTTGATGAGGTAGATGAGCTGCATGTGCCGGGGGAGCACGCGCTCCATCATCGGCACGGCCCAGGTTTCCAGCGCCTCGGGCAGAAGGGTGTGGTTGGTGTAGGAGAAAACGGCCTGGGTGATCGCCCAGGCGGTATCCCAGGCGAGGCCGTGAACGTCGATCAGAAGCCGCATCAGCTCGGGCACGCCGATCGCGGGATGCGTGTCGTTGAGTTGGACGGCCACCTGGTCGGCCAGGTTCGACAGGTCCGGGAAGCGGGAGAGGTGGCGGCGGATGATGTCCTGGAGCGAGGCGGAGGCGAAGAAGTATTCCTGCCGCAGGCGCAGCTCCTGCCCCGCCTCGGTCTCGTCGCCCGGATACAGGACGCGGGAAATGGCCTCGGCCCGCATTCTGGCGGACTGGGCGCCCACATGGTCGCCGCGGTTGAAGTCGCTGAGGTGCAGCGGATCCGTCGCCCTCGCGGACCAGAGCCGGAGCGTGTTGATGCGCTTGCCGCGCCAGCCGACCACGGGCGTGTCGTAGGCGAGGGCGTTCACGATTTCCCCGGCATGCCAGACCATGCGGGTGGAGCCGTCGGCCGCAACCTCCGGCCGCACATGGCCACCGAAGTTCACCTCATAGACCAGGCCGGACCGCTCGAATTCCCAGGGGTTGCCCAGGGCCAGCCAGTCCTCAGGCACCTCGTGCTGGACGCCGCCCGCGATGATCTGGCGAAACAGCCCGTTCTCGTAGCGGATGCCATAGCCATAGGCCGGCACGTCCACGCTGGCCATGCTTTCCATGAAGCAGGCGGCCAGCCGGCCCAGGCCGCCATTGCCCAGCGCCGCGTCGGCCTCCTGGCCGGCCACGGCGTCAAGGTCCACGCCAAGGCCATCCAGCGCCCGCCGCGCCGTCTCGGTCAGGCCGAGATTGCCGAGCGCGTCGGACAAGAGGCGGCCGATCAGGAACTCCATGGACAGGTAGCAGACGCCCTTGCGGCCCTCGGCCCTGGTTTCGTCGTTGGAGCGGCGCCAGGAATCCACCACATGGTCTCGCGCGGCCAGGGCGGTTGCCACGAACCAGTCCCGTGGGCTGGCGCGTTCCGGCCGCCCGCCGACGTTGTAAACCAGCTTGTCGACGATGGCCCGGCGAAAGGCCTTGACCTCCGCCTCGTCCGGGGCGTCGGTCCGCAGGACCGCGGGCGGGAGACTGTCGTTCATGGGCCGTCCTGTGAGGGAGGGTTCCGTCCCGGAGGACTCGGGCGGAGTGTGGCGCCGTCGCGTTATGGAAGGGTTTCCCTTCACGGAGGGGTGAGCGTCAAGGCACTCCGTTCGTCCGGCTCATGGCGCTGACATCTTTATACAGAGCCACATACCGCTTAACAGAACGCGCCCAGCCCACCGGCGCATGCATGGCATTGGCCTGGCTTCGCTTCCAGGATGCCTGGTCTGCCCAGAGGGCGGCGAGCCGCGCCAGCGCCGTCTCCAGGGCCGGTGCGGTGGCCGGTGCGAATTGCAGCCCGGTCGCGACCCCCGCGGCCAGGGCCGCCTCGTTCGCGTCGATCACCGTATCCGCCAGCCCGCCCACACGCGCCACCACCGGCAGGGCGCCGTAGCGCAGGGCGCAGAGCTGGGTCAGCCCACAGGGCTCGAAGCGGGAGGGCACGAGGAGCGCGTCGCAACCGCCCTGGATCAGGTGGGCCAATGCCTCATCATAGCCGATCCGCACGGCCACGCGGCCCGGATGGGCTGCCGAGGCCGCCAGGAAGCCTTGCTCCAGCGCAGGCTCCCCCGCGCCCAGCAACGCGAGGTCCATCCCATGCGAGAGAAGCGCGGGCAGGGCCTGCAACAGGAGGTCCATGCCCTTTTGTCCGGTCAGGCGGGTCACGACGCCCACCACCAGCCCGTCCGGCCTTGCGGCCAGTCCGATGCGGTCGCGCAGAGCCGCGCGGTTCGCCTCGCGGCCTTCCGGCCGCGTGGCGTCGAACACCGCTGCGAGGTGCGGATCATGGGCCGGGTTCCAGTCCTCCTCGTCGATGCCGTTGAGGATGCCGCTCAGCACCCCGGCCCGGGAGCGGAGCAGGCCGTCCAGCCCCTGGCCTTCCGCCGGGGTGGCGATCTCGCGGGCATAGGTCGGGGAAACGGTGGTGAGGCGGTCCGAAAGCCGCAGCCCGGCCTTCAGGGCGCCGATGCCGCCGAAGAACTCCACGCCGTCGATGTCGAAGGCCCTGGGCGGCAGGCGAAGCCCGGACAGGAGAGAGGCGGGCGCCCAGCCCTGGAAGGCCAGGTTGTGGACCGTGAAGACCGTGCCGGGGCGGGGCTGCGCGCCATAATGCAGATAGGCCGGCGCCAAGCCCGCCTGCCAGTCATGGGCGTGCACGGCATCGGGCCGCCAGTCCGCCAGGGCGCCGCGGCCGATTTCCGCCGCGGTCCAGCAGAGGGCGGCGAAGCGCTGCGGGTTATCGGGCCAGTCCCGGCCCCACTGGTCGTTGTAGGGGCCACCCGGCCGGTCGAAGAGGTGTGGCGCCTCCAGCAACAGCAGGTCCAGCCCCGCCGCCTGCGCCGCCAGCACACGGGCGTGGCCGCCGAACAGGTCGTCGAACTCATGAACAGGGGTGGCGCCCGGCACCTTCGCCAGAACCCCGGGGTAGCCGGGGAGCAGCGTCCGCACCGCGACTCCCTCGGCGCGGAGCGCGGCGGGCAGCGCGCCCACGACGTCGGCCAGCCCGCCGGTCTTGACCAGGGGAAAGCATTCCGAGGCCACGGAAAGCACGCGCAGGGTGGGGGTTTCCGGTCCCATCAGCGATACCTTTCCCAGGCTGGCCTCAGCCCTTGAGCGCGTCGATCATGGATTGGGTGATCAGGCAGACCCCACCGGGCGAGCGCCGGAACCGCCTGGCATCCTCCTCCGGGTCCTCGCCGACGATCAGTCCTTCCGGCAAGGCGACGCCGCTGTCCACCACCACCTTCCGCAGCCGCGAATGGCGTCCGACCACCACCCCGGGCAGCAGCACGGCGCCCTCCACCTCCCCATAGGAGCGCACCCGCACGCCGGTGAAGAGCAGCGAGCGCCGGACCCGCGAGCCCGAGACGATGCAGCCGCCCGACACGAGGGAGTCCACCGCCATGCCGCGCCGGCCATCGTCGTCCAGCACGAACTTGGCCGGTGGCGTCACCTCGCCATTGGTCCAGATGGGCCAGTCATGGTCGTAGATGTCGAGGGAGGGAACCACGTCCGTCAGGTCGATGTTGGCCTGCCAGAAGGCGTCCACCGTGCCCACGTCCCGCCAATACGCCTCGGCCTCGGCGCCCGACCGGACGCAGGATTCCTCGAAGCGGTGGGCCACGGCGGCGCCGCGCGCGACCATGGCCGGGATGATGTCCTTGCCGAAGTCCCGGCTTGACCCCGGCGTGGCCGCATCGCGCCGCAGTTCCTCCGCCAGCAGCTTCATCTCGAAAACATAGATGCCCATCGAGGCCAGGGCGGTGTCGGGGCGTCCGGGAATGGAGGGCGGGTCCGCCGGCTTCTCCAGGAAGGAGATGATGCGGTCCGATTCGTCCACGTGCATCACGCCGAAGGCGCTCGCCTCCATCCGGGGCACCTCGATGCAGGCAACGGTGACATCCGCCCCCGAGGACACGTGGCGCTGGAGCATCACCTCGTAATCCATCTTGTAGACGTGGTCCCCGGCCAGGATGACCATGTAGCGGGGGCCGTAGCTCTCGATGATGTCCAGGTTCTGGAACACGGCGTCGGCCGTGCCCGAATACCACTCCGTCTCGGACACGCGCTGGCTGGCGGGCAGGATGTCGAAGCTCTCGTTCCGCTCCGGCCGCAGGAAGTTCCAGCCCCGCTGCATGTGGCGGATCAGGCTGTGCGCCTTGTACTGGGTGGCGACGCCGATCCGGCGGATGCCCGAGTTGATGGCGTTGGACAGGGCGAAGTCGATGATCCGGGACTTGGCGCCGAAGAACACGGCGGGCTTGGCCCGGCGGTCCGTCAGCTCCATCAGCCGAGAGCCGCGGCCGCCCGCCAGCACATAAGCCATGGCGGAACGCGCGAGGGGCGCGGCGTGCACCGGGCTTTTTGCCATGCGTCGAACGTCTCCCCCTGTTCTGGGAGCGATTATGGCAGCTTCCCGGGGGGCGGGAACGGGGGGCGGGCGGACACGGCCGCGCGATCCGGTGATTTTGCAACGAAGGCGGGCCGCCCCCCGAAAGGGAGCGGCCCGTCCAAGCCCGGCCGAAGGGGGGCCGGCTCAGTCCATCGACATGGTGGCGATGTCGATGAACCAGCTCCGGGGCTGCACCACGCCCTTGATCCGGGCGGAAAGGGCGCGCGGCCCGACGTCGTGCGCCACCCAGAGGAAGGGCGCCTCCTCCACGATCCGGGCGTGCAGCTTCGCCAGCGCGGCATCGCGGCCGGCCGCGTCGAAGGTGGTGCGGGCGGCCGTGATGATCTGGTCGAACTCGGGGTTGGAGAAGTAGCCCCAGTTGTTCGAGACCGGCGGCTGGGCCGCGGTGGAGACGAAGCGGACCATGGCGAAGAAAGGATCCATGGCGGCGAAGCTGACATTGGTGGCGTTGGTGCCGCGGGCATTCGGGCTGCGCGCGCCCTCGCGCCAGTTGTTGAACACCGCGTTCCACTCGCCGACCTCGAGCTGCACGTCGAAGTAGCAGGCGCGCAGCGCCTCCTGCAGGAACTCATTCATGGTGAGCGGCTGCATCTGGCCGGAACCGGAGGCGGAGGTGAGCACCTTCACCGACAGGCGGCGCTGCGGGCCGAAGCCGGCCTCGCGCATCAGGCGCTGCGCCTCGGCCAGATCGTAGCGGATGCGGAAGCTCGGGTTGCCCCACCAGGGATGGCCTGGGGCCACGGTGCCCTGCGGCACCTCCATCAGGCCCGAGAGAAGCGTCTTCAGCTCCGAGCGGTCCACGCAGAGGTTGGCGGCGTGGCGGACGCGGCGGTCCAGCCAGGGCGAACCCTCGGCGAAGGAGAACTGCCAGGGCCAGACATGCGGCTGGGCGTTCTGGTACACGCGGAACCCGCGCGAGGTGATCTGCTGCACCGAATCCGGTGCGGGCGCCTCGATCCAGTCCACCTGGTTGCCCAGCAGGGCAGCGGTGCGGGTGTTGGCCTCGGGAATGGGGAGCAGCACCACGCGGTCAATCCTGGGGCGGCGTGCCGGGTCCCAGTAACTGCGGTTGGCGACCATCTCGAAGCGCTCGCGCGGGACCAGGCGGGTGCCGCGGAAGGGGCCGGTGCCCGAGGGATCGCCCGCGAAGGCGGCCCAGGCCTGGTTCGCCCGCTGACGCGGATCGGTCACCCCGGCCGGCACGGCGGCGAGCTTGGCGGCCCAATGGGTGGGCGAGACGATGAAGAGGTTGGTCAGGTTGATCGGCAGGAAGCTGTCGGGCTCGCTCGTGACCAGCTCCACCTCGGTGTCCGAGATGGCGCGGGCGGAGCGGAGCGTCGGCATGCGGCTGGCCGTCACGCCCACCTGGGAGGCGTCGTAGTGGGGTGCGGACTGGTCCAGCACCTTCTGGACGTTCCACACCACGGCGGCCGCGTTGAAGGGGCTGCCGTCGTGGAAACGCACGCCCTCGCGCAGCTTGAAGCGCCACTTGGTCGGATCGGCCGGGTCGGCGGCCCATTCGGTGGCAAGGCCGGGGATGATCACCGAGGGTTTGTCGGCGCTGGACAGGTCCCAGTTCACCAGGGCGTCGAACATGGGGATGCCGGTGAAGCGGTTGCCCTCGAAGCCCTGGTCGGGCTGGCCGAGGGTGCGGGGGATGTCGGCCGCGGTCATGCCGATCCGCAGCACCTTTTCCTGCGCGCTGGCCGGGCCGGTGCCGAGGGGAGACAGTGCGGCGATCAAGGCGCCGGCCATCAGCCAGGCCCGTCGATTGGTTTTCCTCATGCGTGCTCCCCCTTGGTTGTCGACGCGACGGACTTTGGCAAATTCGGTGCCAAGGGCAAACATCCGTGAAGGAGGGAGGGCACGCGCCGCCGCGGCTTGGCTCCCGGCCGCGAGGACAGGAATGGCATGGGGATTGCTGTTCCGGCGGGAGAAGATTTCCCGCGGCTCGCGGGATGGGGCGCTTGGGGGAGATTTGCCATGGGGACGAGCCGACGGGCGCTGCTGGGTGCCGGCCTTGCGGTCGCCGCCCTGCCTGCTGCCCTGCCCTGGGACATGGCGATGGCCCAGGCCCCCGCGGGCAAGGGCGGCACGCTGCGGATCGGCATGACGGCCGCGGCCGTGCCGCTGCCCAATGGCCAGACCGACCAGGGCGGCGAGGGTCAGCGCTTCATGGCCTATACCGTCTTCGACAGCCTTGTCTTCTGGGACCTGTCCCGGTCGGACGCGCCGTCGCGCCTGATGCCGAACCTGGCGACGGAGTGGAAGGCCGATCCGGCGGACAGCCGGCGCTGGCTGTTCACCATCCGCGAGGGGGTGCGCTTCCACGACGGCAGCGTCTTCGACGCTCATGCGGCGCAGTGGAACTTCGAGAAGCTGCTCGATTCCTCCGCGCCCCATTTTGATCCGCGCCAGGCGGCCCAGGGGCGGTCCCGCATCCCGAGCGTGGCGAAGGCGACGGCGCTGGACGCGCGCACGCTGGAGATCCGCACCACCGAGGTGGACGCGCTGCTGCCCTACGGCATCGCGTGGATCGTCATGTCCTCCCCCGCGCAGTGGGAGAAGGTGGGGCGGTCCTGGGACGCCTTCCTGTCCTCGCCCTCGGGCACCGGCCCCTTCCGGATGGCGGAGTACAGCCAGCGCGAGCGGGGCGTCATGGTGGCCAATCCCGACTACTGGAACCCGGCGCGGCGGCCGAGGCTGGAGCGGCTGGTGCTGCTGCCCCTGCCGGAGTCCAACACGCGGGTGGCGGCGCTGCGGGCCGGCCAAGTGGACTGGATCGAGGCGCCGGCGCCGGACGTGACGGCGAGTCTGCGGGCCGCGCGGTTCAGCATCGTCACCAACGAGTACCCGCACAACTGGGTCTGGCACCTGGACCTCACCTCGCCGGGGTCGATCTGGCGGGATGTCAGGGTGCGGCGGGCGGCGAACCTGGCGGTGGACCGGGACGGCATCGCGGGGATGATGGACGGCCAGATGCTGCCGGGCGTGGGGCTTCTGACGCCGAGCTCCCCCTGGTTCGGCAATCCCTCCTTCAGGATCCGGCACGACCCAGCGGAGGCGCGGAAGCTGTTGGCGGAGGCCGGGATCGGGCCGCGCAGCCCCGTGCGAACGAAGGTGATGATTCCTGGCTCGGGCTCCGGCATGATGCAGCCGCTGCCGATGAACGAGGCGATCCAGGAGAACCTGCGCGAGGTCGGCATTGTTGTCGAGTTCGAGGTGATGGAGTGGAACGCATTGGTGAACGCCTGGCGCGCCGGCTCGCGCGATCCGCTCTCGCGCGGGGTGCACGCGCTGAACTACTCCTATTTCAGCCAGGACCCCTTCACCGCCCTTATCCGCCACGTCGATTCCGCGCTTGTCGCGCCGCGTGGCACCAATTGGGGCCACACGAAGGACGCCGAACTGGACGCGGTTTGCAAGGGTTTGCGCGAGACCTTCGAGCCCTCGGCCCAGGACGTGCTGATGACGCGCGGTCACCAGCGCATCGTGGACGAGGCGATGTTTCTTTTCGTGGCCCATGACCTGAACGCGCGGGCCATGTCGCCCAGGGTGCGCGGCTTCGTGCAGGCGCGGAACTGGTTCCAGGACTTCGGCACGGTGTCGGTGGCATGATGCAAACGGAAACCTCACTCGCTCCCCTGCCGGATGTGGGTGGGCCCGCCCAGCCGCTGCTGACGGTGCGCGGGCTGACCAAGCACTTCCCGCTGAAAACCGGCTTCCTGGGCCGCGGCGCCGGCGTGGTGCGCGCCGTGGACGACCTGAACTTCGAGGTCCTCAAGGGTGAGACCCTGGGGATCGTCGGCGAGTCCGGCTGCGGCAAGTCCACCACCTCCCGCCTCATCATGGCGCTGATGGCGCCGACATCCGGCGAGGTGGTTTTCGACGGCCGCACCGTGGGCAGCCGCGAGATGCCGCTGAAGGAATACCGCCGCCAGGTGCAGATGGTGTTCCAGGACAGCTACGCCTCGCTCAACCCGCGCCTGACCATTGAGGAGTCGATCGCCTTCGCGCCGCAGGTCCACGGCCTGTCGCGCGGCGATTCCCGCGCCCGCGCGCGGGACCTGCTGGCCGCCGTCGGCCTCAATCCCGACCAGTTCGCCCGCCGCTACCCGCACGAGCTTTCGGGCGGCCAGCGCCAGCGGATCAACATCGCACGCGCCCTGGCGCTCCGCCCGCGCCTCGTGCTGCTGGACGAGCCGGTCTCCGCCCTCGACAAGTCGGTGGAGGCGCAGGTGCTGAACCTGCTGCAGGACCTGAAGGGGCAGTTCGGCCTCACCTATGTCTTCATCTCCCACGACCTGAACGTGGTGCAGTACATGTCGGACCGTGTTCTGGTGATGTATCTGGGCCGCGTGGCGGAGGTCGGGCCGGTGGAGGCGATCTATGCCGGTGCTGCCCATCCCTATACCGCGGCGCTCCTGGCCAGCCGCCCCTCCATGGACCCGGACCTGCGCCGCACGGAGCCGCCCCTGGTGGGCGATCCGCCCAACCCGATCAACCCGCCCGCGGGCTGCCGTTTCCACACCCGCTGCAACTTCGCCGAGCCCGTCTGCTCCACCGTGGTGCCGCCGCTGCACGCGGCCCCCGGGGGTCAGCGGGCCGCCTGCCTGATGGTGGTGCCCGGCAACGGCCACAGTCGCGCCCCGAGGATCGCCGCATGACGGAACCCCTTGTCCGAGTCCGCGACCTGGAGGTCCGCTTCGTCACGCGCGATGCCACCGTCCACGCCGTGAACGGCGTGTCCTTCGACCTCGCGGAACGTGAATCCCTCTGCATCCTCGGCGAGAGCGGGTCCGGCAAGTCGGTCACGCTGCGCGCCCTGATGGGCCTGAACCCGCCGCGGCGCACGAAGCTTTCGGGCGCCGTGCGGGTGGGGGGGCACGATATCATCGCGGCCTCCGAGCGGCGGATGGCCGATATCCGCGGCAGCACCGTTTCCATGATCTTCCAGGAACCGATGACGGCCCTGGACCCGGTTTTCACCATCGGCCGCCAGATCGCCGAAACGGTGATGCGGCACGAAGGCCTGAGCCGGGCCGCCGCGGATGCCCGGGCGCTGGAGCTGCTGGAGCTGGTGCAGATCCCCTCCGCCAAGCGCCGCCTCGCGGCCTATCCGCACGAGCTGTCCGGCGGGCTGCGCCAGCGCGCCATGATCGCCATCGCGCTGTCCTG
Source organism: Muricoccus vinaceus (assembly GCF_042433125.1). Lineage (NCBI taxonomy): Bacteria > Pseudomonadati > Pseudomonadota > Alphaproteobacteria > Acetobacterales > Roseomonadaceae > Muricoccus > Muricoccus vinaceus. The sequence goes on along the minus strand of NZ_JBHLVZ010000098.1, from coordinate 90,875 downwards.
CCGCCCGAAGCTGCTCCTGGCGGATGAGCCCACGACGGCGCTGGACGCCACCGTGCAGATCCAGATCCTGCTGCTGCTGCGACGGTTGCAGCAGGAGATGGGCATGGGCGTGATCTTCGTGACCCACGACCTCGGCGTCGCCGGGGAGATCGCGGACCGCGTCGCCGTGATGTACGCCGGCAAGTTCATCGAGGAGGGGCCGGTGCGCGGCCTCATGCGCGGTCCCCTGCACCCTTATGCGCAGGGCCTACTGGGCGCCACCGTACATTCGGGGATGCGCGGGGAGCGGCTGACCACCATCCCCGGCGCGCCGCCCAACCTGGAGCGCGTTCCCAAGGGCTGCGCCTTCGCCCCGCGCTGCGCCTTCGTGGAGGAAGCCTGCCTGCCCGAGGTGCCCGCCTTCCGCGGCCCCGTTCCCGGCCATGCCGCGCGCTGCGTGCGCGTGCCGCAAGCCGCCTGAGCCGGAGGAACCCATGCTTCTCTATCTCGTCCGCCGCGTGCTCTACGCCATTCCCATCGCGCTGGCCGTGGGGCTGGTCTGCTTCATGCTGGTGCAGATTGCGCCGGGAGACCCCATCAACGCCATCGTCCCCGCCGACGCCCCGCAGGAGGTGGTGGAGCAGGTGCGCCGCGACTACGGGCTGGACAAGCCGCTGCCGGTGCAGTTCGGCCTCTGGCTGATGAAGGTGGTGCAGGGCGATCTCGGCCGCTCCCTGGCCACGGGCCGCCCGGTCACGGCGGACCTCGTTTCCGCCGTGGGCAACACCCTCACCCTCGCGCTCGTCGCGGCCGGGATCGGCTTTGTCATGGGAAGCCTGCTCGGCACCGTCGCGGCGGTGTTCCGCGGCAGCCTGCTGGACAAGGCGGCGATCGGGCTCGCCGCGGCCGGCGTCTCGGTGCCGCACTACTGGCTGGGCATGGTGCTGGTGGTGCTGTTCAGCGTCACCTTGAACTGGCTGCCCGCCATGGGGGCCGGCCCCGGCGGCTCCGGCGCCTGGGCCTGGGACTGGGAACACGCAAAGTTCCTCGTGCTGCCGGCCGTCACCCTGTCGGTCATTCCCATGGGCATCGTCACGCGCACCGTGCGCGGTGTGGTGGCGGAACTGCTGAACCAGGACTTCGTGACCACCCTGCGCGGCAAGGGGCTGCGCCGCGGCGGGATCGCGCTGCACGTGCTGAAGAACGCCGCCCCTTCGGTGCTGGCCGTGATGGGGCTGCAGCTCGGCTACCTCATGGGCGGCTCCATCCTGGTGGAAACGGTGTTCTCCTGGCCCGGCACCGGCTTTCTCCTGAACAGCGCCATCTTCCAGCGCGACCTGCCGGTGCTGCAGGGCACGATCCTGGTGCTGGCGATCTTCTTCGTGGCGCTCAACCTTGTGGTGGACCTGGTCCAGACCGCCCTCGACCCCCGGATCCGTCGCGCATGAGCACCACCACCGTTGCCAACCCCGCCCCCGCCGGCATTGCCGTGCCGCAGCCCGCCCCCCCGGTCAGCCGCGGCTACTGGCAGGGCGTGGCGCGGCGCCTCTCGCGCGATCCCGTCACGCTGTTCTTCGGGTTCATCCTGCTGCTGATGGCGCTGGCCATCCTCTTCGCGCCCTGGCTCTCTCCGCACGATCCCTACCAGACCAGCATGATCCGCCGCCTGCGCCCGATCGGCTTCCAGGACTGGCGCTATCCTCTCGGCACGGACGAGTTGGGCCGCGACATGCTGACGCGCCTTCTCCATGGCGGGCGCTTGTCCTGGTTCCTGGGCATCACGCCCGTGCTGATCGCCTTCGCAATCGGCGGCACGCTCGGCGTGCTCGCGGGGTTCGCGGGCGGATGGGTCAATATGCTGATCATGCGCGTGACGGACGTTTTCTACGCCTTTCCCTCCGTGCTGCTGGCCGTCGCCATTTCCGGGGCCCTGGGGCCGGGCATCTCCAATGCCATGCTGTCGCTGACCCTGGTGTTCATCCCCCAGATCATCCGCGTGGCGGAAAGCACCACCACCTCCGTCCGCAACCTCGACTACGTGGAATCGGCGCGGGCCAGCGGCGCGGGTGCCTTCACCATCGTGCGCGCCCATGTGCTGCCCAACGTGCTCGGCCCGATTTTCGTCTACGCCACGAGCCTGATCAGCGTCTCGATGATCCTGGCCTCGGGCCTCTCCTTCCTGGGCCTCGGCACCAAGCCACCGGAGCCGGAATGGGGGCTGATGCTGAACACGCTGCGCACGGCGATCTACAGCCAGCCGCTGATCGCCATGCTGCCCGGCGTATGCATCTTCCTGACCAGCATGTGCTTCAACATGGTCAGCGACGGGCTGCGCTCCGCCATGGATGTGCGGGGGTAAAGCGGGAAGGGCACGGCACGCAGGTTGCTACGCGCATCCGGAACAAACACCGGAGCCCCAAGCATGACCCTGTCGCGCCGCGCCCTGCTGGGCGCAACCGGCCTCGCCACCCTGCCTTGCGGCCTGATCATTCCCGAGGCGCAGGCCCAGGCCGAACGGGTGCTGCGCTACGGCATCTCGATGTCCGACATTCCGTTGACGGCGGGGCAGCCGGACCGCGGCGCCGGCGCCTATCAGTTCACCGGCCACACCATCTATGACCCTCTCGTCGCCTGGGAAATGGACGTGGCGGACCGTCCGGGGAAGCTGGTGCCCGGCCTCGCCATCTCCTGGGAGGCCGATCCGGCGGACCGCAGGCGCTGGACGCTGAAGCTGCGCCAGGGTGTCACCTTCCATGACGGCTCCGCCTTTGACGCCGATGCCGTGATCTGGAACTTCGAAAAGGTCATGAACGCCCAGGCGCCGCATTTCGACCAGCGCCAGGCGGCGCAGGTCCGCCCGCGCCTGCCCTCGCTCGCCGCCTGGCGGAAGCTGGACGCGATGACGGTGGAGCTGACCACCAAGGCCGTGGACAGTCTTTTCCCCTACCAGCTCCTCTGGTTCCTTGTGTCCTCCCCGGCGCAGTTCGAGAAGCTGGGCCGCTCCTGGGATCGCTTCGCCGCCGAGCCCTCGGGCACCGGCCCTTTCAGGTTGGCCCGCCTCGTTCCGCGTGAGCGTGCCGAGCTGGTGAAGAACACCGCTTACTGGAACCCGGCGCGGATGCCGAAGGTGGATCGCGTCGTGCTGGTCTGCGCCCCCGATGCCGTCACGCGCAGCAACGCGCTGCTGTCAGGCCAGGTGGACCTGATCGAGACCCCGGCGCTCGACATGGTGCCGCAGCTCAAGGTCGCCGGGAACCGGGTGGTGGAGAACGTCACCCCCCATGTCTGGAACTATCACCTCTCGATGCTGGAGGGTTCGCCCTGGCGCGACCTGCGGCTGCGGCAGGCGGCGAACCTCGCGATCAACCGGGACGACATCGTTTCCCTGCTCGGCGGCTTGGCCAAGCCCGCCACCGGCGTGGTGGACCCGGCATCGCCCTGGTACGGCAACCCCTCCTTCAAGGTGCGCCACGACCCCGCGGAGGCGCGGCGGCTGGTGCAGGCCGCCGGCTTTTCCCCGCGCAACCCGCTGAAGACGAAGTTCCTGATCGCCACGGGCGGTTCCGGGCAGATGCTGTCCATGCCGATGAACGAGTTCATCCAGCAGTCCTGGAAGGAGGTCGGCATCGAGGTCGAGTTCCAGCCGGTGGAGCTGGAGGTGCTCTACACGGCATGGCGCAACGGTGCGGCCCATGACTCCATGCGCGGCATCACCGCCAACAACGTCGCCTATGTCACCTCCGACCCGCTCTACGCCCTTGTTCGCTTCTTCCACTCGAAGCAGGTGGCGCCGGTCGGGGTGAACTGGTCGCACTACGGCGACCCCGAAACGGACAAGCTGATCGATCAGGCCATGCAGTCCTTCGACCCGGCAGAGCAGGACCGGCTGATGGCCCGCGTGCACGAGCGCGTGGTGGATCAGGCGCTGCTGGTCTTCGTGGTGCACGACACCAACCCGCACGTCCTCGGCCGGGGCGTGCGCCACTACACCCAGGCGCAGCACTGGTTCCAGGACCTGACCACGCTCGCCTGAACGGGGTTCGGACGGGCGCGGGGCCGTTGCCCCGCGCCCGTCCGCTCAGATCGGCTCGCCCGCGCCCGTGCCGTGGTGCGGCGTCGGGAAGGTCCATTCCGCGCCGCGCGGTGTGGAAATGTATTCCGGCCAGCGCAGGTCCACCGGTGGGTCGAAGGCGGCGGGCAGCAGCGGTCCCACCCAATCCGTGCCACCCACGCCGCCGCCCGTGCGCTCCCGGAACTCCGCCTGCGCGGTCTCCAGCGCACCGGGTTTGGTCGCGAGATCCACCATCGTCAGTGCCATGGTCCGGGCCGCCACGAACATGCCGGGGTCGACGGCCGCCGGCAGCCCGCCGAGCGCGAGATAGGCCCAGTTCGGATAGGCATAGCCGGGGGAGGGTGCCCGGAGCCGCGGCCGCGCCGCCAGCAGCCGCACCGTCGGGCAGTGCCAGGAATACTCCACGTAGTCGTCGGCGCTCAGATGCGTCTGCCATCCCGCCAGCGTGCGGCGCAGCCCGGCATCGTTGTCCGCCGGCGTCGTCAGGGTCGTCACACCGGGGATGAAGGGGTTCTCCATCGGCTCCAGCCCGAGGTTCCGCTGGATGTCGCGTGCGAAGCCCAGCGCTTCCTCGTTGTAGCGCGGCGCGCCGACGGCCTGGAGGTTGGCCCAGGTCAGATCCGTCAGCGCCGTGTTGGGCAGGCCCACGCGCGTCTTCGTCACCCAGCGCACGAAGGCGCGGCACCCCGTGGCCATGGCCGCCGATTTCGCGTTGTTGGCCAGCACGCGCCAGATCTGCTCTTGGATCGCGAGCGACGAGGAGCGCCAGGAATACTGGATCTGGCTGAAGCGGGGCGCGAGGTTGTCCGATGTTGCCCCGGCATCGCCGAGCACGTATTCGTTCAGCGTCCAGGAGCCGCTGTGCGGGAACATCGCCTCCTTCGTGTACTTGGTCGTGGTGTACATCAGGCACATGGCGTCGAGCGCGCCCGGGCTGCGCGCGACGGCATGCGCCGCCTGGGTCGGCATCAGGGACGGATCCACCCAGGTTTCCGGGCTCTCCGCTTCGAAGGTGATCACCGCGCTCCAGTAGGCGCCGAAGTGGATGTCGCCGGTCACGGTGTTGCTTGGCCAGGGATGCCAGACCACCGCGGCGTCCAGACCATCGAAATAGCCTTTGGCCGCGTGGATGGGCTTGGAGCCGCAGACCTTTTCCGCGGGCTCGCCGAACAGCTTCAGCGTGGCGCGGACGCCGTGCTGCTCGAAGGCGGCCTTGGTGCCGAGCATGGCAGCCAGAGCCGCGGTGCCAAGCACCGAATGCGGGTCCGTGTGCCCGGCGGCATAGGGATGCAGCCCCTCGCGCGGGGCAGGGTAGGGCACCACCTGCTGCGAGTTGCCGGGAACGGCGTCGTATTCGGAGAAGCCGGCCAGCACCGGCCCGCCATTGCCCCAGCGTGCGGCGAAGGCGGTGGGCATGCCGCCCGACCCTTCCTCCACCGTGAAGCCCTCCTCGCGAAGGATCTCGGCATAGGCCTGGGCCGAGCGATACTCGCGCCATGCCGGTTCGGCGTGCTCCCAGATGCGCGCGCAGAAAGCCGAAAGTCGCGCCTCGTTTTGCGCGATCCAGTCCAGCGCGGATTGTCGGATGATGTTGGGATCGGTCATCGTGGCGGCACGGCTCCTTTCGGCAGGCCCCGGGCGGGGCGGCGCGAGGGTAGGGCGGAGCGGGCGCGCAGTGAATGAGGCCAGGTGAATGAGGCCCCGCGAGCGAGACATGATGGGACACGGGCCGCTCACCCGGCGCAGCGCGCCTCCGCGATCCGGCATCCTCCGCTACGCCCGGGGCGGGCGCATGATGTTGCGGGCTGGTGATGCGCATCCTCGCGCGTCCCCACCAGCCCAGGGCTGCGTGACCGCGTGGGTGCCAGATGGATGGCTCAGAAGGAACCCGGTGCGACCGCACGCCGCTGCCCAGCGAATCGCCACGCCTCCACCTGTGGCGCTCTGCCGGCACCCGGCCCGGCCCCGCCCGGCCGCGTGCGCGGCGGGGGCATGCCTGTCACGGCGGTCACGTTGGCGATGCCCATGCCCACCGCGCGGCCGGCGCAGCGTGTCAGGCGGAGTTGCGGGTTGATGCGGTTCTGCGCGTGCTTGGCGGACTGGGCGCCGCTCTCGGCCGCGGCAAGGGCGTGTGGCAGGAACACCCCCGGTTTGGCGCACAGGAAGGGTGCCACAGGGTGTTCCAGGGGTGACCCGCGCAGTTCGGGTTCCTTCCTGCGGCTCCTGCCCGTCCCCGTGCGGGAAAGGGAGGCGTGTGCTACGGTGCCTTAGCCATGCCACGGGCTCCGACCGCAACCATCCCGCGCACCGGTCCATCGAGACGCGCGCGCCCCGCGGCGGCCGCTCCCGAGCCGCGCTCCCCGCCTCCCGCCATGCCCTCCGCGGTCAGGGCGAGACGGAGAATTGCCCGCCGGATCGCGGCCTGGACCCTGATTGCAGGGGTTTGGGGCAGCCTGGCCCTCGGCCTTGTGCTCCTGGTCTTCGCCTGGGACCTGCCGCGCCCGGAGACCGCGCTGGAGGCGACCCGTCGCCCTTCGGTGACCCTTGAATCCGCCGACGGCCGGCTGCTCTCCACCAGCGGCGACCTGTACGGAGAAACGGTGCGCCTGCGCGACTTGCCGCTCCATGTCCCGACCGCCCTGCTCTCCATCGAGGACCGGCGCTTTCGTGCCCATTTCGGCCTGGACCCACTCGGCCTGCTGCGGGCCGCCTGGGTGAACATCACCACCGGCCGGGTGGCGCAGGGCGGGTCTACGCTGACGCAGCAGTTGGCCAAGAACCTCTTCCTGACGCCCGAGCGCTCCCTCCGGCGCAAGGTGCAGGAAGCCATGCTCGCCCTGTGGCTGGAGAGCCGCTTCACCAAGGACCAACTGCTCGAGATCTATCTCAACCGCGTTTACCTCGGCGCCGGCGCCTACGGGGTGGATGCCGCGGCGCGGCTTTATTTCGGTGTGCCGGCACGGCGGCTGTCGGTGTGGCAGGCGGCGGTGCTGGCCGGCCTGCCACGCGCGCCCTCCCGCCTCAACCCCCGTGCCAACCCCGAGGCAGCGGCGCGGCGCGGCGCGGAGGTGCTGCGCGCCATGGCCGCGAACGGCGCGCTGACCGAGGCCCAGGCCGCGTCGGAGGCCGAGCGCATCGCCTTCCCCCCGCGTCCCTCGCGCGACTCCGGTTGGTTCGCCGACTGGGTGAACGACGATCTCGCCTCCCGCTTCCCCGGCTCCGCCGACCTCACGCTTCGCACCACGCTCGACCTGCGCACCCAGGCGCTGGTTGAGCAGAGGCTGGAGGCGTTGCTGGCCGGGCCGGGGGCCGCCGCCGATGCGGGGCAGGGCGCCGTGGTGGTGATGGATGCGGCCACGGGTGCCGTGCGCGCCATGGCCGGCGGGCGGGACTACCGCCGCGGACCCTTCAACCGGGCGGTTTCGGCCCGCCGCCAGCCGGGATCAGTGTTCAAGCCCTTTGTCTACCTGGCCGCGCTGGAGCACGGCCTGTCCCCGGATTCCACCGTCTCCGATGCGCCGCTCACCCTTGGCCGCTGGTCTCCGGGTAACGGCGCCTGGCGTCCGCGCGGTGACCTGCCGCTGGAGGATGCGCTGGCCCACAGCGTCAACACCGCGGCCGTGCGCGTGCTGGCCCGCGCGGGTGGGGCGCGGGAAGCGGCGGCCGTTGCCCGCCGCCTCGGCCTCGCCGGCCCCTTCCCGAACGATGCCACCATTGCCCTGGGCACCGGGGAGGCCAGCCTGCTGGAACTGACCGCCGCCTATGCGGCCTTCGCCAATGGCGGGATGCGGGTGGCGCCGCACGGCATCGCCGCTGCCCGCGCGGAAGGTCGCCCCATTTCGCCGAACCTCCCGGCGCCGGCGCGCGCCGTGCAGCCCACCGATGCCGCCGCGATCCGCCACATGCTGGAAGCCGTGGTCTCCCGCGGCTCCGGCCGCGCGGCGGGCGTCCCGGGCCGAGCGGCCGCGGGCAAGACAGGCACCACCCAGGATTTCCGGGATGCCTGGTTCGTCGGCTTCTCCGGGAACACGGTGATCGGCATATGGCTTGGCAACGACGACGCGACCCCTATGGATGATGTCCGCGGCGGCACCCTCCCGGCGCGCCTGTTCCACGACATCCTTGAAGGACTGCCCCGATGACGACGCGCCATCCCCTCATCGCCCGGCACGCCTCCTGATGGCTGGAAGCGCGAGCCCGCCCCTTGGCAAGTCCGCCGGTGCCTCGGTGAGCGAGCAGGCCATGGCCCTGCTGATGCGCCCGGTTCGGCATGCCGTTAACAACCTGTCCATGGTGATGAACGCGAACCTTGATGCCGCCGCGCCCCACCTCCCGGAGGGGGAGCGGGTGACGCGGCAGGTGTTGCGCGCGCGGGAAGCCGCCGTTTCCTACGACACTCTTGTGCGCGGCTTCCTTGCCCTCGGGCGGGAGGAAGGGGTGAAGGGGGCCATCTCCACACGCTTCATGCAGGAGGTGATGCCCTTGCTGGCCATGGCCGCGGGTGGGCCTCTGGAATTGCAGACCCAGGGGCCGCCGGTCCTGGTGGAGCGACGCTCCCCCAGCCTGGAAGCGGCCCTTGTCCTGGCCGCCTCAGGGGCCACGGCCCTGCCCGCCGGCCCGCTCCCGCCCCTGCGCCTTGAGGGCAGGCGGATCGGCATGGGCTGGCGCTTGCCGCCGGAGGCCGGGGCCGCGCTGGAGGCGCTGGGCGCCAGGGTCGAGGCGGAGGGGGAGGGCGCCGTCATCGAACTGCCCGCGGGCTGAGTTCTTATTGCCTCGCCTCCCCTTCCGTCGCGCCCTCATAGGCGAGGATAGCGGCGGCGAGGTCCTCTCCAGCCCAGCCAACCGACTTGAACACCGTTACCTCCGCCACGCCGCGCCGGCCCGGATGATTGCCGCGCACGAGGTCTGTCAGGGTCGCCGCGATATGCTCCGGCCCGAAGGCGCCTTCCGCTACGGCCTGAACCACGTCGCCGGCCTCGGCCAGCGCGCCCGGCCGGGTGTCCACCACAAGGGTCGCGCGGGCGAGCAACGCGGCATCCGCCTCGCGCATGTCCGGTCGGAAGGCGCCGACGAGGTCCACATGCGTGCCCGGCCGGATGGCCTCGCCCCGCACCAGCGGCATGCGGGAGAGGGTGGCGGCCGAGACGATGTCGGCGTCCGAGGGATCGGGATCCTCCGTCACCCGCGCGGCCATCCCTGCGGCGCGCAACCGGGCCACCAGGGCGCCGGCCCGCGCAGGGTCGCGCGACCAGACCGCGATATCCTCGATGGGGAAAGCCGCCACATAAGCGGAGGCGAGCGCGTGCGCCACCTTCCCGCTTCCCAGAAGCAGCAGGCGCCGGCTGTCCGGCCGCGCCAGGTGCCGCGCCGCCAGCACGCTGGCTGCAGCGGTGCGCCGGTCCGTCAGCGCGCCCCCGTCCAGCAGCGCCAGGGGCGCACCCGTGGGAGCGTCCGACAGGAGATAGGTGGCATGGACGGCCGGGGCGTGGCCGGGGGCCACGTGCACGATCTTCACGCCGGTGTAGCGCCCGGCCTGCCAAGCTGGCATCAGTAGAAGGCTGTTGCGCTCAGCCCCTTCGGCCCAGGCATGGGCATGGCGCAGCGGCGCCTCGCAGCCGGTTCGGAACATGGTGCCGAGGGCATCCATGAGCGATCGCCAGGGAAGCAGGCTTTCCACCTGGGCGTGATCGAGATGCAGCAGGCATGGCCTCCCTTGCCGATGGTGTGCGGCGGTCCAGCCTCCGGCACGGGGATTGCAGCATGCTCCCGGTGGCCAACGCGACACCCGCTTTCCTCACCGTGCCGCCTGACGTTCCGATCGGAAAGCCTGGGTGCCCGGAATTGCCGCGCGCGCGCCGGGGCGCTAAGGGCCTGCCCTGCGGTCCGCGCAATCCCGCGTTGATCGGGGCACATCCCTGGCGCAGCATGGCCAGGGGAGTGCCCTTCCGAGTTTCGGGGAGATAGGAATGACTTTGCAGCCCTTGCGGCGCGCGACGCTCGGCGTTCTCGGGGCCGTCGCCATGGCGGCCTTCGGCGCCTTCCCGGCCATGGCCCAGGCACCCGCCCCGGCCGGCGGAGCGTCGATCCTGGACGCCATCAAGGCACGCGGCACCCTTGTCTGCGGCACCAACACCGGCCTGGCAGGCTTTGCCCAGCCCGACAGCCAGGGCGTTTGGCGCGGCTTCGACGTGGAATATTGCCGGGCGCTGGCCGCGGCGATCTTCAACGATCCCAACAAGGTTCGCTTCGTCCCCACCACCGCGCAGAGCCGCTTCACCGCCCTCCAGTCCGGTGAAGTGGACATCCTGGCCCGCAATACGACGTGGACCCTCTCGCGCGACACGAGCCTTGGCCTCGATTTCACGGGCGTGAACTTCTATGACGGCCAGGGCTTCATGGTGAGGACCTCGGCTGGCGTGAAGACCGCCAAGGAGCTGAGCGGCGCCACCATTTGCGTCCAGCCCGGCACCACAACCGAGCAGAACCTCACGGACTGGGCCCGCGCCAACAACGTCCGGTTCACCCCCGTGGTGATCGAGCGGCTGGAGGAGGTCGTCGGGGCCTACGCTTCCGGCCGCTGCGATGCCTTCACCACGGACGTGTCCGGCCTCGCTGCCACGCGCGCCAGCCAGCCCAATCCTTCCGAGCACACGATCCTCCCCGACGTGATCTCGAAGGAGCCGCTGGGGCCGCTGGTTCGCCACGGCGACCAACGCTTCGCGGACCTCGTGCGCTGGGTGCACTACGCGCTCGTCGCCTCCGAGGAGCTGGGAATCACCCAGGCCAATGTCGCGCAGATGGCGGCCAACGATGCCCGGCCGGAGGTGCAGCGCATGCTCGGCAAGAACGGCGGGCTCGGGCAGATGCTCGGCGTGCCGAACGACTGGGTGGTGAACATGATCAAGGCCACCGGCAACTACGGCGAGATCTTCGCCCGGCACCTGCAGCCCATCGGCATCCAGCGGGGACCGAATGCCCTCTGGACCACGCCGGGCGGCCAGCAATACGCCATGCCCTTCCGCTGAACCCGATGCCGGGAGGGCTCTTCGCCGGGCCCTCCCGGACCTGACTGCCCAGCAGACGACAGCAACGAGGCCCCTGGATGTCGCAGAGCGCCACCGACCCGCGGCAGTTCCGCGCCCCGCCGAAGAAACCGCTCCGCCTGTCCTGGGCGGATGAGCGGGTGCGCGCCATTTTTTGGCAGGTGCTGATCGTCGGCATCGTGATTGCCGTTGTCTGGTGGCTCGTGCGGAACACGCAGCACAACCTGGAGGTGCGGCGGATCGCCACGGGCTTTGGCTTCCTGAACCGTGAGGCCGGGCTCCCCATCGGCGAGGCCCTGATCGAGTATACGCCTGCCAGCACCTACCTTCGCGCCCTGATGGTGGGCGTGCTGAACACGCTGAAGGTCGCGGTGATCGGGATCATCCTGGCCACCATCCTCGGCACCCTCGTCGGCATCGCGCGGCTCTCGAAGAACTGGCTGCTGGCCAAGGTGGCGGCCGTTTACGTCGAGGTGATCCGCGACATCCCGCTGCTGCTGCAGCTTTTGTTCTGGTACACCCTGCTGCAGGGCTTGCCCGGGCCGCGCCAGGCGCTGAACCCGGTGACGGGTGTGTTCCTCTCCAACCGCGGCCTGAAGCTTCCCTTCCTCGATTGGGAGGCTGGGCATAGCTGGGGACTTCTGGCTTTCGCGGTCGGATGCTGCGGGCTTTATCTCTTCGCCAAGGCCATGCGCCGCCGGCAGATGCAGGACGGCCAGCCGCGCGCGATCTGGCCTGCCGCCCTTGGCTTCCTCATCGGCCTGCCGCTGGTCGCCTGGTGGCTCGGCGGCGCTCCGGTTGGGATCGAATGGCCGGCGCTGCGCGGCTTCAACTTCCAGGGCGGCATGAGCGTCAGCCCCGAATACTTCGCGCTGCTGGTGGGCCTGACCACCTACACCGCCGGCTTCATCGCGGAAATCGTGCGCGCCGGCATCCTGGCCGTGGCCCAGGGCCAGTGGGAGGCCGCACAGGCGCTGGGCCTCAGGCCCGGCGTGGTGCTGCGCCAGATCGTGCTGCCCCAGGCGCTGCGCGTGATCGTGCCGCCCATGACCAGCCAGTTCCTGAACCTGACCAAGAATTCGTCTCTCGCCGTCGCCATCGGCTATCAGGACATCGTCAGCATCGCCAACACCACGCTGAACCAGACGGGGCAGGCGATCGAGGGCATTGCCATCATCATGCTGGTCTACCTGACCATCTCCTTGTCCATCAGTCTTTTCATGAACTGGTACAATTCCCGCATCGCGCTGGTCGAGCGCTGAGGAGGGCACGGGATGAGCGATATTTCCCTGGGAAGCTCGGTCGCTGGTGTGCCGGAGGCAGCCCCGCGCCAGCCGCCGGCGCTGACCACCGGACCGGCCGCCTGGATGCGGGCGAACCTGTTCTCCTCCTGGCTCAACACCGCGGTGACGCTGGTGATGGCCTATTTCATCCTGCGCTGGGCGCTCAGCTTCATCGACTGGGCCTTCATCAACGCCATCTGGTCGGTGCCCAACAACCAGACCCAGGCCTGCCGCGCCCTGAAGGGTTCAGACCATCCCGGCGCCTGCTGGGCCGTGATCACGGAGAAACACCGCTTCATCCTTTTCGGCACCTACCCCTATGAGCAGCACTGGCGCCCGGCGCTGGTCTGCGTGCTCTTCACCGCGCTGTTCGTCGTCTCGGCCATGCGCCGCTTCTGGCGCTGGGAACTGGCCATCGTCTGGGCCGTGACCCTGACGGTGATCGGCGTCCTGATGTGGGGCGGCGTGCTCGGGCTGGAGTTCGTTCCGCAGGAGCGCTGGGGCGGCCTGCCCATCACGCTGATCCTGGCCACCTTCGGCCTTGCCTTCGCCTTTCCGCTCGCCATCATGGTGGCGCTGGGCCGGCGCTCCTCGATGCCCGCCATCCGCGTGCTCTGCATTGCCTATGTCGAGATCATCCGCGGTGTGCCGCTGATCAGCCTGCTCTTCATGGCCAGCGTCATGTTTCCCCTTTTCCTTCCCGAGGGGATCAACATCGACAAGCTGCTGCGCGCCCAGGTGGCCGTTATCCTCTTTGCCGCCGCCTACCTGGCCGAGGTGGTGCGCGGCGGTCTGCAGGCGCTGCCCAAGGGGCAGTACGAGGCAGCCGATGCGCTCGGCCTGTCCTACTGGCACAAGACCGGCTTCATCATCCTTCCCCAGGCCCTGCGGCTGGTGATTCCGCCGCTGGTGAACACCTTCATCGGCTTCTTCAAGGACACGTCGCTGGTGCTGATCATTGGTATCTTCGACCTGTTGACGGCCGGCAAGACTGCGATCGTGGAGCCCGCCTGGCAGGGCTTCGGCGTCGAGGTCTATATCGCCATCTCGCTGATCTACTTCATCTATTGCTTTGCCATGTCCCGTTACAGCCAGAACCTGGAGGCGGAGTTGAACCGCCACCGCGTCCGCTGAACCCGCCCCTCCAGCCAGGACCCAAGGACAACGCCATGAGCGCCGCCCTCGCCGAAGGCCACATCGCATCCGCCGTCCAGGCCGACGGCCCGCCAGCCATCCAGTTGGACAAGGTCAACAAGTGGTACGGCACGATGCACGTGCTGCGCGACATCTCGCTCCAGGTTGCAACCGGGGAGCGGGTGGTGGTCTGCGGTCCTTCGGGCTCGGGCAAGTCCACCATGATCCGCTGCATCAACCGCCTGGAGCAGCACCAGGAAGGTCGTATTCTGGTGGACGGTACGGAGCTGACCGACGACGTCCGGTCGCTGGACGCGATCCGGCGCGAGGTCGGCATGGTGTTCCAGTCCTTCAACCTCTTCCCGCATCTCACGATCCTCGAGAACTGCACCCTGGCCCCGATCTGGGTCCGCCGCATGCCCAAGAAGGACGCGGAAGAACTGGCCATGGAGTACCTGCGCCGGGTGAAGATCCCGGAACAGGCGAACAAGTATCCGGGGCAGCTCTCCGGTGGGCAGCAGCAGCGTGTCGCCATCGCCCGCGCGCTCTGCATGAAGCCCAAGATCATGCTCTTCGACGAGCCGACCTCGGCGCTGGACCCCGAGATGATCAAGGAGGTGCTCGACACCATGGTCGGGCTCGCCGAGGACGGCATGACCATGGTGGTGGTCACCCACGAAATGGGCTTCGCCCAGCAGGTCGCCGACCGCGTCATCTTCATGGACCGCGGCGAGGTGGTGGAGCAGGGCCCGCCCGAGCAGATATTCAACCGGCCTTCGACCGACCGTCTGAAGCTCTTCCTGTCTCAGATCCTGCGCGGCCACTGACCCGGCCTGGCACCCCTTGCAACCTGAGGCCAGGTCCAGGGGTTGCAGGGTGCTAGGCGGCAGCCCTATGCCGCCGCTGACAAACCATTGCAGGCGATCGACGTGACATCAGAGGCCATTCACGGCCAGCGGCAGCCGCTCACCGCGGCTGCCCTGCTCGGCGTCCTCGGCATCGTCTACGGCGACATCGGGACCAGCCCGCTCTACGCCATGCGGGCCGCGTTGCTGCACTTCTCGTCGGATGGGCTCGAACGCTGGGAGATCCTGGGCGTCCTCAGCCTGATCATCTGGTCGCTGATCATCGTCGTGTCGGTGAAGTATGTCTGGCTGGTCACCCGGGCCGACAACAAGGGGGAAGGGGGCATTCTCGCCCTCATGGCCCTTGCCCAGAGGGCGGCCCAGACCGAGCGCGGCCGATGGACCATCGCGGTTGTCGGCATTGCCGGCGCCGCCCTGTTCTTCGGCGATGGCGCCATCACCCCTGCTATTTCCGTGCTCTCCGCCATGGAAGGCCTCAAGGTCATCTCCCCTGCCTTCGAGGGCGCGGTGATCCCACTCTCGCTTGCGGTCCTGCTGGCGCTGTTCCTGTTCCAGTACCGGGGCACCGGGAGCATGGGCGCGGTCTTCGGCCCGATCACCGTGGTCTGGTTCGGCCTGATCGGGCTCCTGGGCTTGATCGAGGTGGTGCGGGAACCCGAGGTGCTGCTCGCCCTTTCGCCCCATTACGCCGTGCAGTTCTGCATCGCCTACCATCTCGCCGCCTTCATCGCCCTCGGCTCCGTCGTGCTGGCCGTCACGGGGGCCGAGGCGCTCTACGCCGACATGGGCCATTTCGGCCGGCGTCCGATCCAGGTCGCCTGGGTGGGCTTCGTCCTGCCCGCCCTGGCGCTGAACTATCTCGGCCAGGGAGCATTGCTCCTGTCCGACCGGGCCGCGTTGGAAAACCCCTTCTACCTGTTGGCTCCGGAATGGCTGCGTCTCCCGCTTGTCATCCTGGCCACCGCGGCCACCATCATTGCCAGCCAGGCCATGATCTCGGGCGCCTACTCCATTGCCCGGCAGTGCGTGCAACTCGGCTTTTTGCCACGGCTCGTCGTTCGTCACACCAGCGAGACGGAGGAAGGGCAGATCTACATGCCCCAGGTGAACTTCGCCCTGTTGCTCGGCGTGCTGATCCTGGTGGTGTCTTTCCGCAATTCCGACAGCCTCGCCGCCGCCTACGGTCTGGCGGTCACCGGCACCTTCCTGGCCACCTCCACCCTGGCGGGCCTGGTGTTCCGGCGCACCTTCGGCTGGTCGCTGCCGCTGGTTGTCGGGGTGTTCACTCCCCTCTTTCTTCTCGACCTGGCTTTCTTCATCTCCAATGTCCTGAAGATCCCGGATGGCGGCTGGGTTCCCCTGGTGCTGGGGGGCGCGATCTTCACCATGATGCTCACCTGGCGGCGCGGCCGGGACCTGTTGTTCAGCCGTTTCCGGCAGGACAGCCTGCCGCTGAAGTCCTTCCTGGCTCGCCTTCCCCAGTCCCGCACCACCCGCGTGCCAGGGATCGCTGTGTTCATGACCAGCCAGGCCGACTACGTGCCCAGCGCCCTCTTGCATAATCTGAAGCACAACAAGGTTTTGCATGAGCGCGTTTTGTTTGTGACCGTATCGGGCGAAGATGTTCCCCAGGTCCGCAACCGCCGCCGGGTGGAGGAGCTCGCCCCGGGAATCCATCGGATCTCCCTCTGCTACGGCTTCCAGGAAAGCCCCAATATTCCGAAGGAACTGGAAAGCCTGAAAGAGGTCGGGGTGAACTACGACCCCATGCAGGCTTCCTATTTTCTTGGCCGCGAAACGGTTGTCGCGTCCGCCATGCCCAAGATGGCTCGCTGGCAGCAGTGGCTCTTCGGAATCATGTCGCGCAACTCGGTTCCGGCGACGGAGTTTTTCCGTATCCCGAGTGACCGCGTCGTTGAGCTCGGTGTCAGGGTGGCCATCTAGCCGGCCACGCATCCACCACGTTGCCAAGGAGGTTTCCCATGCCGCTCGTCGTCCTTTCGCCGAGCGGCGGCACTGGGCTCCCCGAAGGCAGTCCCCAGCACCGCTACGAGGTCCGCCTCTCGCTGGACGCTCAGGGCTTCCCAGACCCCCAGGCTTGGTACGCCGATCCTGCCCCCTGGCCCGCTCGCCGCTTCTGGCCTGAACAGGGGCTGATGGATGGCGACGTGATCTATGACGCCGATACCGGCTGGGCGCTTCGCTTCTTCCGGCGCGACGATAATCCGGTCGATGCCCCGATCCAGGCGGTGATGCGCGGCCACGTTCCCTGCCGGCCTGGTGAGAACGTAACAATCACCGAGCCCGACGGGCGGGACTATGCCTGGCGGATCGTTGGGGTCGGCTGAATTTTCCGGTGCGAGGTCCGTTCCTTGGCTGCTGGACCGAGTGGTGCCAGGTAGGAGGGCGGTCCGGTGAAGGTGCGCCCGCACACTGTTCGTGTGCGTCGTGCCAGATTGGGGCAAAATCCTGATGGGGTGAGGCCGGACCCATGGCCCGGGACAGGGTTGCCGACCCACACTGGGTATTGGAGCCGGGCGATAACTGTTCAATCTATGTGCCGAGAAGACGGTGCAAGGCAGGTGTCTCGGGAATCTCAAGGCGGAGCGGCTGACCCCGCCCGCGCACCCTGCATTCCCGGTCCATTCCGGTATAGCCCGAACGAGGAGCGGGGCGCCCCTTTCCGAGCGCCCCGCATCACCCCGTACGAACTGGTGGAGCCAATCGGAATCGAACCGACGACCTCTTGAATGCCATTCAAGCGCTCTCCCAACTGAGCTATGGCCCCCCACCCTGGGGTGCCGCGATATAGCCGCCTCCCCGCAGGCAGGCAATCCCCCCTTGCACCTTTCTCGCCCCCCTTTCTCGGAGCGTGTGGGGCGGCTAGCTTCCCGGCGCGATCAGCGCTGGAGGACGACGCCCGATGAGCAGAAAACTCTTCCCGGATGCACGGGCGGCGTTGGAAGGCGTGCTGCGCGACGGGATGCTCATCCACTCCGGCGGGTTCGGCCTTTGCGGCATTCCGGGTCTGCTGATCGAGGCGATCCGCGACAGCGGCGTGAAGAATCTCACCTTTGTCTCGAACAATGCGGGCGTGGACGATGCCGGCCTCGGGCTGCTGCTGCAGACCCGCCAGATCCGCAAAATGATCGCCTCCTACGTGGGCGAGAACGCGGAATTCGCTCGCCAGTACCTGGCCGGGGAGCTCGAGATCGAGTTCAACCCGCAGGGCACGCTGGCCGAGCGCATCCGCGCCGGCGGCGCCGGCATCCCGGCTTTCTTCACCCGCACCGGCGTCGGCACCGCCGTGGCCGAGGGCAAGCCAACCCAGGAGTTCGACGGCATCACCTATGTGATGGAGCGCGGCATCATGGCCGATCTCGCCATCGTCCACGCCTGGAAGGCCGATCCGGAGGGTAACCTCGTCTTCCGCAAGACCGCCCGGAACTTCAACCCGGTGATGGCCACCGCCGCCCGGATGACTGTGGTGCAGGTCGAGGAGATGGTGGGCCAGGGCGAGCTGGACCCGGACAACATCCACACCCCCGGCATCTACGTGAAGCGCATGATCGTGGTGCCGCCCGGCACGCCCAAGCGGATCGAGCAGCGCACCACGCGCAAGCGCGCCGACCCTGCCACGCCTGCTGCCGCCGGCACCGACCCCCTTCCGACCCGCTGAGGAGCGCCGAGCCATGGCCTGGACCCGCGACGAGATGGCCGCCCGCGCCGCCCGCGAGCTGGAGGACGGCTTCTATGTGAACCTGGGAATCGGAATCCCGACCCTGGTCGCCAACCACATCCCCGACGGCGTCTCCGTCCAATTGCAGAGCGAGAACGGGATGCTCGGCATCGGCCCCTTTCCCTACGACGGGGAGGAGGATCCGGACCTCATCAATGCCGGCAAGCAGACCGTCTCCGAATTGCCGACCACGAGCTTCTTCTCCTCGGCGGACAGCTTCGCGATGATCCGGGGTGGGCACATCGACCTGTCCATCCTTGGTGCCTTGCAGGTGGCCCAGAACGGCGACCTCGCGAACTGGATGATCCCGGGCAAGATGGTCAAGGGAATGGGTGGCGCCATGGACCTGGTCGCAGGCGTGAAGCGGGTGGTCGTCCTGATGGAGCACACCGCCGGGGGCAAGCCGAAGCTCCTGAAGGCCTGCAATCTGCCGCTGACGGGGCAGGGCGTGGTGGATCTCGTGGTGACGGACCTCTGCGTTATGCAGATCGACAAGCAGGCCGGCCGTATGCGCCTGATCGAGCTGGCGCCCGGCGTCACCGAGGAGGAGATGCGGGCCAAGACCGAGGCCGATTACGAGGTGGCCCTCCAGCCTGCCTGAGGGAAAGCCGACCAGGCCGGAACAGAACGGGTGGGCTTTTGCGCCGGGATTTTCCTCCGGCTTAACCGTGTCCGTCCCGCACCTGGCGCCGTAGGGGGCGGAGCTCCCGGTCGCGGATCGCCAGTTCGCGCCTGAGTTTCCACTCGTGGCCGGCAGATCTGCCCGGGGCGGCAGGTGTCACGCGGCGCCCGGCCGCCCCACTTGCCCGATAGATCCGCCCGCTTGAAGCCGGTAACGGGGCCGCCTGGCTGATCGCGGGCGAACCAACACCAACAGAACCGGCAGGCGTAGGATTTGTGGCGGGCAGGCCGGGAACCACGCGTTCCGCGTGCTCCCTCACTTCCACAGGAGGCATGCCCAGCCGCTGGTACTGCCGCATTGTCAGGCCCAGGATGTCGCTGCCCGGCCCGGCATCGCCCGGCCAGCTCTGCGCCTGCGCTGACGCCCCTGTTCCCAGCAGCAGAAATCCGCCCAGGACACTTCCAAGAAGCACCGACCGGAATCGGTGCGCAGCCAGGCGCTTTCGTGAATCCGACATGCCCCACCCCCTTCGTGCAAGACCCTGCCGTTACGCTATCAAGATGAGCGTCGGAAGTCCTGACGACGCGCTCGAGGAGCGCTGCGCGCGGGTTTGCTCAGCCGCATGCTGCGGCAACAAGTTCAGCGCAGGCTCAGCCAAAGAAGGATGAATGCCCCGAGCACGATCCGGTACCAGCCGAAAGGGGTGAAGCCGATGCGCGAGATCGAGGCCAGCACCGTGCGCACCACCACCAGCGCCACGACGAAGGCGACGGCAAAGCCCACGCCGATTTGCCCGAGACTGGAAAGATCCAGGTCGTGCCGGGCCTTCCACAGGCTGTAGACGGTCGCTGCCAACATGGTCGGAATAGCCAGAAGGAAGGAGAACTCGGCCGCCGCCCGGCGCTCCACCCCCAGCAGCAGCGCCGCGATGATGGTGGCGCCGGACCGGCTGGTGCCCGGGACCATCGCCAGCACCTGCCCAAATCCGATCAGCAGTGCCGCCATGGGCCCGATCTCGGGGATGGACCCGATCGAGGGCACAGGCCGCCGCCGCTCGATCACGATGATGGCCATGCCGCCCAGGATCAGGGCCACCGCGACCACCCAGGGATTGAACAGAAGCCGCGTGATCGGTCCGTGCAGCAACCCGCCGATCACCAGCGCCGGCAGGAAGGCAAGCAGGATGTTCGTGGCCGCGAACCGCTCCACCGTCCCCGGACGCCACATGCCGCCGGCGATGCGCCACAGGTCGCCCCAGTAGACCAGCACCACCGCGCAGACGGCACCAAGCTGGATGGCGATCTCGAAAACATTGCCCGGCGGCCCCTCAAAGCCGATCAGCTCGCGCAACAGAACAAGATGGCCCGTGGAGGAGATGGGCAGGAACTCGGTGAGCCCCTCCACCGCGCCCATCAGAAGGGCGGACAAAAAGCCGGCAAGGTCCATGAGGGTCCGTCACAGCAGATGCGGGGGCTTGGAAGGGGAAAGAGAAACGGAAAAGGGGCGGAGCCCCCCGGCCCCGCCCCTTTCCTTAACCTCTGCCTCGCCTCAGCGCACCGTCTGCGAGGCCGTGAAGGCGAAGTTGTCGAAGGAATTCTCGCTCACCCGGTGCCACGTATAAACATCGTCACGGAAGCGGCGGTGGCTCTCCAGGATTTTCTTGAAGCGCTCGTTCTTGCCCGCGAGCTCGTCCATGACCTCGTTGGTGGCGCGCCAGGCGGCTTCCAGGATCGGGCGGGACCAGAAGCGAAGCTGCGCGCCGCTCGCCACCAAGCGCCGCAGCGCCAGCGGGTTGGCCACGTCGTACTTCGCCACCATCTCGGCATCCGCCTCGGCCGTCGCCACCGCAATCGCGGCCTTGTACTGGGCAGGCAAGGCGTCATAGGCGCGCTGGTTGGCAATGAGGTGCAGGCGCGCCCCCGGTTCCCAGAAGCCCGGTGCGTAATAGTTCGGCGCCACGCGGGCGAAGCCGAGCTTCTCGTCGTCATGCGGGCCGACGAACTCGGCCGCATCGATCGTGCCGCGCTCCAGCGAGGAGTAGATGTCGGAGGCCGGAACGACGGAGGCCGTGGCACCCATCCGCTGGAACACCTGGCCCGCGAGCCCGGTGATGCGGAACTTCAGGCCCTTGATGTCGTCCACGGTGCGGATCTCGCGCCGGAACCAGCCGCCCATCTGCGCGCCCGTGTCGCCGCAGGGGAAGGCGACCGCGTTGTACTCGCGCATCATCTCGTTCATCAGCTCCTGCCCGCCGCCGTAGCGGAGCCAGGCGGTGTTCTGGCGGGCGTTCAGCCCGAAGGGCACGGCCGTGAAGAAGGCGAGCGAGGGGTCCTTGCCGATATAGTAATAGGACGCGGTGTGGGCGCACTCGATGCTGCCCGACTGCACGGCGTCCAGCGCGGCGAGCGCCGGCGCGATCTCGCCACCCGGGAAGGCCTGGATGCGGAAGCGCCCTTCGGTCAGCTCCCCCACCCGCTTGGCCACGGCTTCGGCGGTGCCCCAGAGGATGTCGGTGTTGCGCGGAAAGGAGGAGGTGAGGCGCCAGCGCACCTCCGGGTTGGTCTGGGCAATGGCCGGGGCGGCCAGGGCCACGGGCAGGGCGGCGGCCGGGGCTGCGGAAAGCAGCGCGCGGCGGTTCACACGGGATGACATGCGGGGGACGTTCCTTTCCCTGAACGGATTGATTGAGCCCTGCTTACGGCAAGGGCGGCCGTCGCGAAAGCCGGGATCGCGCGGCTGCCGGCGGCCTATTCCGCAGCCTCGGCCTGCTCGTGCCGGTAGGGATGGGCGGGATAGCAGCCCAGCACATGCACCTCGCGCGAGAAGAAGCGCAGCTCCTCCAGGGCGCGGCGGAGCGGCGGCTGGTCCGGGTGCCCGTCCACGTCGCAAAGGAACTGCACGGCGGTGAAGCGCCCGTCCAGCATGTAGGATTCGAGCTTGGTCATGTTCACGCCGTTCGTCGCGAAGCCGCCCAGCGCCTTGTAGAGGGCCGCCGGCACGGAGCGGACCCGGAAAACGAAGGTGGTGACGCTGTCCGGCGCCGATACCGGGGGCAGGATGGGCTCGCGCGACATGACATAGAAGCGTGTGGTGTTGTGCGCCTCGTCCTCCACGTTCCGCCTGAGGATCTGCAGCCCGTAGATCTCCCCCGCGAGCGAGGAAGCGATGGCCGCGTCCTCCACGCCGCCGCGCTCGGCGATCAGGTGGGCGGCGCCGGCGGTGTCGGCCTCGATCACGGCCTCCCAGCGCCTGTCGCGAAGCAGATTCAGCACCTGGCCGAGCGCCACAGGGTGGGAATGCGCACGGCGGATGGTTTCCAGCGTGGCGCCCGCCGGGGCCAGGACGCAGTGCTCCACCCGTTCGTAGTGCTCGCCCACCACGTGAAGCCCCGATTCTGGCAGCAGGCGGTGGATGTCGGGTACCCGCCCGGCCAGGGAGTTCTCGCAGGGAAGCATCGCCAGCTCCGCCCGGTGCTCCCGCACGGCCGCCATTGCTGCCTCGAAGGAGGGGCAGGGCAGGGTGGTCCAGCCGGGATAGGCGGCGCGGCAGGCGAGGTCGGAATAGGCGCCGGGAAGCCCCTGGAAGGCGATGATCTTGGACAAAGTCTGGGTCACGGGCTGGTTCCGCCTCAAGGTATGGGTCAGGAGGTCTGGTCGGGGCGGTGCGCAGGCAGGCCGGGATGCAGGACGGCCCGGGCACGGGCGAGATCCGCGGGCGTGTCCACGCCGAAGGGCGCATGGTCCACCCGCGCCACCCCGATCCGCATCCCCGCCTCCAGCGCGCGGAGCTGCTCCAGCTTCTCCCGGGTTTCCAGCGGGCTGGCCGGCAGGGCCACGAACCGGGCCAGCGCCGCGCGCCGGAAGGCATAGAGCCCGATGTGGTGCCAGAGCGGCCCTTCCCCCGAAGGAATGCACTGGCGGGAGAAGTAGAGGGCGGGCGCCAGCGTCGCGCCCGGCGGGAAGGCGCAGGCGCATTTCACCACGCTCGGCGCCGCCGCCTCCTCCGCGCTCACCACGGGGGCGACAAGGGTTCCGATGTCCACCGCCGGGTCCGAAAGCGGCGAGAGCACGCTTCGCAGGAGGGCGGGCAGGATGGCCGGAAGGTCGCCCTGCAGGTTCACCACCACGTCATGCGCGCCGCCGGGGTCCAGGATGGCCAGGGCACGCTCGATCCGGTCCGTGCCCGAGGGAAGGTCCTCGGCCACCATCACGGCGGTGCCCCCGGCCGCGCTGATCGCCGCCTCGATCTCCGGGGAGTCGCAGGCCACCGCCACCGGGCCGATCCCCGCGGCACGTGCGGCCTCCAGCACATGGACGATCATCGGGCGGCCGTGGATGTCCGCCATCGGCTTGCCCGGAAGGCGGGTGGAGGCCATGCGGGCCGGAATCAGGATGATCGGGTTCAAGGCTAGCCCTTTGCGGCGGTGACCCTATCTTCCACGCATCCCAATGGGCGGCCACGGGTTGTGGTGGGGACCTGGGAACATTATGGTCCGCCGGCTTCTAGCCGCGACGGCAGGGCTGCGCAAACGCGCGGGCCGCCGCGCGCCGGGGGCGGCACAGCACGGGACTTGGCAGCGCGTATGAGCCTGGAAACGAACAAGGCATTTGCGGCGGTCCTCACCGCCGGCATCAGTTTCATGGTCGCGGGCCTCGTCGGCGGCCTGGCCGTGAGTCCGCACCGCCTGGAGAAGCCCGCCATCGCGACGGGTGAGGTCGTGGCTGCTGCGGCTCCAGCCGCCGCACCCGCGCTGGAGCCGATCGCGCCGCTGCTGGCCAACGCCAATGTGGAGACCGGCCGCGGCATCGCCACGCGCGTCTGCGCCGCCTGCCACAGCTTCAACGAGGGCGGTCGCAACGCGGTCGGCCCGAACCTTTACGGCGTCGTCGGCGGTCCTCACGCCCACCGCGAGGACTTCAACTATTCCGCGGGCATGAAGGGTCTGCACGACAAGACCTGGGACTACGAGGCGCTGAACGCCTTCCTGAACAAGCCCGCTGCCGCGGTGCCTGGCACCCGTATGGCCTTCGCCGGCCTGAACCAGGCGCAGCAGCGCGCGGACGTGATCAGCTATCTCCGTTCCCTCTCGGCCAACCCGGTTCCCCTGCCCTGATGGAAGGAATGGTCGCTGCGGCCGAGGTCGCGGCGGACCTGGCGGGGGCGGTGATCCGCCCCCTTTTCCGTTCCGCCCTGCTGGTCGAAGCCAAGGGTGACGCCAGTCCCGTCACCGAGGCGGACCGTGCCGCTGAGCGCGCCATCCGCGACCATCTCGCCCGTACCCTTCCGGATCACGGCGTGATCGGCGAGGAATACGGCCCCGACCGGCCAGATGCCGAATGGGTCTGGGTGCTTGATCCGATCGATGGCACCCGCGCCTTCATCACCGGCCGCCCGCTTTTCGGTACGCTGATCGGCCTGTTCCACCGCGGGCGCCCCGTTCTCGGCCTCATCGACCAGCCTGCCACCGGGGAGCGCTGGATCGGCGTCGAGGGCCGGCCCACGGCCTTCCGCGGCCCTCTCGGCGGCATGGTGGGCTGCCGCCCTTGCCCGGATGTCGCCCAGGCCGAGCTTTCCTGCACCAGCCCCGACATGTTCCCGCCCGGCCAGGATGAGGGCTTCCAAGCCCTTCGGACCGCCGCCCGGCGCACCACCTGGGGCGGGGACTGCTACGCCTACGGTCTGATGGCGCTGGGCCTCGTGGATATCGTGGTGGAAGCCGCGATGAAGCCCTGGGACTGGGGCGCCCTCGTTCCCGTGCTCGAAGGCGCCGGTGGCCGCGTGACCGACCATGCGGGGCGGCCGCTGACCCTGGAATCGCCGGGCGACGTGCTGGCCGTCGGGGACCCCGCCCTGCTGCCCGCCTGCATCGCGCTGCTCTCCGCCTGACGGGCCCTGTTGAGGGAAAAGGGTTTAGCCCCCACTCTCCATCCATGCTCCGCCGCACCCTCCTCGCCACCGGGTTTTCCACTGGTCTGGCCGCAGCCTCGCCCATCCTCGCCCAAGGAGTGCCTCCGGGCAGTGGGCCTCGCCGGGTCCATGCCCTGTCGCTGTTGGGCGAGCCGGCATTGCCGGCCGGGTTCACCCATTTTCCCTGGGTGAACCCGGATGCCCCGAAGGGCGGCGAGATCACCCTCTACGCCCTCGGCAGCTTCGACAGCTTTAATCCCTATATCCTGCGCGGCACCGCGGCGGTCGGCAGCGGCGTGCTTTACGACACCTTGCTCAAGGAAAGCTCCGACGAACCCAGTGCTGAGTACGGCCACCTGGCCGGCATCGTGGAACTTCCCGCCGACAAGCGCGGCGTTACCTTCGAGCTGCGCGAGGGCGCCCGCTGGCATGATGGCCGCCCCATCACGGCCGATGACGTTGTCTGGAGCTTCAACACCCTCCGCCAGCACG
This sequence comes from Muricoccus vinaceus, assembly GCF_042433125.1. NCBI lineage: Bacteria > Pseudomonadati > Pseudomonadota > Alphaproteobacteria > Acetobacterales > Roseomonadaceae > Muricoccus > Muricoccus vinaceus. The sequence goes on along the minus strand of NZ_JBHLVZ010000098.1, from coordinate 65,738 downwards.
GCCGCCCCTTCTACCGCGCCTACTGGGCGGACGTGACCGAGGTGGTGGCCGAGACTCCCCGCCGGGTCACCTTTCGCTTCTCCACCGACCAGAACCGGGAATTGTCGCTCATCCTCGGCCAACTCGCGGTCCTGCCAAAGCATTGGTGGGAAGGGCGCGACTTCGCCCGCCCCCTGCTGGAGCCGCCCCTCGGTTCCGGTCCCTACAGAATCGAGCGCTTCGAGGCCGGCCGGTCCATCGCCTATCGCCGCGTGCCCGACTACTGGGGCCGCGACCTGCCGACCATGAAGGGCACCAACAACTTCGACTTCATGCGCTACGAGTACTATCGCGACGCCACCGTCTCGCTGGAGGCCTTCAAGGCCGGGCAGATCGAGTTCCGCACGGAAAACGTGGCCCGCGACTGGGCCACCGGATACGACTTTCCGGCGGTGCGCCGCGGCTGGGTGAAGCGGGACGAAATCCGCCACGAGCTGCCCACGGGCCTGCAGGGCTTCATCATGAACGAGCGCCGGCCGCTCTTCGGGGACCGCCGCGTGCGCGAGGCGTTGGGACTGGTCTTCGACTTCGAGTGGATGAACGCCAACCTTTTCTACAACTCCTACACCCGGACCAGCTCCTACTTCTCCAACTCCGACTTCGCCGCGCGCGGCCTGCCCGAAGGCCGGGAGCGCGAGATCCTGGAGCGCTTCAAGGACCGCCTGCCTCCCGGGGTCCTCGCCCGCGAGTTCAAGCTTCCCGCCACCGATGGCTCCGGCAACAACCGGGATGGCGCCCGCCGCGCGCTCGATCTGCTGCGCGAGGCGGGCTGGACCGTGCGGGACCGCCGCCTGACCAACGCGCAGGGCCAGCGCTTTGAGTTCGAGATCCTGCTCAACGGCCCGACCTTCGAGCGCGTGGCCCTGCCCTATATCCAGTCCCTCCAGCGCCTGGGTATCGAGGCCCGCGTCCGCACCGTGGACCCGCCGCAATACCAGGTACGGATGGACGCCTTCGACTACGACATGACGGTGGAGGTCTTCGGCCAGTCCTCCTCCCCCGGCAACGAGCAGCGCGACTTCTGGACATCCGCCAAGGCCGACGAGAATGGCAGCCGCAACACCGTTGGCATCAAGGACCCGGTGGTAGACGAGATCGTGGAGATGATCGTCAACGCGCCCTCCCTGCCCGAACTCACCGCGGCCTGCCGGGCACTGGACCGTGTGCTGCTCTGGGGCTTCCACTCCATTCCACAGTGGCACAGCCGCACCTTCCGCCTGGCCTGGTGGGACAAGTTCGGCCGCCCCGAGCGCAATCCGAAGCGCGCGCTGGGCCTCGACAGCTGGTGGGTGGACGCTGCCAAGGAACGTGCCCTGGCCGCCGCCCGGGCCGCGGGCTAGGCGCGTTGGGCGCTTACATCCTCCGGCGCGTGCTGCTGCTGGTGCCGACGCTGTTCGGCATCATCCTCATCAACTTCGCCGTCACCCAGTTCGCCCCTGGCGGGCCGGTGGATCAGATGCTCGCCGAACTGCGCGGGGAGGGGAACACCGCCCTTGGCCGCCTGACCGGCGAGGGCGGCGGCGAAACCCGCGCGCCCCGGCCGCAGGACCAGACCAGCGGCGAGGGCCCGCGCTCCACCTATCGCGGCGCCCGCGGCCTGGATCCGGCCGTGGTGGCCGAGATCGAGCGCAGCTTCGGCTTCGACAAGCCCGCCTCCGAGCGCTTCGTGGAGATGATCGGCAACTACCTCCGCTTCGACTTCGGCCGGTCCCTGTTCCGCGACCGTCCGGTGATCGACCTGATCAAGGAAAGACTGCCGATCTCCATCTCGCTCGGCCTCTGGTCCACCCTGATCATCTATTTCGTTTCCATCCCGCTGGGCATTCGCAAGGCCGTGCGGGACGGCACGCGCTTCGATGCCTGGACCTCCGGCGTGGTGCTGCTGGGCTATGCCATCCCAGGCTTTCTCTTCGCCATCCTGCTGGTGGTGATCTTCGCCGGTGGGTCCTTCGTGCAGTGGTTCCCGCTCCGTGGGCTGACCACCAGCGGCAGCGCGTCCTGGCCCTTCTGGGAGCGCGTGGCCGACTACGCCTGGCACATGGTGCTTCCCACGGTCGCCCTGGTGGTGGGCGGCTTCGCAGGCCTGACCATGCTGACCAAGAACGCCTTCCTGGACGAGATCAACAAGCAGTATGTGCTGACCGCCCGTGCCAAGGGGGCGGGGGATGGGCGGGTGCTCTACGGGCACATCTTCCGGAATGCCATGCTGATCATCATCGCCGGCTTTCCCGCCGCCTTCATCGGCATCCTGTTCACCGGCGCGCTGCTGGTGGAGATCGTGTTCAGCCTGGATGGGCTAGGGCTGCTGGGCTTTGAATCGGCCATCCGGCGCGACTACCCCGTGATGTTCGCTACCCTCTACATCTTCACCCTGCTCGGCCTTGTCATGCAGATCGTAGGCGACATCAGCTACACGCTGGTGGATCCTCGAATCGACTTCAGCGCCCGCCGTTGACCCTCTCGCCGCTCACGCGACGCCGCTTCGCCAACTTCCGCGCCAACCGGCGCGGATGGTGGTCGCTCTGGGTTTTCGCCGTCCTGTTCCTGCTCACCCTCTTCGCCGAGCTGATCGCCAACGATCGCCCGATCGTCGCCAAGGTGGAGGGGCACTGGTTCTTTCCCGTGGTCGTCGAATATGCCGAGAGCGACCTGCTGAGCGACGGCTTTCCCACCGCCGCCGACTGGCACGACCCCGTGCTGGCGGAAGAGGTGGAGAAGCGTGGCTGGGCTCTTTGGCCGCCGATCCGCTACAGCCACCGCACCGTGGTGCGCGATCTCGGCCGCCCTGCTCCCTCTCCGCCCTCCGCCCGCAACCTGCTGGGCACCGACGACCAGGCGCGGGACGTGCTGGCCCGCGTCATCCACGGGTTCCGCATTTCCGTGCTGTTCGGCTTCACGCTCACCATCCTGTCCTCCGTCATCGGCGTCGCAGCGGGGGCGGTGCAGGGCTATTACGGCGGCTGGGTGGACCTGATCTTCCAACGGGTGATCGAGATCTGGTCGGGCATGCCCCAGCTCCTGCTGCTGATCATCCTGGCCAGTGTGATCGAGCCGAGCTTTCTCTCCCTGCTCGGCTTCCTTCTCCTTTTCTCCTGGATGGCGCTGACGGGCGTGGTCCGGGCGGAGTTCCTGCGCGGCCGCAACCTCGACTATGTCCGCGCCGCCCGCGCGCTTGGCGTGTCCGATGCCCGGCTGATGGCCCGCCACATCCTGCCCAACGCCATGGTGGCCACCCTGACCATGCTGCCCTTCATCCTGGCCGGCTCCGTGACGGTGCTCGCCAGCCTTGACTTCCTGGGCTTCGGCCTGCCGCCCGGCTCGCCCTCCCTGGGCGAGCTCGTTTCCCAGGCCAAGAACAACCTGCAGGCCCCCTGGCTCGGCATCACCGCCTTCGTGGTGCTGGGCGGCATGCTCACCCTGCTGGCCTTTGTTGGAGAGGCGGTGCGGGACGCCTTTGATCCCCGCAAGCAGCCGGGAGGCGGCCGGTGAACGCTCCCTTGCTCGACGTGCGGGACCTTTCCGTCGCCTTCCGGGGACAGACGGTGGTGCAGGGCGTCTCCTTCTCTGTGAGCCCCGGCGAGACCGTGGCCCTGGTGGGGGAGAGCGGCAGCGGCAAGAGCGTCACCGCCTTGTCCTGCCTTCGCCTCCTCGGCCCCGGCGGCGGCAATCCCGCTGGGCAGGTCGTGCTCGACGGAGTGGATGTCCTGAACGCCACCCCCGCCGAGTTGCAGCGTTTGCGCGGCGGCGTGGCGGGCATGGTGTTCCAGGAGCCCATGACCTCCCTCAACCCGCTGCACAGCGTGGGGCGGCAGGTGTCGGAGGCCATCACCCTGCACCGCCCGCTGCGCGGCGCGGCTCTCCGCACGCGGGCCATCGAGCTTCTGCAGCGGGCCGGCCTCGGCGCGGCGGCGGAGCGGCTGGATGCCTTTCCGCACCAGCTCTCGGGCGGCCAGCGCCAGCGGGTGATGATCGCGGTTGCCTTGGCCAACGACCCCCGCCTGCTGATCGCGGACGAGCCCACCACGGCGCTCGACGTCACCATCCAGGCTCAGGTGCTGGAACTGCTGGCGAAGCTGAAGCGTGAGCTTGGCATGGCCATGCTGCTGATCACCCACGACCTGGCCATTGTCCGCCGCCACGCGGACCGCGTCGTTGTCATGAAGGACGGCGCCGCCGTGGAGCAGGGCAGCGTCGAGGCAGTGTTCTCGCGGCCCGCGCATCCCTACACGCGCATGCTGATCGAAACCCAGCCCCGCGGTCGTGCCCCCGCCCTGCCGCCCGACGCGCCCGAGATCCTGCGCGCGCGTGGCGTTTCCGTGCACTTCCCCATTCGTCGCGGCCTGCTGCGCCGGGTGGTGTCCCAGGTGAAGGCCGTGGACGGCGTGGACCTCTCGCTCCACCGTGGCGAGACGCTGGGGATCGTGGGTGAAAGCGGCAGCGGCAAGACAACCCTCGGCCTCGCCCTTCTTCAGCTCGAACGCTCCGGCGGCGAGGTCCTGCTGAACGGGGCGCCCATCCAGGGCCTGTCCCGCTCTGCCCTGCGCCCGCTGCGCCGGCGCATGCAGGTGGTCTTCCAAGACCCCTATGGCAGCCTCTCCCCCCGCATGAGCGTGGGCGAGATCGTGGGGGAGGGCTTGGCGGTGCACGAACCCGCCTTGTCCCGCGCCGCCAGGGACGAGCGGGTGGCCGGCGCCCTCAAGGAGGTCGGGCTCGATCCCGCCACCGCGATCCGCTACCCGCACGAGTTCTCCGGCGGGCAGCGCCAGCGCATCGCCATCGCCCGTGCCCTGGTTCTCGGACCGGAGCTGGTGGTGCTGGACGAGCCGACCAGCGCGCTCGACGTGTCGGTCCAGGCCCAGGTCGTGGACCTCCTGCGGGATCTGCAGGTCCGGCGCGGCCTCGCCTACATCTTCATCTCGCACGACCTCCGCGTGGTGCGAGCGCTGGCCCATCGCATCGTCGTCATGAAGGACGGGCGCTTCGTGGAGGAAGGGAACACGGAGCAGGTGGTCTCCGCGCCCCGGGCGCCCTACACCCGCGCCCTGATGGAGGCCGCCTTCGAACTGCGCGCCGGGACAGGGGTTGGGACATGACGGAACTGGAGCGCCTGCGCGGGTTGCTGAACGAGCAGAAGGTGAAGCTGGGCATCAACATCCGGCAGATGAACGCTCCCGGATCCCCGGTGTATCGTAGCCTGGAGAACGTCACGATCCCCGCCATCCTGCTGGCGGTTTCGTTTCTGGCCACCCTTTACATCCACACCTGGGTGGGCTTCGCCATCCTGGCGGCGGGCACGACCTGGTGGATCCTGAAGGTGCTGCCCAAGGTCCGGGACGGCGTGTTCGACCGCAGCGCCGCCTTTGCCCTTTCCAGCGAGGCCGCTTTTGATGCCCTTTGGGCCCGCGGCGTTCTCAGCCTTTATGCCAGGATGCCCGATGGCACGGAGCGCGCGGCGGCCAAGCAGGAAGACTGGCGCGCCTTTGTGCGCGAACTGCCGGGCGGCTGATCCGCGGCGCGGGCGAACGGCCGCTCAGGCCGGCGAGGGCAGGGGGGCCGTTTCCAGCCCCCGCGCTCAGGCCCGCTTGGCCTGCACCACGTTGCTGATCGGCTGCGCCCCCAGGGCGGCCTCCTTGACCTCCTCGGAGGCAGCGGCGGCCTCGCCCATGATGGTGCGCATCTCGCGCAGCAGGGCCGCGCCCTTTACGGTGCGCTGAACGAGCACGGAGCGGCGGTCCTGCGGGTCGGTCTTGCGGCGAGCGAAGTCCAACTCGCCCAGTCGGTCCAGCGCCCGGGTGATCGCGGGCTTGGAAACGTTGAGCGAGGCGGCCAGCCCGCGCACGGTGTGCGGGCCCTCGCCGAGATAAACCGTCAGAAACACGCCGAGCTGTCGCGCCGAAAGGTCAGGTCCATCGCGGCGAACGAGCGCGACGATGGTGTCCCTCAGGATTCCGACGAACTGGTCCGGTGTGCCTTGCACGGGCATCGGGGTATTCCTTCTCAAGTGCGTTCCGGACGGGAACGCGCTGTATCAGATCAATCACCTTACCCATGGCCCGGCGGGTACCGTTCCGGCTCCGCCAGGGTGGGTAGGAGGGCTATCAGGCCGGCGTGCAGGGCCCGCAGACCCATCGCCTCACCACCTTCAGGCCGTCCAGACCTCGCAGAATCGTTCCAGGCGTAAACGTCCAGATGAGCCCAACGTATGCCTCGCGGAACAAAGCGGCGAAGAAAAAGTGCGGCGACGATGGCGCCAGCCATCGGCCGGGTTCCAACATTGCCGAGATCGGCAGCCGAACTCTCCAGCCACGTGCTGTAACCTTCGTGTAGCGGCAATCGCCAGAGCGGGTCGTTGCATGCATCGCCTGCCGCCGAAAGGGCGGTTGCGACTGCTTCGCTATTCGTGAACAAGGCTGGTAGATCGGGTCCGAGCGCCACGCGGGCGGCGCCGGTCAGCGTTGCCGCGTCCAGCATCAGTGCCGGACGCGCCTCGGCTGCGAAGGCGAGCAGGTCGGCCAGCACAAGCCGCCCCTCGGCATCGGTGTTGCCAACTTCCACCGAGAGGCCGGCACGGGTCCGCAGCACGTCGAGTGGCCGCATGGCCGTGGCCGAAACCGCGTTCTCGACCGCGCCGATCGCGACCAGCAGGCGGATGGGTGCGCCGAGACGCATCAGCGCCTCGGCCAGGCCCAGGATGATGGCCGCGCCACCCATGTCCTTCTTCATGCGCTTCATGCCTTCGGCGGACTTCAGGTCCAACCCGCCGGTGTCGAAGCACACGCCTTTGCCGAGAAGGGCGATGAGCGGCCCGTCCGCCGCGCCTTCCCAGCGCAGCACCGCGACGCGCGGCGCCCGGTGGCTTCCCCCACCAACCGCGGCCACGGCCGGGAACCCTTCCGCAAGCGCCTCCCCGGCGATGTCCTCAAATTCTGCGCCGCAACGCTCCGCCACGTGCCGCGCGGCGTCCGATAACTCGGCCGGGCCAAGATCGGCGGCGGGAAGGTTGATCAGCTGCCGTGCGCGCAGCATCGCCTCGGCCAGGATCTGCGCTTCCTCCGTGCCCTCCGGCAGCACCAGCCGGGCAGGGCGCCGCGGCGGTGCCTTGTGGCGCGTGAAGCGATAGGCACCAAGCATCCATCCCAGCACAGCCGCGGATGCGTCGCATTCCAATCCCAGCTCCCAGACCGTGCCTTCCGGCAGGCCGAATGGCAGCGCGCCGTAGGACCAGGGCGAAGTTCCATCGCGGCCCAAACCGAGCACGGCCGACGCCATGCCGGTGCCGCCAGGCAGCAAGGCAATCCGCCCGGCCTCCGCCGCGAAGCCGATCTCACGCAGGAAAGCCGCGGCACCCGGGTCCAGCGTATCCAGGAACAGCGGCAGTCCATCCGCCGTCACCGCGTGGACCGGACGTGCCTCCGCACCGGCCTGAGCAAGGCCCCAGGACGTGTCGGGATCGAAAGGAAACGCAACTTGCGATTGTATATCGTCACCTTCGCTCGCTGGGGTGTGGCCAAGTGCTTGATATTCTATGCACCAAGGGTCAGCCCCCGCCAAGCCTCCTCGTGACAGCTTTCGTTGCATCGCTGCCGATGTTAGGCCCCGGCAATGCGCATCCTGCTCTGGTACTGGGGACGTCGTGGCGGGGGCGCCCAGTTCACCCTGTGTTTCGCGCGGGGCTTGACGGAATGCCCGGGCGTGGAACTCGCCCTTTCCCTGGGCGAGCGAAACACCCTGCTGCCCGAAGCGCGGCAACTCGGCGTGCCTCTGGACGCCGTGCCCACCTTTGGCGGCCTGCTGGGCGCATCGCTCGGCGTGCTGCGCCTGCCCGCCCTTCGGCAAAGGCTTGTCCGGCAGGCGAGGTCAGTGCGGGCCGATGTCGTGGTATCGGCCATGAGCCATGTGTGGACCCCGCTGGTCGCGGGCGCCCTTCCTGCTGCCGGCCTCCCCTTCATCAGCATCGTGCACGATGCCCTGCCGCATCCCGGCGATCCCGCCATCGCCTGGGACTGGCGTTTGCGGCAGGAGCTCAGCGCCGCGGCCGGCGCCGTGGCCTTCTCGGATGCGGTTGCCCAAGCCGTCGCGGCCCGACGCCCCGGGCTGCCGATCCTGCAACTGCCCCTCGGCGCGCATCTTCCCTCGACGGGTGCCGATGGCACGGAACCGGTGGCCGACTTCCTCTTCTTCGGCCGCCTGCGCGCCTACAAAGGCCTGGATCTCCTTCGCGACGCCTTCGCCGCCCTGCGCGCACGTCACCCCGGCGTTACGCTGCGCGTGGTGGGAGAGGGAGACCCGGAAGCCTGCGCGCCCGGCCTCGCGGCCTTGCCAGGCGTGACGGTGGAGCCCCGCTGGGTATCTGACGAGGAAATGCCGGCGCTTGTCGCCTCCGCCCGGGTGGTGGTGCTGCCCTATCGCGAAGCCAGCCAGTCCGGCGTCCTGCCCATTGCGCTCGCGCTCGGCGTGCCGGTGGTCGCCACCCCGGTTGGCGGCCTCCCGGCGCAACTTCAGCACGGGGTCAGCGGCCTCCTGGCCCGCGATGTCTCCGCGCCCTCCCTGACGGAAGCCATGGCCTTGATCCTCGATCCGCGGCGCCGCGCCGCCCTATCCGCCGGCGCACGCGCCGCCGGTGCGCGGCTGACGGACTGGGGTGCCCAGGCCGCGATCTTGGTCGAATGGCTGGGCCGGCTTCAGGGCGCACGCCCGTGAGCCTCCTGCACCGCCTCTGGTCGAGCCTGCCGCGGCGGGCGCGACGCGAAGCGCTCTTCTCCCTGACCGCCGCCCTTGCGCCCCGCATCGCCCGCCCGGCGCCGCCTCCGGCCTTGCCGCTGACGGTCGCCGGCTACTTTACGGCCACCACCGGTCTTGGCGCCGCCACCCGGCGCTTGGCGGCCGGCCTGCGCGACCAGGGCTTCGCGGTGGCGGAGGCCGACCTGACGGGACCGCTGCGCCAGGGTCCGGCGGGGTTGCTCCCCGTCGTGCGGCCCGGCCCGGGAACCCTTCTCGTGCACGTGAACGGTCCGATGCTGCCCTGGGCGCTGCTTTCCCTCGGCCGCAAGGCCGTTGCGGGCAAGCGGGTGATCGGCGTCTGGAACTGGGAGCTGCCAGTGCTTCCCCCGGACTGGAACCGCGGCTTCGCGGCCTGCCACGCCATCTGGGCCGGAACCGAATTCGTTGCTGCCGCCTGCCGCCGCCCGGGTGGGCCACCCGTCTCCGTGGTGTCCTACCCGATGCCCCCGCCCACTCCCTCGCGCCTCGGCCGCGCCGATTTCAGCCTGCCCGAGAAGGCCTTCGTCGCCCTCACGGTGTTCGATGCCACCTCCTCCCTCGCCCGGAAGAACCCGCTCGGCGCCATTGAGGCCCATCACCGGGCCTTTGGCACCTCCCCGGACCATGTTCTCGTCATCAAGACTCACGGAACCGCCCATGCCGGCCCGGGCTGGGCCGAGGTTGCCGCGGCGGCGGCCGCGCGCCCGAACCTGCGCGTGATCGACGCTGCCCTGCCGCGCGCGGACCTTTGGGCGCTCATGGCGGCCAGCGATGTCCTGCTGTCCCTGCACCGTGCGGAAGGCTTCGGCTTCGCGATCGCGGAGATGATGGAACTCGGCCGCCCCGTTGTGGCGACCGGCTGGTCGGGAAACACCGATTTTATGCAAGGGCCGGGGTGCCACGCCATTGGGTATCGCCTCGTTCCCGCCCATGATCCCCAGCACACCTACGACATGCCCCAGGCCCGCTGGGCCGAGCCCGACCTGGACGAGGCCGCGGCCGCCCTCCGCCGGATCGCGTCCGATCCCGCCCTGCGGCGCCCGCCTGCCCAGCGCCTCCCCACCCCCGACTACCGCGCGGCCCTGAGCCTCCCGGACGCGGCGTCCACGGGCTGAATCGGCGATGTTGGGAAAGGTGGTCTAGCAAGGCCGCGGCAGGGCCGCTAAAGCCACCCGGCCCGAAAACCAGCGAAACTGGAATCCATGCCGCGCGCGCTTATCACCGGTGTGACCGGACAGGACGGGGCCTATCTGTCCCAGCTCCTTCTTGAGAAGGGCTACGAGGTCTTCGGGCTTCTCCGCCGTTCCTCCTCGGGCGACGTGATCGACGAGCGCCTGCGCTGGCTCGGGATCGCGGGCCAGGTTCGCATGATGGACGGGAACCTGATCGACCTGTCCTCCCTGCTGCGCATGCTGCAGGAAGTCCGGCCGGACGAGGTGTACAACCTCGGCGCCCAGTCCTTCGTGAAGACCTCCTGGAACCAGCCACTGCTGACCGGGCAGGTGACGGCGCTGGGCGCCGGCAACATCCTCGAGGCGGTTCGCATCGCCTGCCCGGAGGCGCGCTTCTACCAGGCTTCGTCCTCCGAGATGTACGGCCTGATCCAGGAGCCGGTGCAGAGCGAGACGACGCCCTTCTATCCCCGCTCCCCCTACGCGGTCGCCAAGCTCTACGCCCACTGGATGACGGTGAACTACCGCGAGAGCTTCGGCCTGCACGCCTCCTCCGGCATCCTGTTCAACCACGAGAGTCCGCTGCGCGGCATCGAGTTCGTCACCCGCAAGGTCACGGACGGCGCGGCCCGCATCAAGCTCGGCCTCGGCACCGAGCTGCTCATGGGCAACCTCGACGCCAAGCGAGACTGGGGCCATGCGCGGGACTACGTGAAGGCGATGTGGCTGATGCTGCAGCAGGAGAAGCCCGACGACTACGTGGTGGCCACCGGCCGCACGGTTACCGTGCGCGACATGTGCCGCATCGCCTTCGCGCATGTGGGCCTGGACTACGAGAACTTCGTGAAGGTCGATCCCGCCTTCATGCGCCCGGCCGAGGTCGATGTGCTGCTCGGCGATCCCTCCAAGGCCCGCGCCAAGCTGGGCTGGACCGCCGAAACCAGCCTTGAGGACATGATTAAGGAGATGGTCGAGGCCGACCTCGCCCGTCACCGCGCCCGCCAGCTTCGCTAGAGACCGCCAATGCGGCCCAAGCGCATCCTGGTGACAGGGGCCGGCGGCTTCGCCGGCCGCCACCTCCTGCCCACGCTGCGCGCCGCCTTCCCGGACGCCGCGCTGGTGGGGGCACGCCGCAGCCTGGCCGAAGGGCCGGTGCCCGACGCCGATGAGACTGTTGCGCTGGACCTCGACCAAGGCGCGAGCCTGGCGGATGCGGTGGCTTCGGTGCGGCCGGACGCCGTGCTGCACCTGGCCGCCTATGCCGATGTTGGCGCCTCGTTCCGCAACCCTCTCGCGGTGTGGCGCACCAACGTGCTCGGCACCGTCGGGCTGGGGGAGGCGGTGCTGCGAGCGGCGCCCGAGGCGCCCTTTCTGGTCGCCTCCTCGGCTGAGGTCTACGGCCTGTCCTTCCAGTCTGGCACCCCGGTGGCGGAGGATGCCCCGTTCGCCCCCGCCAATCCCTACGCCGCCAGCAAGGCCGCCGCCGACCTCGCGGTGGGCGAGATGGCGCTGCGGGGGCTGCGTGCCGTGCGGATGCGCGCCTTCACCCATACCGGCGCCGGCCAGACCGATGGCTTCGTGGTGGCGGCCTTCGCCCATCAGGTCGCGCGCATCGAGGCCGGGCAGCAGCCGCCCGTGCTCCGCACCGGCGCGCTCGACCGCTGGCGCGACTTCCTCGACGTGCGCGACGTTTGCGCCGCCTATGTGGCCGCCCTCTCGCGGGCCGACTCCCTGCCGCCGGGCATCGCGATGAACATCTGCTCGGGCACGCCCCGCCGGATCGGCGATATCCTGGAAGCCCTGCTGCGCCTCTCGGGCGTGAAGGCCGAGGTGGAGCAGGAGGCGTCCCGCATGCGCCCGACCGACGTCCGGAGCGTGCAGGGCGACCCGGCGCTGGCGCGGCAAACCCTGGGCTGGTCGCCCGTGGTGCCCTGGGAGGAAACCCTGGCCAGCGTTCTCGCTGATTGGCGCGCCAGGGTGGCCGCCGGCGAATAGCAAGCTGCCCGGGCGCGGCTACCGGGCCAGGCGCCCCAGGCTCACCGCGGCGCCACCTGCCGCGAAGCCCGCCGCCGTCAGCAGCAGCGGCACCGTGGCGGCATCGCCCCCGAACAGCCCAAAGCCCAGCGCCACCACCGCCGCCCCCAGCGTCGTGCCCAGAAGGCGCGCCTGCGCCAGCATTCCGTTCGCCGCCCCAGCCCGCGCGGTGGGACCGGCCGTCAGGATGGCGCGGTTGTTCGGGGTCTGGAAGAAGCCGAAGCCGATGCCGCAGAGCACCATGCGCCAGGCGATGTTCAGGTCCCCCGGCGCATCCGGGAGCAGGGCCAGCGCCAGCAGCCCCGCCGCGAGGCAGCCGAGGCCGATGCTGCTGAGGATGCCCGCCGGGTAGCGGTCGGACAGATAGCCCGAGAGCGGCGCTACCACGACGATCACCAGCGGCCAGGGGGTGATCAGCAGCCCTGTCCTCACCTCGTCGTAGCCAAGCCCGTGCTGGAAGAAGAAGGGCAGTGACACGTAGGCGACCGTCTGCGCCGCGTAGGACAGGATCGAGGTCACGAAGGAGAGTGAAAAAAGCCGGATGCGCAGCAGATCCAGCGGCACAAGCGGGTGCGCCCGCCCGCGCTGGTGGCGCAGCAGGACCGCCATCAGCCCCAGGCCCGCGACGACCGCGGCCAGGCCCAGCGCGAAGGAATGGCTCAGCGCATCCACGCCCAGCACCAGCAGCACGATGCCGGCTCCATTCAGCAGGGCACCGACGATGTCAAAGGGCCGCCGCTGCCGGCGGCTGGCGGGCAGGAAGGCCAGGGCCACTGTTATGGCCAGGATCCCGATCGGGATGTTGACCGCGAAAAGCCAGCGCCAGTTCGCCACGGCCAGGATGCCGGCCGCCACGCTGGGCCCGAGTGCCGTCGAAACCGCGACGGTCAGCCCGAACAGGGCGATGCCCCGCCCGATCAGCCGGCGCGGAAAGATCGTCTGCATCAGCACGCCGCCCACCACGGAGGAGCAGGCGCCGCCCAACCCCTGCAGGACGCGAGCGAAAACCAGCCAGTTGAGGTCCGCGGCCAGGGCGCAGCCCAGGGAGGCCAGGGTGAAAAGCAGCGTTCCCGCCAGATAGAGCCTCTTCGCCCCCTGCCGCTCTCCCACGGCCGCGAGCGGCAGCAGCGCGATCGCCGTGGCGAGCTGGTAGCCGTTCACCACCCAGACCGAGGCGGCGGGCGTGCCGCCCAGGTCCGCCGCGATGGTCGGCAGCGCCACATTGGCGATGGAACTGTCGAGCGTGCCGAGGAAGGTGCCGAGCAGGACCCCGGCCACCGCCCAGATCCGGCGGGGCATGGGCAGGCCGTCATCCACGGCCGTGGCGGTCTCCCGCGTCATCTGGGTTCAGACCGCCGCCAGGGCTTCGGCCGCCGTCAGCCGCCCGTCGTAAAGCGCGCGGCCGATGATGACGCCGGCGATCGTGCCCGTTGCCCGTAGGGCATCGAGGTCCGCCCGCCCCGCCACGCCGCCGCTGGCGATCACGGGGGTGGAAAGGCGCGCGGCGAGCGCCGCCGTCGCCGTGACGTTGACGCCGCCGAGCATGCCGTCACGGTCGATATCCGTGTGGATGATGGCCGCGGCTCCCGCATCCTCCAGCATCAGCCCGAGGTCGAGGGCCGTCAGCGTTCCCGTCTCGGCCCAGCCCTCCGTGGCCACGAAGCCGTCCCGCGCGTCGATCCCGATCGCCACGCGGCCCGGATGGGCGCGGCAGGCCGCGCGGGCGAAGTCCGGGTCCTTGGCCGCGGCGGAGCCCAGGATCACGCGGGCGATCCCGGCCGAGAGCCAGGCCTCCACCGTCGCCATGTCGCGGATGCCTCCGCCAAGCTGCACGGGCCGGGTGGTGGCGGAGAGGATGGCCCGCACCGCCTCGGCATTGGCCGGCCGGCCGGCGAAGGCGCCGTCCAGGTCCACAACGTGCAGCCAGGGAAAGCCCGCCTCGTCGAAGCTGCGCGCCTGGGTGGCAGGGTCGCCGTAAACCGTGGCCTGCGCCATGTCGCCGCGCTTCAGGCGCACGACCTGACCGCCCTTCAGGTCGATGGCGGGATAAGGGGTGAAATCCATGCGGAGGCCGCGCTCACTTCTCGGGGGGAACATCGCGCCCTTGGGGCGGCCGCGCACGGGCTCCAGCGCCTTGTAGTAATGGTGCCCGGCCACGGTGCGCCCGTTGATCCGCGCATAAGCCGGGTGGGTGCCCCAGCGCGTGTAGCCAAGGCCCTCGAACAGCGCGATCGCCGTTCGCTGCGTCTCGCGCACGTCGAGGTTCAGCACGCGGTGGCCCAGCGCCGCCGCGCGCTCCTCCACGCGGCTGACCATCAGCCGCGCCAACCCGTGGCCCCGCGCATAGGGCGCGATGTAGGCGTGGGTGAGCTGGGCGGACCAAGCCTGCGCCTCGTTGTAGCGCGGCGGCCGGACAAGCTGCGCGGAGCCGACAGGGTGGCCGTCCAGTCGTGCCACGAACAGCTCGCGCTCCGGCACGAGCAGCACGCCGCGGAAATGCCGCGTCAGCGCTTCACGACCCTGGGGTGTGACCCAGCCGAAGCCGCCGCCCTCGATGATGGCCGCGTCGGTGGCCTCGCAAAGATCCGCCAGGTCGGCGTCGGACAGGGAGTCGATGCGCTCGACGAGCAGCGTGTGGGTCGTCTGGGTCATGGCGTCCAGCGGAGGAAGTTCCGCAGGATCCGCAGCCCCACGGGGCCCGACTTCTCTGCATGGAACTGGGTGCCGGCCAGGTTGTCGCGCCCCACCACGGCCGCGACCTCGCCGCCATAGGCGGTGCTGGCCAGCAGCTCTGCCCGCTTGCCGCCGCGAAGGGCGTAGGAGTGCACAAAATAGGCGTGAGCGTCTTCGGGTAGCCCCGCGAGGAGCGGGTGCTCCCCCCGGGCGTCCAGGGCGTTCCAGCCCATCTGTGGCAGGGGAAGCGGACTGCCGCCTTCGCCCCGCGGGTCCATCGGCGCGATCTCGCCGGCGATCCAGCCAAGCCCGGGCGTAAGTCCGTGCTCCAGCCCGCGCTCGGCCATCAGTTGCATGCCCACGCAGATGCCCAGGAAAGGCCTGCCCCGCTCCAGCGCCGATTCCCGCAACGCCGCCTCCATCCCGGGCAACGCCGCGAGCCCGCGCGCGCAGGCCGCGAAGGCCCCCTGGCCCGGAAGCACCACGCGCTCGGCCGCGCGGACCGCCTCCGGATCGGTGGTGACCGAAAGGTCGAGTCCGATCTCTTCCTCGCGCGCCGCGCGCTCGAAGGCGCGGCGGACGGAGGCGAGGTTGCCCGAGCCTGGGTCGATGACCGCGACCTTCACGCCATGGTTCCGCGGGCCAGGGCTGGGCAAGTGGAGATCAGGCGCAACAAGGCTTCCTCCTCGTCTCGGCCCACAACCACGCCCCTGGTCGCGAAGCCGCGGCGACCCAGTGTCCAGCGACGCAGGTCGTGGGCGTGCCACCCGAGCAGCACCTGCAAGGCCAGAACTGCCCATCCTTCCCAGAGGTCGGGAAGGAACGCCAAGGCCACGGCCAGAAGCACATAACCCAGCAGCGCCAGCCAGAGCCCGTGCCACAGCAGCCAAAGTGGCCCGAACAGAAGGGCCCCGAGGGAGAAGCCCTCCCGGACCAGTCGTGTGGCGGCCTCGGTTCCGGCGCGGGCGTGAACCGTGAAGACCCGCATCAGGCTTCCAGCATGCCTTTGGTCGAGGGGATCGTGCCCTCCGCGCGGGGATCGGCCTCCACGGCCATGCGGAGCGCCCGGGCAAAGGCCTTGAACAAGCCTTCCGCGACGTGATGCGCGTTGGTGCCGGCACGCTGCGTCAGGTGAACGGTCATGGCGGAGTTCATGGTGACGGCACGAAAGAACTCCTCGAACAACTCCGTGTCCATCTCACCCACCTTGTCGCGGGTGAAGCTGGCGGACCAGGCCAGGTAAGGGCGGCCCGAGATGTCGATGGCGCATTCGGCCAGCGCCTCGTCCATCGGCACCAGCGCCTGGCCGTAGCGGCGGATGCCTCGCTTATCGGCCAGCGCCTTGCGGATCGCCTGACCGAGAACGATGCCGACGTCCTCGGTGGTGTGGTGGAAATCGATGTGCAGGTCGCCCTCGGCGCGCACGGCCAGGTCGATCATCCCGTGCCGCGCCACGGCCGTCAGCATGTGGTCGAGGAAGCCGATCCCGGTCGCGATCTCCGCGCGACCGGTGCCGTCCAGGTCCAGCTTCAGGTGGATCCGGGTCTCGGCGGTCTCGCGGGCGATCTCGGTGCGGCGGGGAAAGGCGTCCATGGCGGCTCTTTAGACCCCTCGGGGGATGGCGGCCAGCGGCCCAGCCGGCTTATCGGCTCAATGCCGCCGCAGGATATAGTTGATGGTCAGGTCGATTTCCGCGCTGTCCTCCCGGGTGCTGGTGGGAAAGGGCGGAACCGAACGGCCGCGCAGCAGGGCCTGCGCACCCGCGTCCAACCAGATCGAACCGGAACGTCCGATCAGCTGAAGGCCGGAAACGCGGCCGGTCCGGTCGACCGTGAAACGCACCACGGCAGTGCCGTCCTCTCCGGCCTCGACGGCTTGGCGCGGATAATAACCGTGCTCGCGTAGCCAGGCCATGAAGGCGGAGCGCCAGTCGGCGCCAAGATTGGCGCCCCTGATGCGAAGCTGCGCGTTGGGTGCGTCTGCCTGCGGCGAGGCGACCGCGGCCGCCGCGTCGCGGTCGCGCCGCGTGCCGGAACTTCCGGGGGCGGAGGGCGGCGAGGGCCGGCCCAGCGCGACCGGCGGCCCTTGGCTGAGGTCGAGCGCTCCCGCGAAGGGAGAAGCGGGCCGCGGCCGGGACTGCGCCTGCTGCGGCGGGGTTGGCCGGGGCGTCGGGACGGCACGGGCCTGCGCGGGCTCCGCCGGCGGCTCCGGTGCGGGGGGTGGGGGTAGGGGAAGCGCCGCCATCTCCGCTTCCCGCGGTGTTTCTGCCGGTGGCGGCGGAGGCGGCATGGAAAGCTCGGCCGGCGCGGGCTGCGAGGGAAGCGGCACCGGCGGCAGCGCGCGGGCCATCGGCGGCACGGGCTGCGGCAGGGCGAGCGCGGGGGGGGGAGGGGAAGGCGGCGCCTGTGCAAGGGGCGGCGGTGAGGGCGGCGCCGCGCTCGGCGGCGCCGGAACCGGCGGGGTGGCCTGCGGTGCGGGTGGAAGCAGAGGTGCGCCGGGTGGCGCAGGCGGCGCCTCCGCGACCCGCGGTGCCGCATCGGGCGGCGGCGGTTCGGCCACGCGCGGCATGGGCGATGGCGGAATGGGCAGCGCCCCGGTGCTCGGCGGCTCCAGAGGCGCGGGCGCACCCTCGGCAGGGGGCGCCGGAAGGTCCTCCGGCGCGCCTCCCTCGTAAACCACGTCGACGGCGGAGGGCGCCGAAGGCTCGGGCATGCGTCGCGGCGGGAGGCCCACGAACAGCCACCACAGCACCAGAAGGTGCAACAGCAGCGACAGGACAAGCCCGGGCCGGCGCCAGGCCGCGCGCCCCGCGGCACGGCGGGCCCGACCCGGCGGCAGCGGGCCGATCGCGGACAAGCCCGCCGCGCTCATGCCCCTGACACCCTCAAGCCAATCCCCTCAACGCCACCCTGGCACCGCCGTTCCGTCTGTCACCCCGCCAGATAAGGCGCCCAGCGCGGGCGCGAAACCGGCCCGATTGCAACAGGCGGGCCGGATCGCCACATGGACGCCTTCACATGGCAACCATCATGAATACCACAGAACACGATCCACTCGGCTGGCACGGCACCACCATCCTTTGCGTCCGCAGGAATGGCCAGGTGGCCATGGCCGGCGACGGCCAGGTCTCCATGGGCCAGACGGTCGTCAAGAACAACGCCCGCAAGGTCCGCCGCATCGCCGGCGGGCGGGTCATCACCGGCTTTGCGGGCGCGACCGCGGATGCCTTCACCCTGCTGGAGCGTCTGGAGGCGAAGCTCGAGCGCTTCCCCGACCAACTCGAGCGCGCGGCCGTCGAACTCGCCAAGGACTGGCGCACCGAGCGCTCGCTGCGGCGCCTGGAAGCCCTTCTGGCGGTGGCCGACAAGGACCGCTCCCTGCTCATCACCGGTCAGGGTGACGTGATGGAGCCCGAGGACGGGGTCATCGGCATCGGATCGGGGGGAAATTACGCGCTGGCCGCCGCCCGTGCCCTGATGACGGTGGAGGGCGTCACCGCGGAGGAGGTCGCCCGCCGCGCCATGACCATCGCCGCCGATATCTGCGTCTATACGAACGGGCGCTTCGTGGTGGAGACTCTCTGAAAATGCCCTTGGACAGCACAGCCGTGAACGAAGCCGTCAACCTTTCCCCGCGCGAGATCGTGTCGGAGCTGGACCGCTACATCGTCGGCCAGCACGACGCCAAGCGCGCGGTGGCCATCGCGCTCCGCAACCGCTGGCGGCGCCAGCAGCTCGCTCCTGGCCTGCGCGAGGAGGTGGTGCCCAAGAACATCCTCATGATCGGCCCGACCGGTTGCGGCAAAACCGAGATCGCCCGCCGTCTGGCCCGCCTGGCCAACGCGCCCTTCCTCAAGATCGAGGCCACGAAGTTCACCGAGGTCGGCTATGTCGGCCGTGACGTGGACAGCATCGTGCGCGACCTGGTGGAGGCCAGCATCACCCAGATGCGCGAGGGTGCCCGCGCCGAGGTCCAGGCCAAGGCCGAGCTGAACGCCGAGGAGCGCCTGATCACGGCCCTTGTCGGAGAGGGTGCCTCGGGCGAGACGCGGATGAAGTTCAGGAAGCTTCTCCGCGAGGGCGGGCTGGAAACGAAGGAGGTCGAGGTCCAGGTCGCCGAGCAGGCGGCGCC
Organism: Muricoccus vinaceus; assembly: GCF_042433125.1. Lineage (NCBI taxonomy): Bacteria > Pseudomonadati > Pseudomonadota > Alphaproteobacteria > Acetobacterales > Roseomonadaceae > Muricoccus > Muricoccus vinaceus. The sequence goes on along the minus strand of NZ_JBHLVZ010000098.1, from coordinate 46,929 downwards.
GATCGGCGCCATGGACATCCCGGGCATGCCGCCCGGTGCCCAGAACATCCAGGAGATGATGGGCAAGATGTTCGGCGGCCGCTCGCGCGCGCGCAAGATGACGGTGGCCGAGGCCCGCAGCGCCCTGCAGCGCGACGAGGCCGACAAGCTGCTCGACCAGGAGGCACTGACCCGCAACGCCGTGCTGCACGCCGAGCAGAACGGCATCGTTTTCATCGACGAGATCGACAAGGTCTGCGCCCGCACGAGCGAGGGCGGCTTCCGCGGCGGCGATGTTTCACGTGAAGGCGTGCAGCGTGACCTGCTGCCGCTGATCGAGGGCACCACCGTCAACACGAAGCATGGGCCCGTGAAGACGGACCACATCCTCTTCATCGCGTCCGGCGCCTTCCACCTCGCCAAGCCCTCCGACCTGCTGCCGGAGTTGCAGGGCCGCCTGCCGATCCGGGTGGAGCTGAAGGGCCTGACGCGCGACGACTTCCGCCGCATCCTGACCGAGCCCGAGCACGCACTGACCACGCAGTACACCGCGCTGCTGGGCACCGAGGGCGTGACGCTGGACTTCGGCGCCGACGCGATCGACGCCGTGGCCGAGATGGCCGCCGACATCAACGACCGCGTCGAGAACATCGGCGCGCGGCGGCTGGCGACGGTGCTGGAGCGGCTGCTGGAGGAGGTTTCCTTCACCGCCTCCGACCGGCGCGGCGACACGGTGCGGGTGGACGCGGCGATGGTGCGGGACAAGGTGGGAGCGCTGGCGTCGAGCACCGACCTGTCGCGCTTCATCCTTTAGGCGGCAAACCGGGGAAGGTGCTGCTCTCCCGAACGGCCCGTTACCGCGTGGGAAGGGAAGGGGGCTCCGCCGGGGAGGCCTCTGACGGGGCCGCGGCAACCGCCGCGCCCCGCCGGCGGGCCCGCATGGCCACACCCTGCCGGGCCACCCGCTTCATGCGCCGCCGGCCAAGATAGAGCAGCACTCCGGTGATGCCGAACAGGGGCATCGCCAAGCTCGCGACCATCATCAGCAACGTTCCCGCCGGCCCGAAGAAGCTGCCGCTGTGCAGGGCCAGCATGCTGCCCATCAATCGGTGCCCCAGCGGCTGTTCACCGTAGCGACGGTGTTCCACCACCTGTCCGGCCGCATCGATGGCGATGCTGTTGCGCGCGTCCTCATGCGCGGGGTCAGCGTCCACATAGGTGATGCGAAGTGGCTGTCCCGGCGATGGGACGCGAAGCTGCGCCGTGCCGTAATCCGGCCGTTCCCGCAGGAAGGCCGCCCAGGCGCTGTCGAGGTCTAAAGGCGCGGGCCGCCCTCCTTCGCCCCGCCGCCTTGCTTCCGCGCCTCCCGCCTGGGCTCCCGGCCGCGGTGGCCCGGCCTCACCGCCCGGCCGAGGTGCGCCGGTGATGTCGTAAAGGGCGCTGCGGTACCAGTCGAAGGACCAGTAGAGCCCGGTCAGCCCCGCCAGAAGATAGAGTGGAAGCACCCAGGTCCCGATCACGGCGTGCAGCCGCCACAGCAGCGCCTTGCCGCGCAGCCGCGTGTCGATCCGGAACCAGGCCTGCCAGTTCAGCACCCGGCGCGGCCAGCGCAGGTAGAGCCCGGTGAGCGAGAGCGCCACCAGGGCGATGGTCGAAACACCGACCACGATCCGCCCTTCTGCCCCGGCCAGCAGCCAGCGATGCAACTCGCGCGTCACGCGGAAGAAGCTTTCCCCAGCAGGGGTGCCGAGAAGGGAGCCATCCCGCGGATCGACCTGGCGGACGTCGCGGCGCGGGCGCCCGCCCGACGGCGCCTCCCGCGGGGCGAGAAAGGCGCGAGCCGGCCGGTCGGGCGCGGCGGAAAGGCTGAGCGACTGAACTCGCAGGCCCGAGGCCGCCTCGATCCGGCGGATCAGCTCCGCCGGCGGAAGCGGCGCTTCCTGGCGCGGCGCGACGGACAGCACCCCCGGGTTCATCGCCCGCAGGATCTCATCCTGGTAGGACAGGAGGCCTCCGGTGAAGCCGACCACCATGAGCACCATTCCGGCGGTGATGCCGATAAACCAGTGGATTTGGAACCAGACGGTTTTCCAGCTCGGCAGGCGTGCCCGTAACGCGGCGCTCATTGCAAACCTGCCGCGACAGCGCAGATCGTCCGGGAGAAGCCGATACCAGCGGAGCAGCAGAATGCGCGACAGGCCACGAGCAAGGCTCCCCAGCGTTTCAGGCGGAAGGCTTCCGGCCGTCTCGTTGCTGGTAATGCGAATCGCTCTCAATAACAAGCTTACGAAGGGCGGCTGCTCAGCCGTTCAGATGAGTGGCGAACTTGGCCATCCAGAAATTCGGAACGGCGTGTCCTGCGCCCGAACGCAGTCGGATCGTCCAGAGCGGCTCCGCCGTGTCTGCGGTCTTGATGATGAAGTTCCATCCCACGCGCTTGTCGGTGGAGTTGTAGATCGCCTCCGTTCGCCACTTGCGCACCAGTGCATAAGGGAGGAGCCGGGTGACGCGGCGGGAGGCGATGCCGAGCATCTCGTCCCTGGCGCTGAACAGAAGCGTGGTGTCGCGACCTTCCAACCGGTCCTCCAGCCCCGGGCATTCCCCCACCAGCGCCGCCACGGCCTTGCGCCGGCAGGCCCGCACATACCAGGCCCACCACCCGGCCCCGCCCAGCAGGACCATCATGCCCAGCCCCGCCACCATCACCGCTGTCGCCAATCCCCGCGCCGCCCCGCCGCGGGATAGGGCCATCACCGCAGAGGATCAACGAGCAGCCCCCAGCTTCATCCCTGGCGCTGATGCAACCCGGCACCCTGCCCGCCATTTGTTGCAGCATGAGCACCACATCCTCCGAGCAGCCTTCCACAACGCTGCCTGCCCTGCTGACCCTGCCCGAGGATGCCCAGCTCGGGCTGGCCAAGGCCGTGGCCACGCTGGAGGGCCCCTCCGTCGCCGCCCGCCTCGCCGCGATCGCCGGCACGCCGGTGGAGGCGTTGAAGGCAAGGCTGCCCCCCAATTTCCGCGATCAGGTGGACAACGCAGTCCGCCGGGCGCTGGAAAAAGCCTGGTCCACCGCCGTCGGCACCGAGCCGCGCCGCACGCCCTTCGGCATGGACGTCGCCTGGTTCCATCGCGGCGTCGCGGCGGCCAGCGGGGCCGCGGGCGGCGCCTTCGGATTGCTGGGCACGGTGGCGGAACTGCCCTTCTCCACCACCGTCCTTCTCCGCCAGATCGCCGCCGAGGCCGCGGCCGCTGGAGAGGACCCCCACATGCCCGCGACAGCCGCCGAGTGCATGGCCGTCTTTGCCATCGGCAGCCCCGCGAACACGGAAGACGACCTGGCCGAGACCGGCTATTTCGCCGCACGCATCGCGCTGGCGCAGATGCTGCCCAACGCGGCCAGCAGCCTCGTCTCCGGACTGGTGCCGGGTTTCTTGGGGGCGATCGCGGCGCGCTTCACGGGAACGGTGGGTCTCAAGCTCTCGGCCCAGGCCGTGCCGATCATTGGAGCGGCGGCTGGCGCCGCGATCAACCTCGCCTTCCTGGAACACTTCCGAAGCATCGCCCAGGCCCATTTCCTGGTGCGACGGCTGGAGCGCACCTATGGCGCCGACCGCGTGCGCGCTGCCTACGACGCCCTGCGGGATGGCAGCACGGCTTGAGGAACGTCCGTCAAGGCAGCGGCAGCGCCGCCACTTCGCCCACCACCCGGTTGTTGCTGTCCAGCACCGGTGCCTCCACCACCCGCGCCAACTCCGCCGCACGATCCCCAGGCAACAGGCCAAGCCGCCCCAGGATGGCCGCGAACACCGCCATCTTTCCGCGCGTCGCCCCGTCCGCGATCTTCACGGCGATTCCGAGGCCTTTCCCGGGCACGAAGCCCAGGACGAAGCCTTCTGCCCCTTCCTTCAGCACCACGCGCCCTTCGACGGCAGCGACGATCTGCTCCGTCGGCCGGCCCCGTCCGGACAGATGCGCGGGATGCTCGCGCATCGCGCCGAGCACTCGCTGCACCGCCGCCTCGCGCCGTGCATCCGGCACAGCCAGCGCCGCGTAGCGCGCGGCGGCGCGGGCGGCGTCCGACACCGTCATGGCCAAGGCGGGCAACCCGCACCCGTCGGTGCCGCGCGGCAGGGCGCCCGCATCCCGGCCGATGAGGCCCGAGAGGGCATCGAGCCAGTGCCGCTGCGCCGGATGATCCGGCGCCTCGTAGCCGTCCGGCCGGCCGAAGGCCTGGGCGGCCGACAGGAAGCCGCAATGCTTGCCCGAGCAGTTATGGAACACCCGACGCTTTCCGCCCGCGCGCGCGGCATCGACAAGGTCCCCCTCGCCCGCGGGGAAGGCCGGCCCGCAGACCAGCGCCGCCTCTGGGTGCCCCATCCGCCGCAACCAGTTCTCCACCATCGTCACCTGAAACGGCTCCGCCCGGTGGGACGCGCAGGCCAGGGCAAGATGGGCGGGATCGAGCCCGTCCGCAGCCCCGCTTTCGACGAGTGAAAGCGCCTGGAACGGCTTGAGCGAAGAGCGCGGAAAGGTGAGCAGGTCCGGGTCGCCCCAGGCGTGGAGCAGCCGCCCCTGCGCGTCCGCCACCACCGCCACACCATGGTGGGTGCTTTCCGCGACACCCCCGCGGCGAACCTCGACCAGGGGCTGAATGCTTGTCATGGGCGGCCTCGTCGAAGGATGAGCGCCGGCAGGCGCAGGAGAAAGCCGATCATCAGCCGCGTGTGCATGCCGGTGAGCAGCAGGTTGTCCCGGCCATAGCGGAAGTGGGAGGTGCCCCCCTCGGCCGGGCCGAGATAGCGCACCGCAGCCGGGATGTTGATGGCCGGCACCCCGCGCCAAGCCAGGCGCACCGCTGCCTCCGCGTCGAAGTCGTAGCGCCGCATCCAGGGTGTCCGGCGCATGATCTCCAGCAGCGGCGCGATGGGATAGACGCGGAAGCCGAACAGGCTGTCGCCGATCGCTTCCCCGCCCGGCGTCGACCAGAGGGTCTCCAGCCCGGCCCACCAGTTGGAGACCCGCCGGCCGCGCACACGCAGCAAGGGCGCCTCGGGCCCGAACACCGGGCAGCCGAGGATCATCGCTTCCGGACGCGCGGCGGAGGCCGCCATGAAGTCTGGGATGCGGTCCGCCGGGTGCTGGCCATCGGCATCCATGGCCAGAACATGCGTGAAGCCCTCCCGCGCCGCGGCCTCCATGGCATCCCGCAGGGCCGCCCCTTTGCCGCCATTCGCCGGGCGTTCGATCAAACGGAAGCCCGGATCGGCGATACCGCGCAGCGCCTCGGCCGAACCGTCCGTGCTGCCGTCCGCCACCACCCACACCACCGGCCAAGCGGCATGGGCAGCGGCCGCCGTCTCCATCAGGCGCGGCCCGGTGTTATAGCTGGGGATCACAACGAGATGCGTGCGGCTCAACGAAGCGGAACCTCCAGGGCGGCGGCATGGCGCCGCCGAAGGCCCTCTGCAAAAGCGGCTGCGGAGCCTTGCACCGCGCTCCGCTCCCCCAGCCGCGCACGGTAGCGCAGCGGGAAGTCTGGCCGCCGCCAAAGCGGCCAGCCTTTTCCGAGATAGCGAGTGTTGCTTTCGATCAGCACCGTCTGCACGGGCGCGCCGGCCCGGCGTGCGATCAGCGCGAAGCCAGGATGAAAAGGATTGAGCCCTCCGTCCGGGCTGCGCGTGCCTTCCGGAAACACCAGCAGGTTGGCCCCGGACCGCAGCGCCTCCGTGGCGCGGGCGATCACCCGGCGCGGATCGTCGTTCGGGATGTAGCCCGCCAGTTGCCCGCCGCCGAGCGCCGGGTTCCGCTCCAGCCCCGCCTTCATGATGCAGACGGCATCGGGCAGGTGCGACACCACCAGCATCACGTCGAGCATGGAAAGATGGTTGGGCGCGACCACCAGCCCTCGCGCCTCGCGCAGGGGGGAGAGCGCCGAAAGGTCCAGTTCCACGATCCCCAAGCGCTCCATGGCCCGGAGAAGCCATTGGAACCCTCCGGTGATGACCCGCCGGCCCAGGCGGCGCCCTGTGCGCGGGGGCAGCAGGACGGAGAGGGGACAGGCGATCAGTCCCCAAACGAGAAAGCTGCTGCCCACCAGCAGGACCGCCGCGTAGAAGGCCAGGGTATCGCGCAGCCTGCGCGGACGGTCGGGCGGCGGCAGGGGCGGTGGCGACGCTTGCACTCGGTTCCCTCTCGCAAACCGGGCCAGGGGGCCGCCACTGGTCCTGGTCCGGTTCGGGGAAGAATACACCGGGAGGCCGCGACTGCCCTACCCCTCCAGCGCCAGCACCGCGAAACTGGCCAGCCAATGCTCGCCCATGTAATGCCCGGCGACGTGTGGCAGCCCGGCATCCAGGTGAACCGCCGCCGCCGACAGCATGGCCTCCCGCCGCGCATCCCCCTGGGGCAGCGCCGCCGCCAACCGGCGCCAGCACCAGGCGCGGGACAGGTTCAGCCCATCCAGGTGCGCGATCTTGCCGTCCGTGCGGTCGGAAACCCTGGCGGGTTCGAACAGCACGGCGGGCTGGCCGCGCACCAGATCGGGCAGGAAGGCGTCGAACCAGGGGAGGAATTCGCCCGGTGGCAGCAGCCGGGCCAGGAGCGCGGCCTCCGTCAGGGTTGGCGAAAGGAAGTCGTCCCCGCCCGGCTCTCCCCAGGCTGGGCAGGCCCGGTCGGTGGCGAACAGGCGCCGCGCGTGAGGGACAAGCGCCGGGCCCATGTGGTCGGCGGCCATCAGAAGGGCGAAGGCCGTGTTGCCGTGGCTTCCCGTTCGCACCGCATAGGTGGCCAGAGGCAGGAAATCCTCGAATCGTCGGGCGAAGGCTTCGGCCAAGGGCGTGATCCGGCTTGCCCACGGCTCCCCAGGGTGCCGGCCCAGTTCGGCGGCCAAGGCCAGTAGCCAACCCCAGCCATAGGGCCGTTCGAACCCGCGGGCGCTCGGAGCCCGAAGATAGGCGCACTCACCCGCCAGGGCCTCGGCAGTCAGGCGGCGGTGAAACAGGGCCCGGATTGCCGATGCGGGTGCCATTTCAGGGAACCGGCGCAGCAACCGCGCCAGCATCCAGTGTGAATGGACGCAGGAATGCCAGTCGAAGCTGCCGAAGAACACCGGGTGCGCGGTGGATGGAGCATACCCGTCTTCCGCGGCCGCAAGCACGTGGTCGGGCTTGTGTGGGTACTCCCGCTCCACATGGCCAAGAGCGATGGTGGCCAAGCGGGCGGCGAGTGGCTCTGTCAGGTGCGGCACAGGATTCTCCGGCGAAGCAACGAGCAGACACTGCCTGGCCATTCCTTTGATCGGAACCCGTGTTCATCTGGTGCCCAGGAAGATCCGGATGGCGGGGGCCGCATTCGTCGTCTGGAAGCGGTTCTCGGGCATGCCGGAGAAGCCAGGCACGACATGGGACCCTTGCACGGTTCTTACCAACATTGCTGCAGGAGCAAGGCTTCGACGCAGGACGAGCCTGGCGCAAGGTGCGCCTCGCGATCATCCGCACAGCCACGAGATCAGGGCTGTGGAGATGACCGACCATTGGAGGGCACGGCGCGATCGTGCAGGGCCTGCTGAGCCAACTGCCGCAGGCCGAGCAAAGCCGAACCGGCAGCGGCGACAATGCCTGCGACGCCCTTTGGGGCACCATGCATCCGCGCCGCAACGGCATGCCGTGGAAGGCGCGCACCGCCGGCGCCGAGAAGCGCGACCAAGCATTCCACGCCACCAGGCATCTCGGGCCGCGGCGCTGGACACGCTGGAGCGGGTTGCCACCGCAGGAGCCTGGCCGGGACGATCATGCCACGCCTCAAGCGGCCCGGCACGCCCTCGCCCACAAACCCTGCCCGCGAGGCGCGGAAGTCCAGCACCGGGCCTTCCCCGACACCTTCGACCGCCCTGTTCAGGCCAGATATCATGGTTGCCGACCCACGGAGGCATCAAAGGCCGGACCGTCTCACCAGACTGATCTCCGCGACACCGGCATTCCAGTAGGAGCCGCTCGACGGTCGAACCCAGGCGGTTTCTTCGTCCGTTCCTCCTTCGGCCCTTGCCGCCTGCCCAGCCACATGGGATGGCCTCATCCCATGTTGCGCGCCCTGTACGACCGGATCATCGCCCTCTCCGCCCATCCCAGGGCACCGAGCCTGCTCGGTGTTGTCTCCTTTGCGGAAAGCAGCGTCTTTCCCATCCCGCCCGACGCCATGCTCATTCCGATGTGCCTGGCCCGGCCGGAGCGCGCCTATCGCTACGCTTTCATCTGCACCGTCACCTCGGTCATCGGTGGCCTTCTCGGCTACGCCATCGGCGCTCTGTTCTTCGAGGCCGTGGCCCTTCCTGTTCTTTCCGCCTACGGCCACGCCGACGCGCTGGCCACCTTCACCGGCTGGTTCGATCGCTGGGGCGCCGCCGTCATCCTCATCAAGGGCCTGACGCCCATCCCCTACAAGATCGTCACAATCGCATCCGGTGCTGCCCACTTCTCGCTCTGGATCTTCTTTCTCTGCAGCATTCTCACCCGCGGCGCCCGCTTCTTCCTTCTCGCTTTTCTGCTGCGCCGCTACGGGCCTCCGGCGCGGGAGTTCATCGAACGCCGCCTGAACCTCATCGCCGGTGTCACGGCGCTGGCGATTATCGGCGGCTTCCTGGCCTTGCGCTTCGTTTGAGGGAAGCGAAGAACAGAAAGAGAGTTCCCCGAAGTTCCTTGTTCAGATGGGCTGTCTGACGCAGGGATGGCGCGGTCGGTCCGACTTCGCCCTGTTGCTCCAGCCGCTTCCGGAAACCTCGCCCGAACCGCCTCAACCGTAGCAAAGCTCCCCCCGTGCCGGAGGGCCCTGCTCCCGGGCAGCCTCCATGCCGCGAAATGGACCCACGGGCCATCGATGCTGAACGGATGGCGCCCCTCAGTCCGCTGCAAAGCAGTAGAACAGCCCGGCGCCGCCGGTTGTGCGCAGGCCCGCCAGGTTGCAGCCGCGGGTCGCATGGGAGGAGTTCCAGGACCTCGCGGGCGCGTCGTCCTGCAGGCCCATCCGGTCGTGGTGCCCGACGATCGCCGAGCCTTCCGCCCCACCGAGCGTCCAGTTGCCGCAGGTCCGGTCCTGGTCACCCGCGAAAGCGGTGCCATCGGGCTGCGAGCCGGTCAGAACATCGTGGTTGTTCGGGTTGTCGCCGCGGCCGTTGACGATCTCGCCGCGCTCGGTCAGCGCCGTCTGCTTCGTCAACCGGTTTGCATCGCTGTGCAGCGAGGCGAGGTCCTGCGCGACCACCTCACCCCTCGCGTTGCGCCAGGGGCCACGCCCAATGCGGTCCCGCGCATTCACGGCTGGGCTGCCACTGGTGGCGGAGGTGCTAAGATAGGCACGCCAGGTGTGATTGCCCGCGCCGACCGCCAATGCGAGCGATCGGCACTGCGCGTCCGCGCCGGCCAACCCGCCGAGATTCGCGCCCTGTCCGGGATTGGTGGATGTGACGAAGAAGGTCATCTCGCTCGCCTGTTGGGCTTGGACGGCCGGAATGGCGAGAAGAAGCGTGACCGCGAGCGCGGTGGTCCGATGCATTTCTTTTTCCTCCCGTGTAGACTTGGTGGCCACGGCCGGGCCGCTAGGCAACAGCGATGCGTGAAAGGCTAGCGGTGGCAGGAGGGACTTGCCATCACTCTCGCCGGCATGGGGGGTCCGGGTAGGTCTCGGGCCATTCTGAAGATCAGAACTTGGGCAGTTGTCACGTTCGCGTCCCCCTCAATTGCCTGCCAAGGGGGGGGAACATCCATATCCTGAGGGCACCTGAGAGAACGGCGGCTATCTCCCATCATCCCTTCTACCCTCGCAAAACGGCCGGCCCGAAACCGCTGGCCGGAGACTGAAACGACACCCCCATCTGCCGCAGGCCCAATGACCCCCACTGCTGATTTTGAGATTTTCCTCACCGCCCCACCCGGTCTCGAGCCTGTCCTCCATGATGAAGTCCGCACAAAGGGATTCGGGCACGCCCGCGCCGTCCCCGGCGGCGTCACCATCCGGGGCGGCTGGCCCGAGGTCTGGCGCGCCAACCTCTGGGTTCGCGGCGCCGGCCGCGTCCTGGCCCGCATCGACCAGTTCCACGTCACCCACCTTGCCCAGCTGGACTCCCGCGCGCGCCGGGTTCCATGGGCCACCGTCCTCCGCACGGACATGCCCTTCCGGGTGGAGGCCACCTGCAGTGCCTCCCGCATCTATCACTCCGGCGCCGCCGCCCAGCGCGTGGAAACCGCCATCCGCGAAACCTTGGGCGCTCCCCAGGCTGCTGAGGGCTCCATCCTCGTGCGGGCGCGCATCGAGAATGACCTCTGCACCCTGAGCGTCGACACTTCGGGGGAGCCTCTCCACAAGCGCGGCTACAAGGAGGCCGTCAACGCCGCTCCCATGCGCGAGACCATGGCCTCCCTCTTCCTCCGTCAATGCGGCTATCTCGGCACCGAGCCTGTGCTGGACCCCATGTGCGGCTCCGGCACCTTTGTCATCGAGGCCGCCGAGATCGCCGCCCGTCTGAATCCCGGCCGCGCCAGGTCCTTCGCCTTCGAGCAGCTCGCCACCTTCGATTCCGAGGCCTGGGCCCAGATGCGCGCGGTGAAAAGCGCTCGCCCCCCGACTTTTCCCTGCTACGGCCGAGACCGGGATGCAGGCGCCATCACCATGAGCTGCGCCAATGCCGCGCGTGCCGGCGTTTCGGAGGGCACCGGATTCCATCAGTCCCCCATCAGCGAACTTACCCCGCCCGAAGGCCCGCCGGGCCTCGTGATCGCCAATCCGCCTTACGGCGCCCGCCTCGGCGAAAAGGACAAGCTGCTGCCTCTCTACCGGGCCTTCGGCCGAGTTCTGGCAACCCGCTTCGCGGGCTGGCGCGTCGGGATCATCACGAGCGAGCCGAGGCTGGCCCAAGCCACCGGATTGCCGTTCCTGCCGGTTGGTGCGCCGGTCCCGCACGGAGGCTTGCGCGTGTCGCTGTTTCGAACCGGTCCCCTGGCCTGAGCCGGGGAAGCCGCACCAGGGATACCTGCTGCATCAACAGGCAGGATTCTGGCGTGAAGCCCCCGTTTGCCTGGGGAAGCCTTCTGGGGAGATCGGGGGGGGATTTGTGGCGCGTTCACCTGTGACCGATCTGTGTCCGCCTTCACGCCGGCCGCTCTGAGGCACGCCCGCCCTCCAGTGCTGGTTTCGGTGGGACGGTGAGGCACCCGGTCCGGCGGTGGCGCTCCTCCCGCCCCAACCCCACATTCTCCGGATGCCCTTTCGCGCCTTCGAATCCTTCATCGACCCGATTGCCCCACCGGGCGTCCGGGCCGCGAGGGCCTTCGGCACCCCGGTTCCCGAAGCCCCGCCGCCCGCCACCTTGCTGGGCTTCTACTGGCACTTCGCCCGCCAGGCCCGCGCCCTGGTGGTGGCGCTTTTCGTCACGGGCATGGTCGTGGCGGTGCTGGACAGCCTGATCCCGGTGTTCATCGGCCGGGTGATCGCCCTTCTTGGCGCCCATGCGCCGGACCGCCTTTGGGCCGAGGCCGGGGGGAGCCTCGTCCTCATGGGCCTGGTTCTGCTGGTGCTCCGCCCTGGCGCGATCCTGGCCCAGAACCTCGTCACCAATCAGGGCATCAACCCCGCCTTTACCAGCCTCATCCGCTGGCAATCCCACCGCCTGGTTTCCCGCCAGGGCTGGCCCTTCTTCCAGGAGGACTTTGCCGGGCGCATCGCCAACCGCGTCATGCAGGCGGGACCCGCGCTGCGGGAATCGGTGGTTCAGAGCGTCACCGCCGTCTGGTACATCCTCGTCTATGGCTCGAGCGCCGTGCTCTGGCTGGGTGGCGCCGATTGGCGCCTGGCCATGCCCATCCTCGTCTGGTTCGTGGCCTATGCCGCCCTGCTGCGCTTCGTCGTTCCCCGCATGCGCGACCGCTCGCGCGCGGCTTCCGAGCAGCGCAGCCTGCTGACCGGCCGCATCGTGGATGCCTACACCAACATCCTTTCCATCAAGCTCTTCGCGCGGGCGGAGCGCGAGGACGCCTTCGTGCAGGACGGGGTGCTCGGCCTGACAGGCGCCTTCCAGCGCCAGTCCCGCATGGTCACCGCGAACGCTGCCCTGCTCTCCGTGCTGAACGCGGCGCTGCTGGTGGCCATGGCCGGCACCGCGATCGCCCTCTGGGCCCAGGGGCAGGTGGGGATCGCCTCGGTCGCGACCGCGCTGCCGATGGCCTGGCAGATCAGCAACATGTCGGGCTGGGTGGCCTTCAATGTCGCCGGCATCTTCGAGAACCTCGGCGTGGTGCAGGAAGCCATGCGCAGCATCGCGGCCGAGCCCACCGAGCCCGACCCGCCCCGCGCCCGTCCGCTCCGCGTCACCCGCGGCGCCATCCGCTTCGAGGGCGTGCGGTTCGGCTATGGCCGGCGCGACGCCTCGGTGCTGGACGGCTTCGACCTGGACGTCGCTCCCGGGGAGCGGGTGGGCCTTGTCGGCCAGTCCGGCGCCGGCAAGACCACCACCGTCAACCTCCTCCTCCGTTTCTTCCATCCGGAGCAGGGGCGCATCACCATCGACGGCCAGGACATCGCCGGCGTCACGCAGGAAAGCCTGCGCGCCGCGATCGGGCTGGTCACGCAGGATACGGCGTTGCTGCACCGCTCCATCCTCGACAACATCCGCTTCGGGCGCCCGGACGCTTCCCTGCCGGAGGTGGAGGAGGCCGCCCGGCGGGCCGAGGCCGCCGGCTTCATCGCGGCCTTGTCCGACTGGCGCGGCCGTTGCGGCTATGACGCCCATGCCGGGGAGCGCGGCGTGAAGCTCTCGGGCGGGCAGCGCCAGCGGGTGGCCATAGCCCGCGTGCTGCTGAAGGATGCGCCCCTTCTCGTGCTGGACGAGGCGACGAGCGCCCTCGATTCGGAGGTGGAGGCCGCGATCCAGGAGCAACTCTCGGCTTTGATGGCCGGCAAGACGGTGATCGCCATCGCCCACCGCCTCTCCACCATCGCGAGCCTCGACCGGCTCGTGGTGCTGGAGGCCGGGCGGGTCGTCGAGACCGGGTCGCACGCCGCCCTGCTGGCCCGGGGCGGGGCCTATGCCCGGCTCTGGGCGCGGCAATCGGGCGGGTTCATCGGCGCCTGAGCCCTTCGCGGGCGCGGGTGTGCCGCGCAATATGCGCGGCGGTCGGGCTTCGCCGCACCGCACGCGCTTGACACCACATGGACGTCAATTTAGGGACCCCCTGCCTTCCGGGGGGAAAACCGCGGGAGAGCAAGGTGGAACACCGGGACGGCTTCGACGACCGACTTCGGCAGGCCAGGGCCAAGCAGGGCCTGGACCCCGACCCCGCCAAGGCGGAGGGCGGGTTGCCGACGGGCTCGTGGGGAATTGGCTTCCGCGCGGGGGTCGAGGTCGTGGCGGCGCTTGTCGCGGGCGCGGGTCTGGGCTTTCTGCTCGACCGCTGGCTCGGAACCTTCCCCTGGCTCTTCCTGGTCTTCTTTCTCGTGGGTGGTGCCGCCGGGGTGCTGAACGTCTATCGGCTGTTCAAGCCCCGCCCGAACGCCAAGCCTTGATGCCGTAACGCAGGGACCGACACGTGGCCGCCGAAGGCAAGACGATCGACGCGCTGAGCCAGTTCGAGCTGGTCCCGGTCCTGGGCCCCATCGGCCGGGCCGTGGGCTTCTCCCAGTCCAACGCGCACATGTTGCTCGCTGTGGGGCTTATTACCCTGCTGTTCATGGTTGGCATGCGCCACCGGGCCGTGGTGCCGGGCCGGCTGCAGGCTGCGGCCGAAATGCTCTACGAATTCGTGGAGGGCGTGCTCATCGGCCAGGTCGGGCACGAGGGGCGCCGCTACTTCCCCTTCGTCTTCGCGCTCTTCATGTTCGTGCTGTTCGGCAACATGCTGGGCCTGCTGCCCTACGCCTTCACCTACACCTCGCACATCGCGGTCACGCTCGGCCTCGCGGTGCTGGTCTTCCTGGTGACGACGATCGTGGCGCTCGCGATCCACGGCAAGAAGTTCTTCGGCTACTTCTTTCCCGAGGGGGCGCCGCTCTGGCTTGCGCCCATCATCATCCCGGTCGAGGTCGTGTCCTACATCTCCCGGCCGATCTCCCTCTCCATCCGTCTCTTCGCGAACATGGTCGCGGGACACGTGATGCTGAAGGTCTTCGCGACCTTCATCGTGCTGATCGGCTCGCTGGGCGCCGTCGGCTTCCTGGGCGCCGCCCTGCCGCTCGCGGTGAACGTGGCCCTGATCGGCTTCGAGATCCTCGTCGCCTTCCTTCAGGCCTACGTCTTCGCGATCCTCACCAGCATCTACCTGCACGACGCCGTGCACCTGCACTAAGCGACGTGCCGGCAACATCTTCCAGACAAGGAAAGCTCAGATGAACGACCCCGCCGCCTATCTCGGCGCCTACAAGGCGCTCGGTGCCGGCCTCGCCGTGATCGCGCTGTTCGGCGTCGGCCTCGGCATCGGCAACATCTTCTCCTCGCTGATCACCAGCGTCGCCCGCAACCCGTCCGCCCGCGACGCCGTGTTCCCGATCGGCATCCTGGGCTTCGCCCTGACGGAAGCCGTTGCGCTCTTCGCGCTGCTGATCGCCTTCCTCATCCTCTTCGCCTGAGCGCAGCCGCGGCGCGGATGGGCGGGCCCTCTGGAGGCCCGCCCATCCGCTTGCCGGGGAACGGAGACATGATGCCTCGCCTGCCCTACGGTTCGTTCTGGCGCCTTGCCGCCCTCGCACTGGTGCTCTCGCAGGCTCCGGCCGCGCTGGCCCAGCACGTCACGGCGCCGGCGCCCACCGGCGCGGTCCGCACGGACGAGCCGTTGCCCGGCCAGCGACTGCCGAGCCCACCCGTGCAGGCGGACAGCGACCGCGCGAATGCGGTGCGCGAGGCCAACCGCACGGCGGCCGAGTACAACGCCGCCGCCCATGATGCCGCCGATGCCGGTGGCATGCCGCAGCTCGACTTCGCGAACCCCCTGACCATCGCCCAGGTGGTCTGGCTGTTCGTCATCTTCGGGCTGCTCGTCTTTCTCGCCTCTCACTACCTCCTGCCGCCGGTGGCCGAGGTGCTGGAAAGCCGCCGGGCCCGTATTGGCGCCGACCTGGACGCGGCGCGCGACGCCCGCGCTGAGGCAGAGGCCGCCGAGGCCGGTCAGCGCGACAGCACCGCCCGCGCCCGCGCCGAGGCCCAGGCTTCGGTCGCTGCCGCAGCCGCCGCGGCCCAGGCCGATGCCGCCAAGCGTGGCGAGGCGCTTGCCGCCAAGCTGAACGCCCAGATCGCCGAGGCCGAGACCCGTATCGGGGCGGCGCGCGACTCCGCCATGGCCGCGCTGCGCGAGGCCGCGACGGACGCGACCGAAGCGCTGGTGAAGCGTCTCTCGGGGCTTGAGGACAAGGCGGCTGTCGAGGCCGCAGTCGGCCGCGAGCTGACGGCCCGCAACATCACCTCGGGAGCGGCGTGATGCACCATTACGAGCACTTCTGGCTCGACCCGAAGTTCTGGGTCGCCGTTTCCTTTGTCATCTTCCTGCTGCTGCTCGGCCGGAACGTCTGGGCCAAGGCCATGGCCGCGCTGGACGCCCGCGCCGAAGGCGTGCGGACCGAGCTGGCCGAGGCCACTCGCCTCCGGTCCGAGGCGGAGGCCATGCGCAAGCAGGCCGAGGCCGATCGGGCCGCTGCGATTGCCGAGGCGGAAGCGATGATCACCCGTGCCCGCGCCGAGGCCGACCGTGTGGCCACGGCCGCAACCGCCGAAGCCGAGGCAAGCGCCGCCCGCCGCGAGCGGATGGCAATGGACCGCATTGCCGCCGCCGAGGCCAGTGCGCTGAGCGAGGTGCGGCAGGCCGCGGCCGAGATCGCCGCTGCGGCCGCGCGGTCGGTGATCGCCGAGAAGCTGACCGCCGAGGCGGACGCCACCATGGTGGACCAGGCCGTGGCGGACCTGCCCCGGGCGCTCCGCGCGGCCTGAGCGGCATTTCTCTTGCCGACTGACCGAACGGGGGCCGCGAGGCCCCCGTTTGCATTTGCGCCCCTTCCGACTAGCCTTCCGGCGAATTCCGAAAGGGGAGACCAAGGGATGCGACGATACCTTCTGGCCGGCGCCGCGGCGTTGATGCTCTGCGCGGGCATGGGCGCCGCCGATGCTGCGACCTTCCGCTGGGCCAATGACGGCGACGTCAACTCCATGGATCCCTATGCGCGGAACGAGACCTTCCTTCTCTCCTTCACGGCCAACATCTACGAGCCGCTGGTCCGCCGGAACCGGGAGCTGAAGATCGAGCCGGCCCTGGCCGTCTCCTGGACCCAGCCTTCCCCGACCGTGTGGCGGCTGAACCTGCGCCAGGGCGTCAAGTTCCACGATGGCTCGCCCTTCACCGCGGACGACGTGGTCTTCAGCGCCGCGCGCGTGCGTGGCCAGGGCTCGAACCTCACATCGGTGCTGTCCTCCGTGAAGGAGGTGCGCAAGATCGACGACTTCACCGTCGAGTTCGAGACCAACACCCCCGACCCGATCTTCCTCGACGAAATCACCACCTGGACGATGATGTCCAAGAAGTGGGCGGAGGCGAACAACGCCACCTCTGCGGTGGACCTCACCACCGGCCAGGAGAACTTCGCGACCCGGAACACCAACGGCACCGGTCCCTTCGTGCTGGTCAGCCGCGAACCGGATCGCCGGACGGTGCTGCGCCCAAACCCGAACTGGTGGGACAAGCCGGAGCACAACCTCGACGAGGTGGTGTTCAACGTCATCGGCAACGACGCGACCCGCATCGCTGCCTTGCTCTCGGGCGAAGTGGACATGGTCTACACCGTGCCGCCGCAGGACACGGAGCGGCTGAGCCGGGCGCCCAACGTCCGGATCCACCAGGGCCCGGAACTGCGCACCGTGTTCATCGGCATGGACCAGGCGCGCGACGAACTGCTGAAGTCCGACGTGCGCGGGCGCAACCCCTTCCGCGACGTGCGCGTGCGCCGGGCCATGCAGCAGGCGGTCGACCTTGAGGCGATCAAGGCGCGCATCATGCGCGGCCAGTCGCGCCCGACCGGGCTGATGATCGGGCCGGGCGTCAATGGCTGGACCGAGGCCGAGGACAGGGTGGTGCGGCCCAATGTGGACGCGGCCAAGCGCCTGCTGACGGAGGCCGGTTATCCCAACGGCTTCGGCGTGACCATGGACTGCCCGAACGACCGCTACGTGAACGACGAGGCGATCTGCACGGCCGTGGTTTCGATGCTGGCGCGCATCGGCGTGCGCGTGACGCTGAACGCCCAGACCCGCGCGCGCTACTTCGCGGAGATCCTGGCGCCGCGTTACCAAACCAGCCTTTACCTGCTCGGCTGGACGCCCACCACCTATGACGCGCACAACACCTTGTACAACATCATGGGCACGCGTGGCGGCACGCGCGGGGTGTTCAACTCGGGCGGCTGGAGCAATGCGCGTTTCGACGCGCTGACGGATCAGATCGGGGTAGAGCAGGATCCGGCGAAGCGCCAGCAGCTGATCAACGAGGCCATGAAGATCCATGCCGACGAGGTCGGGCACATCCCGGTGCACCAGCAGGTGGTGGTCTGGGCGGCGCGGCAGAACATCTCGCTGCAGCTGATGGCCGACAACTATTTCCCGCTGCGCTACGTGCGCGTCCAGTAAGCACGTCTTCCGGGGAAGGCTCCGCGCCTTCCCCGGGTATTACAGCAGCACCAGCTGGCGCTCCTCGGCAGCCGGCACCGCGAAGCGGGAGCAGTCGAGCGAGCCGTTCTCCCGGGCCTGGTCCATGCCCAGGCGCTTCACCGCGACCGCGAAGCGGCGCGCGAGCATGTCGGCATAGGGGCCGGTGCCGGTCTGACGCAGGCCGAAACGCGGATCATAGGTCTTTCCGGCGCGTGTCTCGCGGATGAGGGCGAGCACACGGGCGGCCCGGTCCGGCATGTGGGCGTTCAGCCAATCCTCGAACATCTGCCGGATTTCAAGCGGAAGGCGCAACAGGACGTAGCCCGCCGCGCGCGCGCCGTGGGCGTGGGCGGCGTCCAGCACCTTCTCCAGCTCGGCATCGTTCACACCAGGGATCATCGGCGCGGCCAGCACGCCCACGGGAATGCCCGCGCGGGACAGCTCGTGCATCGCCGTCAGGCGGCGCAGGGGGGTGGCCGCCCTGGGTTCCATGATGCGCGCCAGGCGGTTGTCCAGCGTGGTGACGGATAGGCAGACCTGGACGAGGTTGCGGGCCGCCATCCGGGTGAGGATGTCCATGTCGCGCAGCACGCCGGCTGACTTGGTGACGATCGTGACGGGATGGCTGAAGCGGTCCAGCACCTCCAGCACCTGCCGTGTCAGGCCAAGGGTGCGTTCCACCGGCTGGTAGGGATCGGTGTTGGAGCCCAGCGCGATCGGGCGCGGCACGTAGCCGGGCTTGCTGATCTCCTTCTCCAGCAGGCTCGCCACCTCGGGCTTGAACATAAGGCGGGACTCGAAATCGAGTCCGGGGGAGAGCCCGATCCAGGCATGCGTTGGGCGGGCATAGCAATAAATGCAGCCGTGCTCGCAGCCCTTGTAGGGGTTCACGGAGCGATCGAAGCCAATATCAGGGCTGTCGTTCCAGCTCAGCGCCGAGCGGGCCGCATCGCGGGTCAGGGAGGTGGCAAGTGGCGGCAGATCGGCCAGCGTGGCGGCAAGGGTCCCCCAGCCGTCATCAAAGGCGTCCGTGCGTGCGCGTTCGAAACGGTTCGGTGGATTGGAAACCGCACCGCGGCCCCGGTGGAGTGGAAGAGGGCTGCCCAGGCTGCCGTCCGGCATGGTGGCCTCCTATGGAGTTCGCCTTGTGTTACAGTTTATTTGGGCATTCACCCCACATCCCGTCAAGAACAATACAAGAACGTTGCTGTGAAAAGAAGCGCTGCGCCGCTCTTGTCGCCGCAACGCGGTTGTCGTCCTCAGCGCCAGATCACGTCGGTGCGGCTGCAGGTCTCCACGCCGCGTCGCTCGGCCGCGCTGCCATTGGCATAGACCACCCGGATATCGGCCGCGCACGAGCCACCGCCGGGCAACCGGATGTAAACGGATGCACCTGGGCTCATGACGTCAGTGCCCAGGCGGTCCGATCCCCAGCTCGATTGCGAGGAGAGGGAAATGTAGAGTTCACGGATTGTCTGACCCGATCGATTTACGAAATTGAAGGACGGATCACCTCCTCGCGGCGCGGCGATCGTGGCGCCCGTACCTGCGGCAGCCGTGGTGCCGGTGCCCGCACCGCCGAACGCGATGGTGTTGATCGAGCAGGCGTTCAGACCCATCCGCGTTTCCTCCCGCCCGCTGGCATAGGTCACGCGCACGTCGAGGACGCAGTCGCCGAAGTTGGGGGTGACGTAAACCCTGTTGCCGGAGGGCAGCACGCCGTTCCCGAGGATGTCCGGACCCCAGTTCGAAAGGCGGGAGGCCGAGACGTTGGCAGTTTGGATGGTGTCGCCGGTGTTGTTAACCAGCCAGAAGCGGTTTTGTGCTTCGGCGGGGCTGGCGGCGAGGCCGGCAAACAGGGCAAGCGCCACGATCAGGGCACGCATCGTATCCTCTCCTCGGGTTCGGTAATGTTACGTAATGGTATATAAAGCCGGCGGGAGGAAACATCGCCGTTTTGTGACCCATTTGCTGGAAACCTCCTGTCTGCCGCATGAAAGTCACAGTTCCGGTGGGCATTGATTGCGTTGCAAGGTCGGGCTGGCGTCTCACGGGTCAGTGATCCTACGCTGCGCCGCATGATGCCGTTTCAGGGCCAAGTCTCTTCTCTGGTGTTCTTCGCCATGGGCAGCCATGTCCGAAAACACGGGCAGATCATGCTGCTGGCCGCTGCCCTGCTGGCTGGATGCGCAGCGGGTGGTCCCTCCGGCGGGCCGTCTCACGCCGAAGGAACGGGCGCTTCGGAGGCATCACCGGCGCCGGGAGGCGCGCGCGCCCGGCGCGCCGCAGCGGTACCTCCTGTGCCTGCGCCCGCGGGTGTGTTCGGTCCCTATCTGGCAGGGCGGCTTGCCTCCAACGAGAGCGATGCGGCAGCGGCGGCGGACGCTTTGCTGGCGGCGCTCGCGGCCGAGCCGGACGAGCCTGAAATCCTTTCTCGCGCTTTCAGCGCAGCGGTCATGGACGGCCGGCTGGACGCGGTGCGCTTGGCACGCAGGCTGCCCGAGAGCCAGTTGGCCGCGATGCTGTTGGCAGGGACCGACGCCCAGGCTGGCCGCTGGGAGCGGGCGGAAGCGCGGATTCGTGGCCTTCCGCGCCAGGGCAGCGCACAAATCCTGCAGCCGCTTCTGCTGGCCTGGACCCAGGCCGGGCGGGGCAGCGCGGACGCAGCGCTCGCAACGCTGCACCCCTTCATCGAGACCGGACCATTGCGCGCCGTCGCCGCGCTGCATGGAGCCATGATTGCCGACCTGGCGGGGCGCGGCCGGGAGGCGGAGCGACTGATCCGAATCGCGGTGGCACAGTCCGGTGAGCCGAACCTGCGGCTGACCACCATTGCCGCCGGCATTCTGGCCCGCGCGGGGCGCGAAGCGGACGGTGCGCGGTTGTTTGACGCCATGGCCGTTGGTTCGGACGACATCGCGTTGACAGCTGGCCCGGCGCAGCGGCGGGCGGCATTGTCCGGCCGCGCCGTCGCCTCTCCGGTGGAGGGAATGGCCGAGGCACAGGTGGCGCTTGGGGCGACGCTGCGCCGGCAAGGAGCCCCGGAACTGTCACTGATCCTGGCGCGCTTGTCGCTGCGGTTGCGCCCGGGCTTCGCGCCCGCGCTGATTCTGGCCGCCGAAAGCCTTGCCGACGAGCGCCACGTGGCCTCTGCGCTGGCGGTGCTGGAAAGCGTAGGAGAAGACGATCCCATGGCTCCTCTGGCCTGGCTGCGCCGCGCCGCGCTGCTGAGCCGGGTGGACCGAAGCGAGGAGGCCGTGGCGCTGTTGGGCCGCATGGCGGAAGCCTACTCACGCGCACCACAGCCAGCGGTGGCTCTTGGCGATATCTTCCGCGCGAAGGGGCAGCCTGACCAAGCGGCCGCCGCCTATGGCTTGGCCATCGGGCGACTGGGGCAGCCCGGCCCGGCGGACTGGCCGCTCTTCTACGCCCGCGGGATCGTACGCGAGCTGGCCGGCGATTGGGCGGGGGCAGAAGCCGACTTGCGGCAGGCCCTCACACTTTCCCCCGAGCAGCCCTCGGTGCTGAATCACCTAGCTTATGCCTGGGTGGAACGGGGAGAAAGGCTGGATGAGGCGCGGGGCATGCTGGAGCGCGCCGCCGCCGCACGGCCGCAGGACGGCAACATCGCAGACAGTCTGGGTTGGGCGCTGTTTCGCACCGGTGACCTGGCGGGTGCCATTCGCTGGCTGGAGCGCGCGGCCGAGCTGGAATCGCGGAGTGCCGTGATCAACGACCACCTGGGCGACGCCTATTGGGCGGCGGGGCGGCGGGCGGAGGCTCGGTTCCAGTGGCGGAGGGCGCTGGGCATGGAACTGGAGGCGAGCGAGGCGGAGCGGGTCGAGGCGAAGCTCCGCGACGGCCTGCCCTCCGCCACGGCCCTTCGTTGAGAATGGGAAATGTACCGGAAGCGGCGCACAGCATGATGGCGGCGGAAGACGCGACGGCCAAGGTGAACCTTTACCTGCACGTCATTGGGCGCCGGGCGGATGGGTACCACCTGCTGGACAGCCTGGCGGTGTTCGCGGGCGCCGCGGATGGGCTGTCAGTGCTGCCCGGCCAGAGCCTTTCGCTTGAGGTGCTGGGACCGGAAGGTGGGGCACTGGCGACCGAGCCGGACAATCTGGTGCTGCGGGCGGCACGGCTGCTGGCTGACGCCGCGGGACGCCCTCTGCCTGGCGCGGCATTGCGCCTGGATAAGCGCCTGCCCGTGGCCTCCGGCATCGGCGGCGGCTCGGCCGACGCGGCGGCCGCCCTGCGTGCGCTGGATCAATTCTGGGACCTGGGGATGGGCGCGGTGCGACTGGAGGCGCTTGCGACCAGCCTGGGAGCGGACGTCCCGGTTTGTGTGGCCTCGCGTCCTGCCCGGATGGGAGGCGTGGGAGACATATTGTCGCCTGCACCCCGCTTGCCACCCTTTGGGCTGTTGCTGGCCAATCCGCGACTGGCCCTGGCGACTCCCAGAGTTTTCGCCGGGCGAGTCGGGCCATTCTCCGCCCCTGCGACGCTGCCGGCCGGGTGGACGGATGCCGCCGCCATGGCCGCGGCCTTACGGACGTTGCGGAACGACCTGGAGGCGCCTGCCATCGCCCTCTGCCCCCCGGTTGGCGAGGTTCTCTCAATCCTTGGCGCGTTGCCGGGCGCGTTGCTTGCCCGCATGAGCGGATCGGGGGCGACGTGCTTCGCGGTGTTCGCGGACGGCGCCGCCGCAGCGCGGGCGGCGGGTGCGCTGCCGCCCGGCTGGTGGCGCTGGGGTGGTCACGCACGATCCTGAAGCGGGAGATGCGAAACGGGGGTTTACGGCGGCCGCTTCGGAGGACATGTTCCGGCCCGTTGGCCTGTTGGGGCGTCGCCAAGTGGTAAGGCAGCGGTTTTTGGTACCGCCATTCCCAGGTTCGAATCCTGGCGCCCCAGCCAAGCCTTCTCCGTTCTCCTCGCAGTATCGCCAGCACATGCCACGCTGCATGAAAAGGCCAGTATTCGCCGGCCTTTCGACCGGGCTGATCTGGGCGGCGTGTTATGAAGATGCTTTCGTGCGGTGGAAGGCTGTGGATGCAGTCCGGTGTCTCCGCTGCGCAGAAGTGCAGCACCGGGGGCACAGAGGCGGAGACCAGAGACGCCAGGGTTTTTCAATGCGACTGAGCGGCTTTGGCAGTGTCTGGAAGCGTGCCTCTCGTCGGGAGCGCGAGCGGTCGCGAGGAGACGGGGCTCCTCGCCGGCCCACTGGTCTCGGCCGGCGCTGAGGAGACGTTGCGCCTGCCCGCCGAGCGGCAGGCGGGTGTCCCCTGCGCTCCACCAGTTCGAAGCACACCGGAGCACGCCTCACGTCAGTGCACCTCGCACGAGTGAGTCAGAAGTTCGTGAGACGGGTATGGGACAGCGGCCACAAGAACCATTCAGAGTCCGAAAGCGTTTCCAACCGTTCTCTTTTGCTCGTCAAGACCAGCCCTGTTCCGTTTTCGCATGCGACCTGCATCGGTTCACGTCAACGGTGGCGTCTGGTGCGCACATCGTCTCTGGCTCAATTCCACTCTCGGTGGTTGGTGAGTGATCCGGATCTTGGAGGTCCTGAACCTTTCCGCTCGCGACAGCGTCTAGGAGAGCGACATTCCGCGGCAGGCAGACGCGTTGCAGATCGAAGCGATCGATCGTCGTTTGTCGCGCTGCCGCAGCCAAGTCTTCGGCCCAACGAGGGTCTTCCAGAAGTGTGATGATCTTCTCCTTGAGGAAGTCCTTGTCGCCAAAGGGAACCAGCAGCCCGTTTTCGCCATCCCGGATCACTTCCTGGACTGGAGCGGTGGCCGAGCCGATGACCGGGCAGCTGCTGGCCATTGCTTCGATAAGCGACCACGACAGCACGAAGGGATAGGTCAGGTAGACGTGCGCGGCGCTGATGCTGAAAAGGGCGCGAAGCTGCGGGTGTGGGATCCGTCCCACGAAGTGAACGCGCCCCAGGTCCAGCTGGGGTCCGACTTCCGCGAGCAGTTCCTCCCGCCAACTCGGTGCGCTGGCCGGGCGTTGCCCGTACTGTGTCTCGTCGCCACCGACGATGACCACCTGAGCCCTCGGGCGGAGCCGAAGCACCTCCGGCAAGGTGCGCATGAAGGAGGGAAAGCCGCGGTAGGGTTCCAGGCCACGGGCAACAAAGGTCACGACCTCCTCTTCCCGGCCGAGACTTCGCCCATCCGGAAGAGTGAAGCGGGCGTTCGGATCGCGCTTCGCCAAGTCCGTGTCGACCCCTTCATGGGCAACGGTGATCCGCTCCTGCGCCCAGCTTGGAAAGCGGGACCGCTGCCACTCCGTGGGCGTCTGGCCCCAATCGGCCGCCTCAAGGCAGAGGAGGTGGTTGGCGTTCAGCGTGCGGACACGCGCTGCCTCATCGAGGCCGACCGGCTGATCGGACGCGAAGCCCACATCGGCCCCGTGTGCCGAGTAGAAGAACTCGAAGTAGTAGAGCAGCTTCGCCTTTGGGAACACGTCGCGCAGGTAGAGGCCTTCGCCCCAGCCAGGGTGGCAGCAGACCAGATCCGGTTCGAAGCCGCGGGCCTTGAGAGCGGCCGCTGCCCGGGCTGCTGCCTGACCGCGACGGACGGATGCTTCCAGCGGGCGCAGGTACCGGTGGGTCGCATCGCCGGCCCCCTCGGGTTTGCTGTAGTGGAAGTGCCTCACACCCTGGATCGTGCCGAGGCGTTGCTCGCCAAGTGCTGCGACTTGGTGACCCTTGCGTCCGGCCAGTGCGGCCGCGACGTGCCGGTACTGGCCCGGAAAGCTCTGGTGAACGAAAAGCGTCTGCATCGGCTCAGTCCTCCCGATGCTCATGCCGGGTGGTCACGGGCTGACCTTCACGGAAACCCGGACCAAGTCGCGATCCAGCCCCCGCTTCCTGTTCATCAGGTTCAGCCGCGTCAGGTAGAGGTGAAGGTCAGCTTTGCCCGGCTCCTCTGCCGCCCGGTCGAAGACCGGGGATGGACTGGCATGGTCCACGAGGGAAGGATACTCGTAATAGACCCCGGCCTCCGGCTGGCTTCGGAAAGGACGCATGGCCCAGAGCTGTTCCGCCGGCGCCCAGTTCCGCAGGTCGCGCGAGCGGCTGTAGAACACCCCTTCCGGCGTACCCGGCGGCGCGTCGCGGGGCGCGGCCCGGGTGAAGACGGCAAGCCACCAGGGCCCAGCCGGACTGGCCACACGGATGACCGAGCGGACCGGCGCGCCGCCGAAGACGGCACTGCCGACGATATCGCAGGGGCGGGTGGGTGAGGCGGCACCGTTCTCGGAGCGCGGGGCGTATCCGCCCCGCGAGAGAAGCTCCCAGCCTTTCAGCGCCTCGGTCAGCCTGGCCCGGAGTAGGCAATTGCCGCGGGGCTGGCCAGGCACGCCTTCGGTATAGACGAGAGCAAAGGCATGCTCGCCTTCGATCAGGGCATTGCTGACCGAGAAGAAGCCGGTGCGTGCGGTCGCGGTCGGGTCGTAAGGATAGGGCGAAGCGGCTACCACCAGGCCACGGCCTGCAGGCCCGTCTGGCGCTGGGACGGGCTGGAACCGCCAGTCGCCTTCTTCAGCCACCACCGCCGTGATCGCCGAGTACCAGCAGCGAAAGGCGGCCGGACGCCGCCCGGACCCGTCAAAGGGAGCGGCACAGCGTCCGGAATGCCTCCAGCCCATGTACTCGTGGCTTGCGAGGCCGACGACCTGTCCAGGGCGTCCAGGCGATGCCGGCGGCAAGGGCAGGAGGGCCTGCACCCAGAACCGATCCTGGAAGCGGGTGGGATCGGCGGCCTCCGCGCCCTGGCTGCTGGCCGCGCAGCTGGGTGCCAAGTGGTCGAAGTCGGCGCCGAGCAGAGGGATGTTGATGAAGTGCGCGGCCAGCAGGAGCACGCCGGACCTTGTCCGCAGGGCACGTGCCGGGGAATCCGGCAGGTTCATGTCGCCACAGCGCTGCGTCGCCCACCGGAAGACGGTCTCAGGCTGAGCCTCGGCCGCGATCTCCAGGCGCGGCGGCGCGTCCGGGGTTCCACCTGGCTCCGCTCGCGTGCCTGTGGCGGAGCAGGCGAGAAGGGCCAGGCCGGCGAGGAATGCTGGACGCACGGCGGAGGGCGGCTCAGCCGAAACGCGGCGGAACGACGAGGAATCGCTCGGCGCGCTCGAACAGCAGGACGTCCGGCCGCTCCTGCTCCAGCATGCTCTGGGCCAGGCTTGCGTTCCAAACGGCGGTCGTGGAGGCGAAGCGCTCCGCCAGGGGCGGGATCAGCCACTCACCGAAGCTGTCGTGGAGCATCAGGAGGTGGCCCAGGGCGGCCTGCTGGGCGGCGGGGCGGAGTTCCCGGCGACGTCCCGTGTTCAGCACCCCGTTGTCCTGCACGACCCGGGCCGCCGGGCGCTGCCGAAGCACCGGCTGTTCCTCCACGCAGACGCCTCCGAGCTTGGAGAGAAGATCGGCGTTGCGGTACTCGACCTGGAATGCGTCAGGCCCGGGCTGAGGGCCTGCGGTGTTGGGGTCGAGGCCGATGGCCTCGTAGACTGCGTCCAGCGCCACGGACGCCCCATAGTCGCTCCAGTGAGAATCCCCCTTCGGATAGGTTGCGACGTCCGTCCCGGCGCGGCGCATGGCCTCCAACGGGTAGATGACGCGCGTGGCCCGGAGGTCGAGCCGCGCCGCGAGCGCCTGAACCTGTCGCACCGGCCGCCCCTCGGACACCGAGATGCCGTCCGGGAGGTGCTCGGCGAAGACGCATTCCTTGTTGGGCGCGATCAGGTAGAGCACGCGCACGCCATGGCTGACCGCCGCAGCGTCGACGCCACGGAAGAAGCGCTCCCAAAGGTCGAGTTCTCCAGGCAACAGGGTGCGGCGGCCCTGGACCTGTTCCAGCACGCCATTGCTGTCGTTCTGCAGGAACAGGTAGCCGCCTTGGCCGCGAAGGACCTTGGTCTCGTCCTGCGCGGCGAAGCTCGTCACGACCGGGGAGTTCCGGAGGGCGGCGCCGGTGTCGGTGAACAGCGCCTCGACCTTTGCCACGTCCGGAACCTTGGCGTCGGCCGGGATCTTCACTTCGAAGGCCCAGGCGTGGCCGCTGATGTCGGGGCGAGGGGTGCTCGGCGTCACCGTTCCGATTTCCTGCCCGTCCAGACGCACGGTGATACGGGGCGCGACGGGGCCACTGGAGGCGACCCAGCCTGCAATCCGACGGCGATTGTACTGCTCCAGGAAGCCCCAGCTGGTCGGCTTGGGTGCCGAGGGCGCCGGTCCGGCGGATGCTTCGGTCGGCAGGGAGGCGGCCTCACCGGAGGCAAGGCTCTGGAGAACCGTCCCTGGGGTGACGCCGTGCTCGCCCAGCAGCCGCACGAGCCGGCCGGCGAGTTCCGCTCGGCGTGCATCGTAGACAGGGGCGCAGGCTTCCACGCCCGCCTTGAGAGCTGCTTCCGCGCCGCCTGCGGCCAGCGCCGCGGCCTTGACGAAGGGGAGCCCCATGGTCTGGGCAAGCTCCTCCGTGCGGAGGTCGAAGCTGATCACGAGGGCCGCCCGGCCAGCCTGCCAGCCCAGGGCGGCGCCGTGGATGCGCGTTCCGATGACCGCGTCGACGGCCTGATAGGCTTCCAGCCAGGCCTCGGCCGAGAAGTAGCCCCGGAGGCGGCCGGCCCAGAGGTCGCGCTCGGCCTTGTTCATTTCCGTCAGGAGGCCGGCCTTCCCGTCGAGCCAGGCGGCCACCTCAGGCGCGTCGAGTTCCCGCCGCGCGAGCATGATGGCGGCCAGCGGGTCCTGAGCGATCAGCTGGGTGACGCGGTCCTCGCCGAACTCGTCCAGCAAGGCGCGCTCGCCCTTGGCATTGTACGAGTAGAAGGTTGGTGCCAGGGCAACCGCCTGCAGAGGCTTGGTGCGAAAGCGCTCTGCGATCGATGCCCCGAGGTGGGGGTTGGGATGGATGAAGTTCGACGGGCAGCCGAGAACCTCGAAGTTCTGGACGCCGTAGCGCTCGAGAACGGCGGCCGTGTAGCTGCCGCGCAGCATGATACGGGCGCAGCGCTCGCGAAACAGGTGCAGCAGCCGCTCCGTCCCGGGCTTGAGCTGCACCTCGCTGACGGAGCGGAAGGCCTGCGCGCCGAGCCCGAGCACCATGAGAGGCAGGCCCGTCGCTTCCAATCGGTCGGCAAGCTCGCCCAGATCGAAGCCGGAATAAAGGAAGTTGGCGGCCGGCACGCAGATCAGCCGGCAGCGCTCCCGCACGATGGCCGGGTCGAAGGAAAAGGGAACGGTGATGCGCTCGTTTCCCAGCACCCGGTGAAAGGCCGCGTACTGGAAGGCAAGGTTGCCGGTGTTGGCTCCCGTGGCCGCAAAGGCCGCATCCGTTCGCCTGGCAAAGGACGAGCCAATGGTTCCGTCCGTGCCGAGCACGGCAATGGGCTTCATCATGTCTGTGAGCCTTGTTCTCGTTGCGACTGCTTAGGCATCAAGGAAGCGACGGAGGTGCCGGGACGGCTTGAGCCCCACTGCCTCGACAGCGGTCAGGAAGCCCGCCGCCGCCTCGGAACGGCCGGCGTCGAACCGCTTCCCCGAGAAGCCGGTCGCGGCGAACATGTCCCGCACCGAGTGGCGGTGCTCGATGAATTCCCGCGGCGACAGCTTCGGAACCTGCATCTGCTCGGCCAACTCGCGCGTGCGGGTGTCGTGGCAGATGCAGATGCTGGGCAGCCCCGCCAGGACGCCCATCATGGTGCCGTGGATGCGGGTGTTCACGCCGGCGGAGTAGCGCTGCAGGCTGTGGGCCCAGCCGCTCACCGATGTGGGAGCCTCACCGTGGGCCCGGAGGAAGGCCGTCAGCGCGCCGCTCTCTCCGAGGCCGAGGAAGGCCGCGCAGCGGGCGAAGTACTCGACCTCCGCCGGCGTGCCCAGCTCGGCGCCGAAGGCCGCTTTGATCAGTTCGAGCGGCCGCTGGATGATATAGGCCGATCCGGGGTTCAGCCGCACCAGACGGACGAGTTCGCGCTCGATGCCAGCCAGGGCGGGCTTGATGCAGGCTCCGTGCACCGCGAGGGGACCGCCTTCCTGAGGAAGGGCGGCGATCCGTGCCTCGAGCTTGGCGCCGAGGGCTTGGTCGGGGTTGATGAGGAGCGAGGGGCAGCCCAGGACCGTGGTGTTCTCGACGCCCAGGGAGCGGCAGAAGTCCTGGGTGAACTGCCCGCGGACCAGGATCTTGGGCGACAGCCGGCCCACCTCGCGGAGGAAGTCCAACGTGCCCGGCTTGAGCTTCGGGGGAACGTCTTCCTTTTCGGCCTGGGCACCCAGGCCAAGGATGAGCACAGGTCGCCCGAGCGCCCGGATAAGATCCGCCATCCGGCCCAGATCGGCACCGTCGTGGAGGAAGTTGGCGGCCGGAATCACGACGACCTCGACGTCAGCCGCCACGTCCGACGGCCGCGTGTCGCGGGAAATGAGCTGGACGTCCGTGGCGTCGAAGAGCAGGCGGGCGGCGTGCCAGAAGGCCAGGTTGCCTACGTTGCCTCCCGTGGCGAGAAGGAACTGCGAGAGCGACAGGTTCCAGGCGTTATCGACCTGGCCGAGGTTCTCGGCGAGGTAGGCGACTTTGGTGGCCATTTTGGCGTGTGCCCTTTTCAGCGGCGAAGAAGCGGGCGAGGCGGCTGAGAGCGGCCGGCTTCCTCGGGAAACCAGCGGCGGGTGTGGGTCCAGGCGTTCAGAAGCGTCGCGTGGTGCCGCCAGAGATTATCCGGCGTGATCTGCGACTGGCGCTCAAGGTGATAGAGCTGCGCGCGGCGATCGAGGGCGCAGCGCAGCCCCTGAGAGCGGACGCGCAGGCAGAGGTCGGTGTCCTCGAAGTCACCGATCGCATAGACCTCGTCGAAGCCACGCAGGCTGTCCGCCAGGCTTTTCCGCAGGACCATGCAGGCGCCGGTGACCGCCTCGACCTCCTCTGGGCCGCTCTTGCCATTCGGCACCACCCTCAGCCCCTTTCGGGGATGCATGGGGAAGGGCCAGTTGGCCTGCTGGGGCAGGCGCTCGAAGGTGATTCCCTCGTGCTGCACCGTGCCGTCCTCGAACAGCAGCTGTCCGCCGACCATCCCGAGGGTCGCGTCCTTTCGCAGCTCGGCAATCATGCCGTCCAGCCAGCCTGGAGCTTCGGGGGAGGGCATGACGTCGGAGTTCAGCAGGCAGATGAACTCGCCACGGGCCGCCGCCATGCCGAGGTTGTTCGCCGGGCCGTAGCCGAGGTTTTCCTCAAGAAGCAGGATCCGGAACGGAAGCCCGAAGCGACGGTGCGCCGAGTGCGCGAGGTCCAGCAGTTCGCGCTTCCGTGGCGGGTCGTCGAGCACGTAGATGAACTCGTGAGCCGCATTGCCCGGATGCTCCGAGAGCAGGGCCATCTGGTAGGTCAGGAAGTCCATCCGCCCATAGAGCGGAATGACGACGCTGCAGACCGGGGACTGTGGGCCGGTTCCGAAGCTCACCTCACTCACCTTCCTTGGGCGCGCCAGGCGCGCCTGGTGGATGGCGGTGAGAGCTGGCCCGAGAACCCGGTCGAACGCCGGTTCGATCTCGTCGGCGGACGGGCGCACGGCGTCCAGGATGCGGCGGGCGGCGGAGGCACCCGACCGTGTGGGCGCCGGGATCCGCATATACCCGATTTCCCCGGAATGGAGTTCCACCTCCAGATAGGGCGCCTGCCCGGCTCCACCCGGCCAGGGGACACCGCAGGCGGGTGCATAAGCGACGAAGCCGCAGCGCGGATCGCTGATACCCATGGTGGAGGAGACGGCTTCGACCACATCCGGCCGCTCGACCGGGATCCAGCGCTCCGTCAGGGAGCTCCGGTCGCGGGCCTCAAGGGGACCATGCACCCGAATGGAGGCAATGGCGTTCGTGGGGTCAAGGCACCACCCCAGCAGAACGAGACCGCCAGGCGGTACGGAAATGGCCTCGTCGAGCCCGATTCGCACCGGCGCGGGCAGGTCGTGGAGCGTGTCCATCCCGGCATAGGCGCGGCGGGAGAGAAGGCTGAGCAGCCGGTTCCGTTCGGGACCGGCAAAGGCGTTCATCACGCCAGGCCGGATGCGGGCCTCGACGTCGCTTTCGCGAAGATGCACCACCGGGCGCACCGGCTGCAGCCGGAGGGCGGGCGGCGCGGGGCCGGCTTCGTGATCCTCGGACGCGATGGCGAGGTGGATCCCGGAGAGTTCGCCCAGGGGCTGCCCCGGGGCGCGGACGAACACCACGATGCCGACACCGCGGCGCCCGAGGTCGGGGCGAGCGAACCAGGCCGTGACGGATTCCG
The DNA here is from genome assembly GCF_042433125.1 of Muricoccus vinaceus. Lineage (NCBI taxonomy): Bacteria > Pseudomonadati > Pseudomonadota > Alphaproteobacteria > Acetobacterales > Roseomonadaceae > Muricoccus > Muricoccus vinaceus. The sequence goes on along the minus strand of NZ_JBHLVZ010000098.1, from coordinate 16,002 downwards.
TTCGCTCGATCCGTCCCTGCTGGAAGAGCACGGTGACCTGCGGTGGCCGCGCGTCGGGCTTCCAGCGTCCGCGGGACCAGCCGGAAAAGAGCCAGCCGCCCGCGGCGGGCGCATAGCCATAGAAGTCGATATAGCCGTCCTCATGGTGGGGGCGGCTGGCAGGAGCCGGTGCGGCGACGATGGCCGGCCGGGCTTCGGTCGCAAGATCGGTGGACATGGGTGTCAGACCGCCAGCATCGCGCCGGAGCGATGCGGCACCACGAAGGTGCCGGCTTCCGGGCATTCGAGAATACGGGATGGGCTGATCCGCGAGGGCAAGCACCAGACCTGAAGGGCGCCGGTGTGCTCCTGCGGCGTACGAAGCCGGTGAACCGTGCCGGGCCCGAGGATCAGCAGGTCGAGGGGGCCGACCTCAACGGTCCGCACGGACGCGTCGAAGCGACGGGCGATCTCCAGAGCCGGATGGGGCCGGTTGCTGACCGGGTCCGGGAGCCAGCGGGAGCGGCCGTCGCCTGTGAACTCGGGCAGTTCGTGGCTGCCTGCCACGATGTCGGCCAGGACATGGCCAGAACGGACCCCGCCCACGCACGCGACCACAAGTACGGTTTCAGCGGGCGACGGAAGGCGCTCCGCCGAGCTGGCCTGTGAGAAGCCCGCCGTGCCCCCGTCGCCACGGGCGAAAACGACCCGATGGGCAACCGGAGTGTCGTCCAGCATGGCCTGGATCAGCGCCAATGCGGGAGGCTGGAAGACGATGCTCGGCGTTATTTCGAGCATCTGCCGGTCGGCCGGCGCTGAATGGGGGGCGAGGGGGCCGTTGCAGGTCACGCCGTCGAGCGTGAAGCCACCCTCGCCAGTGATCGGCTGGTCGATCGCTCCTCGAAGGACGGCGTAGCCGTCACCGATGATTCGCTGCAGCGGCTCGCGGATCCCGGCCGGGGTCGATCCGATCGCAACCCGTCCCGCCAGAAGGCGAGCCGCGTCCGTGCGATCCGTCCAGAGGCCGCCGAGCACGCTCCGCTGGCGGCCGGCGCCGGGATAGCGGGCATGGATCGCCCCGAAGTACTCGCCGACGCCGGTAAGGCCGGTCCGCGGCAGTTCCACATCGCCGCCTCGTGGCCGGATCGAGATGAAAGGCAGGAGCTGCCGCTCGATGGGAGCGTCGTAGAAGGCCATTGTGAAGCCGCAGCGGCCATCGCCGAGGCCGGCTTCGGCAAGGTCGGAGCGGTGCTGGTCGGCGACGGTTTCGCCGATTACGCGCCCATCAAGGAGGGCTTGGATCACGAGCGTGCGGGCGGGCCCCGTGCCGCTCGCGAAGGCCCAGCCCGAGGCACCTTCCGCCGAGATGCTGTCGACCGATCCCCGGATGGTCATGCGAGCTGCATCTCCGGCAGGGCGGGAATAGTCCGGCCATCCGCATCGGCCGCGGCGCGCACGCTGCAGGCGCGGTAGAGCGCAAGGGTGGAGGCCGAGGTCTGGTGCAAGGTAAGCGGCCTGGCGAGGGTGCGGTCGAGGGCGAGCAGCCTGTCGGGCTGTGCGGAGAGCTCGGTGAGGAGGGCCGCGAGGGAACGGGCGTTTCCCGCCCGGAAGTGGAAGCCGTCCACCCCGTTCCTCACCTTCTCGGCCATCCCGCCGATATCGGAGGAGATGACGGGGCGCCGCGCGAGGAAGGCCTCCTGGATGACAAGAGGTGAATTCTCCCACCAGACCGAGGGCACGATCACCGCATCGACGCTGCGCATCAGCGAGTGGACACGGTCATTCTCGTAGGGCCCGTGCACATGGACGTTCTTCGGTGCATTCGCGAGCCTTGCTTCAAACAGGGCGCGGAACTCCGGCGGCTGACCGGAGTGGTCACCGTGGACGTCGATGTGAATTCCCGTGATGCCCGCCTCCTCCAGGATTTCCGCAGCGTCGAACAGGACGTCGATGCCCTTCAGACGCGAGATCTGGCCGAAGAAGCCGATGGAGAGAGGGGTGTCGGCGCGACGGGGGCGGGTGGGAAGGGAGGGCGCGTCGGGCACGCCGTTCTCGATGACGGTTATGCGGGAGGGCGCGATGCCCCAGGCAATGTAGCGATCGGCCAGGAACTGGCTGGGGGAGATGAAGTGGTCCACCATCCGGAAGAACCGCTTGATGAACAATTCTCGAAGGAAGAAGTCCTGCTCGGACCGCTCCGGAAAGCAGCGGTTGCAGTCGCGGGGCGAGGACCGGTCGCACAGGGCCATGCCCGGGCGCTTCACCATTTGGCCGAAGTGATTGCAGATGGCCAGGTACTCATGCAGCGTCACCACGATGTGCGCCTCAGGCAAGACGCGCCGGATGGTCAGGAGCGTGTCCACGCCGAAGTTCGTGTAGTGGTGAAGATGCACCACGTTCGGACGCAATTCCTCCAGCAGGCGGGCCAGTTCGACCGGCCATTCGGGGTCCGGGTTGCTGTGCGTGAAGTGGTCGAAGCCAGCGCCAGCATAGACGTACTCATTCGCGCCGAAGGGCTGGGACAGCCGAGCCCCGAGGCGCGCAGAAACGCGCCCGCCCGAGGCCGCCAGGAACCAGGAGGCCTCGACCTCCGGGGAAGAGCGAAGCGTGTTGTGGAGCTGATAGGCGGCGATCTCGGCGCCGCCCTTTGACACCGCGGGGTGAAGATGCGCCATCGTCAGCAGGCGCACAGGGAACGGCTTGGACGCCGGTGGGCGAGGCTTGTTCACGTGTGCGGCCGACTGCCGCTCGGTGCGCATCTGCCGGCGTGTCGCACTGGAGTTACTCACCGGGTTCACACTCCATGCAGGATCGCGATCCCAGACGAAAGGGATGTGACGCCACGTGTATTGTGCCGTCTCGACGATCGGTTTGCAGGGCGGAGAGAACACGCAAAAGAGAGCGGGGGACAGCCGCATTGTGTCGCAGTTTGTCGTCGGATTGTCGTCGCGGCCCTCTGTCGCGCCGATGGCCTGGTCGGGCGCGAGCGGCCCAGGCGCGCGCTCTGCGGCGCCTGGTTGATCGTGGCCAGGAAGGGGGATTAGTCGCGCAGCGCGCGGCGAAGGCTGTCCCGGAGAGGCCGCAGCAGGTAGTCGAGAACGGTGCGCTTCTCGCCGAGAACGAAAACCTCGGCAGGCATGCCGGCAGCGAGGGGCGGGATGGCCAGGTTGCCTTCCTTCCCTTCCACGGAGGAAGCCGGGTTCAGGACGGCACGGGCCAGGAAGAAGGCACTGCCCTGCGGGTCGGTCTGCCGGTCGGCCGATACGTAGGTGAGGCGGCCGGTCATCAGCGGAACTTCACGCTGCCGGAAGGCTGAGAGGCGGACGTTCACGTGCTGGCCGACGGCCACCTGTTCGATGTCGTTCGGCGCGATACGGACCTCGACAACCAGGGCGGCACCTTCGGGAACAAGGTCGAGTACAGGTTGCCCCGCCCCGATCGAGCTGCCGGGGGTGAAGTACTTGATGTCCGTGACCGTGCCGGCCTCGGGGGCGGTGACCTCGCGACGGTTCAGGACGTCTTGGGCGGCCCGCAGCCGCTCCACCGCGTCCGTCGTGGCGGCATTGGCCTCCTGCAGATCCCTCGCGATCTCGGACTGGCGGGTGAGATTGAGGTTCTCGGCCTCCAGGACAGCCTGGGCCTGAAGTTCCCGGGCCTGAGCTTCCTGGGCAGTGTACTGGCCGAGGCTTCCCAAGGCTTCCGCTTCGTTGCGGCGCAGTTCCAGGGCGCGTGTGCGGGTGGCAAAGCCGTTTGCCAGAAGCTGGTTTACGCCCGCGAGTTCATCCCGGAGCGCCCCGAGCCGGGTGCTGGCCGCCGTCTTCTGCGCCCCCAGGGCTCGGATCTGGTCACCGTACTGGGCCGCATGCCGGCGCGCCGCGGCGAGCGAACCGTTATAGGCGGCCCAGCGAGCCGCAAAGAGCCGCTGCTCCGCCTGCATCGCGGAGGCCAGCGACTGCTCGAGAAGCGGGCTTGGGGCTTCCAGAACGGGTGGGGTCAGGGTCCGGTGCCCGGCCTGCTCGGCCGTGAGCCGGGAGATGCGCGCCAGGCCGGTCACGTAAAGGGCACGGGCCTGGTTGGCGGCGGCCTCGGCCTGGGTCACGTCGAGCCGGAAGAGAACCTGGCCCGCGCGCACCTCGTCGCCCTCGTTCACGGCCAGCTGGCGCAGGATTCCCGGCTCCAGCAGCGTGACCGTCTTGCGTCGGCCCTCGGCGACGAAGGATCCGACACCCATCACCGCGCTCTCGAGCGACGTCGTGGCCGCCCAGCCGAAGAGGCCTCCCACTCCGATGCCGAGGGTCAGGACGGATGCCAGGGCAATCCGGCGCAGCGATGGGGCGCCGATCACGGCTTCAAGGTCGGGGTCGTGGGGTGCGGGTGGCGTGGACTGCGCTCGAAGCACCGGCGGCGCGTCACCGGGCGTGGCCCTGACCGGGAAGGTGCCGCGCGGGGTGGGGCGAGCCATGACATTGCCGGATGGCGCGGGCAGGACTTCTCGTGGGGTGCTGGCAAGGTCGCTCATGCGTTCGTTCCCCGTGCAACTGCCTCGAAGTGCCATCCGCCGTCGGCCGCCAGGTCGAGCCAGCCGCTGACGATCCCCTCCCACCCGGCGGGGTCGTGCGTCACAAGCAGGGTGATCGTTCCCTGGTGCTGCGCCTGGGCGACGGCGGCCCGCAGATCCCGGATCAGGTTCGCGTCCAGCCCGGCTTCGGGCTCATCGAGCACCAGGAGGGATGGAGTACCAAAGAAAGCCCTCGCCAATGCCACCATCTGCTTCTGCCCGCCGGAAAGCCCGGAGGTGAGCCCTGCTGGCGTGCCATAGCCATCCGAGAGGCGGCCGATCATCGCATGCGCGCCGACGAGGCGCGCCGCCGCAACGGCCTGCTCAGCGGGCGCGTCCGTGAAGCGCCGGATGTTGTCGAGGACGCTTCCTTCAAGCAGCTGCGCCCCCTGGGGCAGGTACCCGACGCGGGATGCAACGACGGCCAGACCGTCGCGCCCAGGAAGCGCGTAGGTCGCCTCGCCAGCCAGACGCACGACCCCTGCCTCTGGCAGCGAGAGCCCGAGGATGGCCCGGAGCAGCGTCGACTTGCCGACGCCGTTTGGCCCGCGGATGCCGATAATTTGGCCGGCGCAGATGGAGAGATCCAGGTCCCGCACCAGGGAGCGGAGCCCGTCTGGGGTGCGCAGGGTGAGGTGCTCGACGCTCAGGCCGGCCGGGGCGGAGGGGTTGGCCGGGGGCGGCGCCGGGGTGGCTGTGTCGGCGATAAAGCGCGAAAGGCGCTGCCACGCCACCACGCCGAAGGCCCAGTCACGCCAGGTGGCGACAACGCGGCTGACGGGCGACGACGCCATGCCGGCGAGCATGGTGGCCGCCAGAATGCTGCCGGGCGTGGCGTGATGATAGGTGACCAGCCAGATGCCGACGCAAATGGTCGCCATCTGCAGAACGAGGCCGACAAAGGTCGCGAGTTCCTGGATGGCCCGCGCCCGTCGCTGGGCGGCGTCCGCGATCTCGATCGAGCGTTCGGCGTCGGGGCGCCAGCGACGCAGGATGGCGGGCAGCATGCCAAGGCCGTCGATCATGTCGCGGCTTCGCAGCCGGCCGGTCAGGGCGGCCGTGACACGGGCCTGCTCGTTGCTGGCGGCGCGGACCAGCTTCCGGGTGGTGAGGTCGGCCAGGGCACCAAGGAGGGTGAGGATCGCGCAACCGAGGAGGGCAAGACTGCCGTAGTAGGGATGCAGCACGAAGAGCAGTCCCACGGCAGCCGGCACCATCAGCAGGTCCATCAGGTCGGACGCCACCGCGCCGCCGAGCAGCCGGCGAACCTCGCCGGCGTCCCGCAACGCGGCAAGCCCGCGCGTTCGGTCGCCGGCGAGGGCTCCACGAACGGAGGCTCCCAGCGCCTGGAACTGCAGCTGCCGCCCCGCCGCATCCGTGGCGGCGGCGACCAGGGCGGCGCGCAAGTAGCGCAACGCGCCGCCGAGCAGCACGATCAGGGCGTAGGCCACGGCAAGGGCGACCAGAGTGTCGCCGTTCCTGCTCTGCAGCACACCATCGAAGACGTGCATGGTGAGCAGCGGCGCGGCCAGCATGGCGCCCAATGCGCCGATCGAGAGAAGCAGGCCGAGGACCGCGATCCAGAGGCCTTGCAGGGTGATCTGACGGGGTGCTCGCACCGGTCGCGGATAGGCGAGGATATCGCTCATGCGGCGGGCTTCGGATTGAAGGTGATGACCTTGGCGCTTCCCGAGGCAGCCGGACGGGCCTCCGCCGGCCGCAGCGTGCCATCAGCGCTCAGCACCAGAAGCCGGTCCGCGATCGCGAGGATTGGTGCACGGTGCGAACTCAGTACCACCGCGACGCCTTGATCGCGGAGTTGGCCGAGGAGGCGGATGAAGGCTGCTTCGCCCTCGGTATCGAGCCAGGCGGTGGGCTCGTCGAGGATCACGAGGCGCGGTTCGCCGTAGACCGCCCGGGCGAGAGCGATTCGTTGGCGCTGCCCCATCGAGAGGCCGGAATCGCCGGCTCCGGCCACGGGGGTGGCGTAGCCGGCGGGAAGACCCGCGATCATGCGGTCCGCTCCGGTGATCCGCGCCGCGCGCAGCACCGCCACCAGGTCCGGAGTGGCGGAAAGGCGGGCGATCGCCTCGGCAATCGTGCCGTCGCCGAGGGAAGGGTCCTGCGGCAGGTACCCGACGTGCCGCGCCAGGTCCTCGCGGGACCATTGGCTGACGGCGTGGCCGTCGAGGAACACCCCGCCCGCGGTTGGCCGGATCATCCCCATCATGAGCCGGAGAAGCGTCGTCTTGCCGCTTCCGGCCTGTCCGGAGATGGCCGTGACCGAGCCGGGCTCGACGGCGAGGCTCACCTCCCGAAGCAGGGGCCGTGGGGTCCGCGGCTGGAGGTAGGTAAGCCGCTCCAGGACCAGGCGGCCCTCCGGGCAGTCAAAGCTCTCGCCCTGGTCGGCCGCATGGTCCGTTCGCCTGCCGAGCTGTTCGCCAAGCCGCTTCCAGGCGGCGGCGGCGGCGGCCCAATCCTGGTTCGCGGCCCCAAGATGGGTGAAGGGTTCGATGAGCCTTCCGGTCAGAAGCATGGCGGCCATCACGCTGACGCCGAGGTTCTGTCCCTGGAGGGCGAAGGCGGCTCCCAGGATCATCACCAGTCCGGCCGAAAGCCCCTGCAGCGAGGAGGTGGCGGCCGTGAGGCGCCGCCCGGTTTCCTGTGCGGCCCGGAGGCGTTCGCTTCCCTGGCTCAGGTCGCGGAGCCAGCGCCGCGCCAGGGTGGGCCGCATGCCCATGGCCTCGACGGCCTCCGCGCAGCGCATGGCGTCCGCCACCAGGCCGGCGGTGCGGCCCGACAGGGCGTTGGTGGTGGAAAGAGCGCCCAGCGCCCGCTTCTCGGAATGCAGGCTGAGGGCCGCGGCGATGACGCAGCTGCAGAACGCGACAAAGGCGAACCAGGGCTGGAGGCACCACAGGATGAGCAGCGTGACGGGCGCGAGCGCGATGTCGAGCGCCGCGGCGCATAGGCTGTCGCTGACCGCGCGGCGGATCTCCTCGATGTCGGCAAGTAGGCTTCCGCAGGTCGAGGCAGGTTCGCCCGACCGCGCGGCCGCGGCCAGGATGGCGGGGGCCGAAAGTCGGCGCGCCAGCCGGTTGCCGGCCGCGAGGAGGGTCAGGGAGCGTAGGTGGCTCAGGGCGATGAGCAGGGCCGTCGCGAGCAAAAAGCCGGCGGCGAGGCCAACCGCCGTCGGCATGCTGCCCGTCGGCACCACCAGCCTGTAAACCTCCATTCGCAGGAGCAGGCCGACGAAGGTCACCACCATGGCCGTGCCCCCGATGAGGAGGGCGAGGCGAATGGCTCTGGTCACTTCCGCCCGGACGACAGCCAGGATGTCGTTCGCCTCCGCTGGCCGCGGCCTGCCCTGCTCCGCCATGGCGTCAGGGGCCCAGAAGCAGGAGGGTAGCCCCGGCAAGGGACCATGCGGCCGCGCCACCGGCGGCGATGCCGATCACCAGTCCAAGGGCAATCTGCCAGGGATCGAGCCGGCGCCGCGATGTCTGGACCGGCCTGCCGGCCCGCTGATGCAGGGCCGCCAGTTGTTCGTCGGCCATGAGGCAGCGCATCTCGAGTGTCTCAACCCGGGCTTGCAGCTCTTCGAGCGCCGTAGCGGCAGCGGCCGGGCCCTGCACCGGCATCTGGCTCGCAAGAGCCTCAACGTGCTGTCGCAGCCGAGCTTGGCCGCCCGAGAGCGCCCGAACCATGTCGGCGAGCGACCTGCCGTCCTGGGCCGGGCCGGCCTGATCGCCTCCTGCCGGCACCGAGGAAAGGGCCGCTGGATCGCGGCGGACCGCCCGGATCGGCAGAGGCAGTTCCTCGCCGCTCGCGGACAAAGCGACGACGGAGATCTCGCTGCGGCGCTCCAGCGTTGCGGGAGTAAGGGGAAGGTCGAAAGCGTAGCGGCCGTCGCCGATCTGCCCGCTTGCGAGGTCAGGGCGCTCACTGTCGGCAATCGTCTGCGCCACAACTTCGGTCCCGAGGCGCAGTTCGATCCGAAGCCGCTCCCGCGGGGTCGAGCGGTTCCACGCCCAGCCGAAGAGCCGCCCGGGCTGGACGTTGTCGATCAGCCCCTGGATTTCGGCGGTACGGGTGAGGGGGCCATGCTCAGCCATGGCAGCGCTCTCGGACATCGTACTTCCTCGTGGGGAGGTGAATGACGCTCAAGCCGCGACGGCGGCCGGCAGGGCAGGGCCGGGACGCAGGAGGCGCCGGTAGAGGTCCAGATGGGCCGCGGCCATGACGTCCATGCCGGACGGCGCCTGCAGGCTGTTCACCAGCGAGTGCCACAGGTCGGGCTCATTGGCCGCCCGCTCCATGACCTCGGCCCAGCCCTCCGGATCCCCGATCGGTGCGTGAAGGCCGTCCAGTCCTGGCCGAACCAGCTCGGCCATGCCGCCGGCATCGCCGCAGATGACGGGACGGCGATGGTGCAGGGCCTCCAGGATGACCAGGGGGGCGTTCTCGTACCAGATGGAGGGCACCACCACCCAGTCGGCGGCGCCCATCCGCGCCGGTAGATCGGCCGCTGTATAGGCGCCGTGGTGGCGGGCGGCCGGGGCCGCAGCGAGCGCGGCGCTGAACTCTGCCAGGAAGGCTTCGGGCTGGTAGGCGGTCCCGCCATGAAGCGACAGCTTGTGCGCCACCCCTGTCTTGCTGAGGCGGGCCGAGGCGTCGAGCGCCACAAGGGAGCCCTTGAAGCGGTTGATGTGGCCGAAGAAGGCGAACCGGTCTCGCCGGCCACCCGAGGCGAGCGGCCGGTGAGCGACCGGCCGCGAGTGGGTGGGAACGGCATTGGGCAGTACGCTGATGCGCCGCGCGTCCCACCCCGCCGCGACGAAGCGGTCCTTCAGGAACTGGCTGGGCGCGAGCAAAGCGTCGATGCTGTTGCAAGCGTCCTGGAGGGAGATCTGCCGCAGCATGAAGTCCGTTCCGGAGCGGTCGGGAAGGCAGCGCCGGCAAGCATCCAGTGCCGGACCCGGGCAGAGCCGCCCCTCGGTGGTGAGGAGCTGCCCTTCGCGGGGGCAGATGGCGAAGTAGTCGTGGAGGGTGAGGACCAGTTTGGCCCGGCGCGGTGCCAGCCGGCGGAGAAGGGCGATCGTCTCCACGCCGAACTGCAAGGGGTGATGAATGTGGATGATGTCGGGACGCAGCCGCTCCAGCAGCGGCCCCAAGGTCGCGGCGAGCCCGTGCGTGTCGATTTGGCTGAGGAAGAAGCGGTCGAAGTGCGGCAGGCGGATCAACGCCTCGTCGGCATGCCCGCCAGGGGCTCCTTGAAGCAGCGTTCCCGGCTTTGCGTCCCGCAGAGAAGCCGTCACGGCCGCCAGGAACAGGCCGTCGACGCCGGGCGTGCCGTCGCAAATGGAGCGGAACAAGTTCCGCGCCACGACCTCCGTCCCTCCGGGCTGGAGGTCGGGGTGGTTGTGGGCGAGGACGAGGATGCGGAGGGGAGAGCTCATCGCTTGGCTCTTGAAGCTCCATCGGCGGCAGGAAAGCCAGCCATGAGGGCTGTGATCGCCCCGTTCCAGCGGCAATGGTGAAGTCGCCGGTTGTGTGCGCAGGCGAGGGTTCGGGCATAGCCGCCGTGACCCACGATCGACTGCCGCTCGAAGTGGTAGAGTTCCGCCGACGGGACGTAGCGGATGGTTCCCCCGAGTTCGCGAAGCCTCAGGCAGAGGTCACTGTCCTCGTAGTCACCGACGACGTAGTCGGTGCAGACCCCCCCGACGGCCTCGAAAGCGTCCCGCCGGACCAGCAGGGCGGCGCCCGTGACGCCGGGAACCTCGCAGCCGCGCATGACGAAGGGGTGCCGGCGGGGCAGACCTTTTCCGTAATGGCCGTTCAGCCAGTCGCCTTGTGCGCCTTCGCGGGCGAAGAACAGTCCAGCGTGCTGGACCGAGCCATCCTCGAAAAGGAGCTTCGGACCCACCGCCAGGGTGGCCTTGTCAGCGTCCAGCGGGCGCAGCATCGCGCGCAGCCATCCGGGAATGGTGGGAATGATGTCGGAGTTCAGCAGCAGAACGGTGTCAGCAGCCGGGCTTGCCGCGGCGACGCCCGCGTTGCAGGCGCTGGCGTAGCCTGCGTTCGCCGCCATGACGACCATCGTGACCGGCAGGTCGTAGATCTCGTTCAGGCCGCGAAGCTGGTGCTCGAGTTCAGCCCGCTGTTCCGGCGAATCCAGCACGAATACGACATGCGCATCCTGGCGCAGAGCAGGGTCCCGGGCAAAGGCGGCGATCTGGAAGCGGAGGAAGCGAAGGTTCTTGTAGAGCGGGATCACCACGGCGACGCGCGGCACGGCAATGGGGCTGCCGATATGGACCACCTCGGCGGGGCCGAGGGCAGCAAGGGCGGCCCGTTGCAGCCTCTCGACCGCCGGCATGATGCAGCGGTCCAGCAGTTCGGGCCGAAGGGCCGAAGGGTGGACGGAACGAAGCACCAGGTCTCGCGCTGCGACAGGCGGCAAGAGGCCGGGAGGGGCGGTCAGGGAAAGTGCCTCGCCCGAGACAAGGCGGAGGTCCAGGCCCCACTGGGGAACGGGTCCGCCGGTGGCGCGCTCCACATTCGGCACGTGGGCCAGAAAGCCGGGACGGGAACCGCCGCCGCCATGAACCGCGTTCACGAACCGGTCCGTGAGATCCGGGCGAGCCATCCGTTCCAATGCGGTCGGCGGTATCGTTTGGCTGATGCCGGTCAGGGGATCACGCAGCGCAAGGCCGCCGGCGACCAAGCCGAATGGATCGCGCAACCAGCCGCCGACGAAGACGCCCCCGTGTCCGTCCGAAACGGCCATCTCCAAAGCGCCGCCGACCGGCCGGAGCGGATTGTCGAGCGCCTGCGAGGGCACGAGCGGCGTGAGCAGGCGGCGATCCCGGAGCAGCCGGGCCAGCCGCGTGTTGTTCGGCTCCGCGGCAAGACGACGGGCAAGGGCCCGCGCCAGGACCCGCTCCCTTGTGTCGCCTTTTGCAGCCGAGGCGAGCAACTGAGGGAGGCCCGCAGGCCGGCGCAGCAGGGTGATGGGCATCCTCCGGGATGCACCCGGAGATGGCGACGGCAGGAGCATGACCGGAACATCGTGCCGCAGGGGGGTCTCGACCATGAGCAGCCCGGCCACCGGCGGCGCAAGGCGCCGCACCTCCGTTCCTGTCAGCAGGTACCAGGGCCCGGGCCCGCTTTCGCCGGACACGCCCCAAAGGGACAGGCCATCGTCGGCCTCTGTCGCGAGCGGTTGTAAGCGGAGCGTCTGAGGCGAGGGCTCGGGGGGCGCAAGGTGCACCGCGAGCTGATGAAGGAAGTGCGCGATGCCGCGGACACGGCCTGCCCGGAGGACATTCGTGCAGGTCTCCACGAGAAATGCCAGGAGGTCGCCACGCTCCTCACCCGCCGGGGCGCTGAGCGCGGCGACCAGGTCGGAAAGGTGATCAAGGCATCTGATCGGCAGAGAGAAGGATAGGCTGCTTCCGCGCCGCACCCGAATGGCAGCGCTGTCTCCACGGATGCTTTGGACGACTTCTCCACTCACGCGACAGAGGATCGCCTGCCGGGATGGATGGCCGCCGATCTCAGTGGCGGCGACCGGCAGTGGCACGGGCTGATCGTCGATCGTGAGGTTGACCGAACCTCCGCCCGCACTCGGGGGGGAACGATAGAGAATTGCGAGCACCCCTCCTGGCAGGAGAAGCGCCTGACCGGAGAGGCCGTGCTCAGACGGTATGGCACCGGGCGCTTCGTGACCCGGTGCCGCCATAAAGCCCACAGGCAGGTTCGTGTCCATCAGTTCCTGCCTTCTTCAGCGGGCGCCGATCAGACGATCTTCACGTAATTGTCGAGATTGCTGATCAGGTCGCTTGCGGAGACGCCGACCAGCTTGATGCTGTCGCCGCCCAGGCTGATGATCGCGCCGCTGTCGTCCTCGGTGACATGGCTGGCGAGATCCGCGGCGCTTGCGATGCCCGTGCCGTTGATGTTCGCCATGATCTCGAGGTGATCGGTTCCGCCGTGGAAGTCGAGCACGACGTCCTTGCCGAAGCCGGAGGCGAAGTAGAAGGTGTCCTCGCCCGAGCCGCCGATCAGGGTGTCGTTGCCCATGCCGCCGGTCAGGGTGTCGTTGCCGCTGCCGCCGACCAGCAGGTCGTGTCCGCCCTGACCCGCGAGGCGATCGTCACCAGTGCCGCCGTAGATCGTGTCAGCGCCGTCGCCGCCGTTCACGGTGTCGTTGCCCGAACCCGCGTCGATCAGATCGTTGCCAGCCCCGCCGGAGACGAAATCCTGGCCGCTGCCTCCCAGGAGCGTGTCGTGCCCGGCACCGCCCATCAGGGTGTCCCGGCCCATGCCGCCGCTGAGCCAGTCGTCACCCGTACCGCCATCGAGGACGTCGTCGCCTGCCTCGCCGTGGAGGATGTCCTTGCCTGCTTCACCGTAGATGACGTCGTCGCCGGTTGCGCCGTAAACCGTGTCGTGGCCCGTGCCCGCGAAAACGAGGTCATCACCCCTTCCGGCATAGACGATGTCGTTGCCGCCGAAGCTGGTGATCAGGTTATCGAAGGTGAAGCCGGAGTGGTTGTCGGCGGTGATCGTGTCGTCACCAGGAGTGCCGTACCAATCGGCGCTGCCGCCCGGGATTGAGGCGTAATCAGGCATGTCTCGATCACTCCGTTCTGAATGCCGTGGCCTGCTGCCACCGGACCTATGCAATCTAGCAACGAATAATTTGCACGCTTAGGTTGTGATACACATTGCGACACTCGCCTTTTGCGGGTGATTTTTCCTGGGGCAACTTCTGATGCGTGATAGTCGTCAGAACCCGGTGAACAGGTAGCCCACGCCGCGCACCGACTTGATGGAATCAACGTTTGGACAATGCGCTGCCAGCTTGCGGCGTAACCGGGCAGCAAGGTTGTCGATGCCGCGGTCCTCCGGGTACCAAGGCCGGCGGAAGACCTCCTGATAGAGCAGCGAACGACTCACCGGTGTCCCCCGCTTCCGCGTCAGCACATGCAGGAAGTCGAATTCGGCCGAGGTCAGTTCACACGGCTTGCCACTCGGCGTGTACAGTTCACGCCGGTCGAGAGAAAGCCGCCACACTGGGCGGCGCAGGACGGGTGCGGGCGCGGCTTCCTCGACCTCCGTCCTGTCCTCACCGAGCTCTCCTGAGGACTGGGCAGTCCTTCGCATAATGGCGCGGATGCGGGCGACGACTTCCCTTTCCGTGAAAGCGGCCGGGATGCAGTCGTCTGCACCATTGTCCAAACCGGCGATACGGTGGAGATCACTGTTCGACTCGCGCGCACGCAAAACGCAGGGCACAGCGGAAATCGAGCGGACCTGCCGCAAGATGTTCATCGCCGAATGTGGTGCGGTCCCGCTCCAGTGGAGAAGAACCAAGCTCGGCGGCACGTCCGACAGGCGGGACAGAAGCGGATCGGCATCGCTGTACGCCTCTGCCGGCAAGCCTTGGTTGGTCAGGTATGCGGCAATCTGTCCAGCACGCGACCTGTCCCCATCATGCACAAAGACTGGTCTGTAGCCCGGCCGTTCCAAGTGTGCTGCTCCCTCGGTGCAGATTTGCTGCAGTGCACGCACAACCTACGCGAGCAGTTTGCCCTCACCAAAGACTTTCACGACCTCGTGATGATTCCTTACAATGTCTTTGGTTCCTGGTTTCCATTTGACTGTCACCGAAAAGAAGCAGTCAGGGAGGAACCTCCAGGGAACATCCAGGCTGGCCATGGGAAATGGTGGTCGCTTGCTCTGCCCAGCGGGACAAGCTGGCTAAAAGTGCAGCGGCAGTTTCAAGCTTCCAGCTATCAACTGCGTACCCTCGGGAGAAACAGAAGGCAGCGCGCTCCTCGGCTTGGGAGTTGAGCGTTATCAAACTTGGCGGCAGCAGGGTGCACCGGCCAGATTAAAGTGTGGATGCATGACCGCCTCAATGCATCCAAAGCTCTTTTCCAATCGTAGGGTCATGGTAGTAGATCCGACATGGAGGAGACACTGGTCCAGAACATCGAGAGTGCATCAACCAGCACCCCTACGTTGGAACTGGCGAGGCTGGTTTGTTGCCTGATCGCGATCGCGCAGGCTGCTTCTCGCGGCATGCCCGGGGCAGAAACCGCCTCCTCGCATTGTGGAGACGGACAGGGCAGATCGTCTTCACCAACTTGAATATGGACCCTCACCGATCTGCCTCTTTGACTTCCGGTTCCACATCACGAGGGTCAGAGGGCAAAACGGCAACTACGGATCCACGCAAGCTCGGTCGACTTGACGGCTTCAAGGCGACGGAGCTGCCTGATCGACAGGAGGATCGAGCGCGATCAAGCCCGCGCGGTGCCTCCGCTGATGTCGGACTACACCCCAGATGCCTGCGCCCTTTCGGCGCGATGCTTGCTCTCGGTGAGGTCGTCGCGACGAAGATGAGAAAGGTTGTTATCCCGGAGTTGGCGGAGTGGAAGTGCTGCGCTTGGTAGGCTGACTTGACCCGCTTCATCCGCCGCTCTCATTTTGTGTGGGCTGACGCGAGTTCCCTGCCTTGTTTTTCAGTTCCCTGTGTCGGCGGTGATCTATTTAAAAAAAACCGACCAGAACCGCCTGATCTCGCCGAGGCAGATGAACGCGGTGGCAAGGATGGGGAAGGCGAGGTGGATGTTGGCGCGGCGCTCGTGGCGGACAATGGATCGGCGAAAGCGGCCCATCTAGGCGAACCTACGCTCGACACCCGGCAGTTGTGCTGGTTGGCCTCGCTGATGATCAGGCCAAGCGGTATCTTCGGCGTTCGTGACAAGATGGTGCTTCGTGCTGGGCTTGCCGCGATCCGTCGGGTTCGGGCCGGGCATCTCGCCGCTCGTTTTCCTGGGACCGGTGTGCTGTCGGGCGCCGCACGGTTCCAACGGATGCGGCCTGCCGTCTCCAGCCGGTCGAGGAGAAGCCCGCCCAGACGCCCACCGCTTGCCAGTCCCCTAGCCGCAGCCAATCTCGGCGGGACGGTGTTCCCAGAACATGCCGATCGTCAGCACAAAGACGATCCCCATCAGCGCCGGTTGGTCCGGCACACGCGGGCGGGCCCCCTTCGGCTTGGGCTGCTTGCGCGCCAGCAACGGCTTAACCGCTGCCCAAAGGTCATCGGGTACAAGCGGCTTCGCCATCTCCCATAACGCCAACCACCCAGTTCCGTCTGGCGCTCTCATTGGCCACAGTCGGCTCCGTGTTTAGAGGAACCGATTCGAGACTTCGGCCGTCTCCGGCGTGGTGGGCGGCCTGCCGGATATGCTGCCACAAGCGGCACGACGGCCGGCCGTTCGTCTGACATCCGGCTGGCTTGGTGAGTGAAGCGCACCCGTTTTCCGATGCGGGCACCCCGTCTGCCGGAGCGGGACCGCTCCTGAAGAGAGTGTCCCGCGAAAGGCAGTCACATCGCCCAGTCGAGGTGCTGATGACCCTCTTCCGAGTTCACGAAATGGAGCAGC
>NZ_JBHLVZ010000097.1:0-3910 GCF_042433125.1 Muricoccus vinaceus | reverse complement strand
ATCAGATCGCCGCCGCGTCGGGCAAGAACATTCGAATCCAATCGCTCGGATTACGCTCTAGCGCCGTCGCGGGGTTCTCAAGCAGGAACAGGCATGGTGCAGTCCCGAGCTGTTCAAAAATGTTCGTCGTTGGTTGCTTTGGGACAGAGAGGGCGCTGGCTTAGCGGAGGCTCTGGCGCATCTGGGGGTTGACGTTAGGCAGCTTGGCATTGGTGCAGCAAGCGTCGTTGCTGGATGGTCTGGCGCCTGATGCGTTCGCGCTCAAGCAGGATGGTTTGCCCTTGGCCGGGGTAAACATCGGCCGGGGTGAGGTTCGGCAGGCTCCCGTGATAGTGCTGGTGGTTGTAGTGCTCGACGAGATGGCAGGGCGCTCCGCGGACGTGCGCCATGCACTTTTCGTCGAGCCATTTGGCGAGGTCGTCTGCAACGTAGCAGGGGCCGTTGTCGGAGAGCAGTGGCGGCCGGTGCAGGACCTTTGCCTGGTCGCAGCCTGAGGCGGCGAGTGCTGTCTCCAGTGTCTCGGTGACGTCGCTCGCGGCCATGGTGGTGCAGAGCTTCCAGGCGATGATGTACCGGGAGAAGTCGTCGAGCACGGTGGAGAGATAGAACCAGCCCCTGCCGGTGACCTTCAGGTAGGTGAAGTCCGTCTGCCAGAGTTGGTTCGGCGCCGTGGTCTTGGTGTGGAACTCGTCTGCTGCCTTGACCACGATGAAGGCCGGGTTGGTGATCAGGTCGTGCGCCTTGAGCAGGCGGTAGACGGAAGCTTCCGAGACGAAGTGGTGCTCCTGGTCGGTGAACCGCACCGCAAGCTCGCGTGGGGATAGTTCCGGCGCCTCCAGCGCCAGGTCCCAGGGTGCGCCGGACCGGCAGGTGCGATCCCTCGACCAAGCGGATGTTCTCGAGCTTCTCGGCGGCGGGGTACCTCATTCGCGGTCTCCCTCATCCACGATCGAACTTTATGGAATGGCCCGCCCCTCATTCCCGCTGGCGTAAGCTGGCGGGGCAACCGGGGGTAAGGGAGCTGACCCATGGCGGAGATTGCGGTTCTCGGGGTGGACCTGGGCAAGAACAGCTGCAGCGTGGTGGGGCTGGATGGTGCTGGCCGAGTGGTCCTGCGACGGCGGCTGCAGCGGGACGGGGTGGTCAAGCTGGCCGCAGGGTCGCCGGGGTGCGTGGTGGCGATGGAGGCCTGCTGCGGGGCGCACCACCTGGGCCGTAGGCTGCGCGAGGCAGGGCACGAGGTTCGGCTGATGTCGCCCGAGTACGTGCGGCCCTATGTGAAGGCGCAGAAGAACGACGAACGGGATGCGGAGGCAATCGCCGAGGCGGCGACCCGTCCGACGATGCGGTTTGTGGCGCTCAAGAGCGAGGCGCAACTCGACATGCAAAGCCTGCACCGCGCCCGCGACCGGCTGGTGGGCGAGCGGACGGCGCTGATCAACCAGCTGCGCGCGATCCTGCTGGAGCGCGGCATCACCGTGCCCCAGGGCCGCCGCAAGCTGGAGGTCTACCTCGAAACCCTGCTTGCCGAGGAGTGCGTCCCACTGAGCCCGCGGACCCGGCTGCTGGTGGAGGACCAACAGGCCGAGTGGCGCGAGCTGGATCGGCGCATCGAGGCCTTCGATGAGGAGTTCGCGGCCGAGGCCCGGACCGATGAGGCCGCCCGGCTGCTGACTACGATCCCGGGCATAGGGCCGCTGAACGCTACGGCTCTGGTGGCGGCGATCGGCAGAGCAGAGACCTTCGGGCGAGGACGCGACCTTGCCGCCTGGCTGGGGCTGGTGCCGAGGCAGATGACCACCGGGGGTAAGCCAAAGCTGCTGGGGATCAGCAAGCGAGGGAATGTCTACCTGCGCAAGATGCTGATCCACGGGGCGCGAGCGGCGCTGCCGACGCTCTCCAAGGGCGAGACCCCGCTTGGCGGGTGGCTGCGAGGTCTGGCCGCCCGGGCGCATGTGAACACCGTGGTGGTGGCGCTCGCGCCCAAGCTGGCGCGGATCATCTGCGCGGTGCTGCGCAGCGGGCAGCGGTTCGAGATGAGAGCGGCGGCGGTGTCGTAGCCCAAGGGATCAGCTGTTCGCGCTCACCCGGTGCGGGCGGCTGGTTGAGGTCTGCGGTTGGTGGAAGCGAGATGGCCTGACAGTCGACCGGCGTTCTGGAACCCTGGGTCAAAAAATGGCGCTCCGACGCCGTGAATTTTATGAGGACCAGAGCGGGCGGATCTCCATCTTGGCTGGGAGCTTGTCTCCGAAGCCGGATACGTTGGCGTAGACTGATCAGACCAAGTCGTGAAAACCCTTGCAGACGGGGCGGGCCATACGTTCCTGATGGCGGCGAGGATCGTCTGGGCGCCCGCGCTGTCGGACACGTCGGCTGTAGTAAGATTGACCATCAGCAATCGCCCATTCGTATCGACCGCGATGTGGCGCTTGCGACCGATGATCCGCTTGCCGCCGCCCTAGCCGCGTGCGTTGGCAAAGGGCGCCTTCACCATCTGGCTGTCGAGCACACCGCCCGAGGGGCTCGCCTCGCGTCCCACCGCTTCGCGGTCCAGCATGAGGGCGATGTCGTGAATCGTGCGGAACAGCAGGCGTCAGACAAAGCGGCGGAACCACCAGTAGACCGTCTGCCACGGGCCGAAATGGACCGGCAGCATCCGCCAGCCCCCGGCACTGCCGGCCAGGTAACGGATCGCGTTCAGCACCTCTCGCAAGTCGACCGAGGGCTTGCGCCCGCGGCGTGGAGGGGGCGGCGGCAACGGCTCGATCCACGGCCACTCCTCGTCTGTCAGGTCAGACGGGTAGCGCTTTGTCTTGCGGGCAAGCCCGGAAATCCGGTCGCGCGTCTCTCGGGTCCACATCCCGAGCTTGCATCACCCATGCCACCCCAACACAACCATTCTCAAACGGTCACTTAGACCATGTGTAGTAGAGGCTCCCGGCGATGCCTTTCCGCCGACACAGGCAGCGATGCTCTCCTCCCCGCGCAAAGACTCCAGCACGATCCGGATCTTGTCCTCGGCCGAGTAGTGCTTGCGGGTCGCCCGGCGAATGTCGCGCATTGCCCGCTCGGCGGGCGTCTTTGGGGCAGCAGATTTGTGGCTCATGTCCACTCTTCCGTGGTTACGATGAGCCAGAAATCCTCCTTTCCTCAACCATCCCCGCCTGTCTCATGAGCCCTGACGGCGTACAATCTCGTAAACCAGTTCGCGTGAGAGAGGCTTGTCAATGCAGCGACGCCGATGCGTTGGGAGCAGCAGCCCCTAAGCTTTCGTTAAAACCCTGTTAACCCTCCGCGGCGAAACGCGTGCTTGCAAAACAGACGCGAGCTAGGAGGCGAGCAATGATCGGACTGAAGATAAATGGCGGGCTGACTGGCTTGTGGTCAACCCTGCGCAACCTTTGGCGCGCCGAGTATGGCCTGCCGTTCGACGAGCACGTGCGCGCGGACGCTGGGCTGCCGTCGTGGGGCCCAGGGTTCACCTGTTACCCCGTCTCGCCGTTCGCAGGCGCTTGGCTGCGCTGAAACGCGCGCCAAGCTCCGCAACTCCGCTCTCCACCCACAAAGCAGTTGCCGTAGGTACCAGGGTCTGGATGGTAGCCACGAGGGCGCTAGCGAACCCTGTTCGCTGCTTCGTCGATCAAGCGAGGGCGGAGCTTCCCGCATACCCAGTCGATCACTGCGACCGTCACGACCATGGGGAGGAGGATGAATGCCATCTCGTCCCAGTGCCGCACCTTGATGCGTTCGGCAGACTGAAGCCCGATCCCGCCTGCGGCGACCACGCCTAGATGTTTGGTCCCGGGATTTGGTGGTGCGGGTCATGGATGAACCTGGACGGCTCCTCCGTCCAGGCTTTGCAGATGGCTTCGTAGGGCGTGAGGCCGCGTAGCGTCTTCAGGCGACGGGC
>NZ_JBHLVZ010000096.1:0-2563 GCF_042433125.1 Muricoccus vinaceus | reverse complement strand
TGCACCCCATCGGCGGATACCGTCCGCTTGCGGGGCGTCTCATTCAACTGTGGGGCGGAGGACAAGAACACTCGGAAAAGGTTGCGCGGGTCATACTTCGCCCGCAGCCGCACTTGGCCCGTCCCGATCCACCGTGTGATTACGTTGTCATAATAGAAAATGCTATGCAGCCGGATACCTTCGCGGCGAACGACGACCTCCTTGAAGGGCAGAAAAGAGTATAGGAACTCGTCCGGGTTTTGCGGCACCAATGGCGGGCTTGAGCGCCGGTCTAGCCGCTCGGCCCAGGCGGCAAGCGGCGGCATTCCAAGACCTGAGTGAACTTCGTGGTGATACGGTCCGAGCACCTCGAGAGCAAACACTCGTTGGAGTTCGCTCAAGGTAAGCACTGCCAACGCCTCCGGATCGGCATCGCCACGCTCTTGAATGTTGGAGAAAGTGGTACCTGGCAGCTCGTGGATCCGCGTCATCAGCGTGCCCATCAGCCGCTCTATGTGTCCGCCAAAGTGCGGCCGTCCGACAGGACGAAATTCAAGTGCGATCCCGTGCTGCTGGCATGCACGCATCATTGCTTGTGAGTGGAACTCACGAGCGTTGTCGACGTGAATGCACCTGGGTAATCCGGCGGCGGGCCAGGGTAGCGTGAGGTCGTTCGCGCTCAGCCACGGACCCTTAGGCAGCACAGCGTGCGTGATCGCAAGCGCTACGCTTGTCGTAGACGGATGCTCTGGTGACATATAGAATCCGCATACAACGCGGGTATCGACATCAAGGACTACGGTCAGCCACACACGGCCAAGAGGCTTGCGAAAGACGTCGTCAACAGCAACCACGTCAACCAGTGTATGGTCGATCTGCACTACGTCGAGAGGATACTCAGTTTCGAGGCTTCCCCGCAGTGGCTTAAAACGCTGGCGAACTGCTGCCGCTCCGTTGCGAGCACGCATCACCACAGATGGCGCCAGAGCGGCCACACGTCGTCTCACGGTTCCCACACTAGGAACAGGCAAATCGGCCGCTTGACAGTCGTGTTTGATCTCTCGATGCAGAGCGGCGACCGACCTCTTTTGGCGGCTCAGATAGTAGCGCTTGATGCCAGCATCGATGACAGCTTCCATCGCCGGAGCGATGCGGCATGCGCCTTTCCGCGATCCCGGGTGGGCTGGTAGTTGGCTCGTGGTTCGGCGATCGGCACGGAAGCGTCGCAGTAGCTCGTACACTTGGCTGCGTTTGAGCTGCAACCTCTCGCAAGCTTCGGCGACCGCCGCGCATGTTCTCGGTTTTTGTTCTGCGAGCCACGCTATGACCTCCGTGCGGCGGACTCCTTCGAGCCACTTTCCTTCGGGGATGTCTGTAAGTGGTACTGAACGAACATTTGCGGCACATGGCAGTCTGTGATCTGGCTCACGCAAACTCTCACTACCGCTAGGCACGTTGGGCTGTTTGCTTTCTGGGATGGTCGCCAAGGTGTCCTCCACAATGCAGAGGCAGCCCAGCTAGCCCACATCGATCATGTCCGCACGGGAAATCAGCAGGCGCCCATCGAACCCCGAATGCGAAAAACCAAGGCACGAAAGGTGGCAAGCGAAGCCCTGCACGTCACTTGGTAAGCGGCCTTAAATGGCGATCGTACACTGTGGTGGGGCCTGATTTTCTTGGCTTAACTTCAACTCAACTCACGACACTGATCGTCGCGAAAACCCAAACGGCCGGAAACTTTCGGATGGTTCCTCTGCATCCTTAAACGCGAACTAGAACCAAGGTTCTCCACTCCGGCAAGGCCCATTCGACAAGCCTCAATCGTCGACTTCTGCACCTGAAGGATCATAGGAACGTAAAGCTTGCGAAAAAATTACTTATCGCCGGGTGGATGCTGCCGCCGATGCCCCTTCGCGGCGGTCTCAAGCCAGCGACTCGGGGCTCCGTCTGGGCTCACGCATGGATCTCAGGCCCTTCCGCGTCGCAAGGTCCCGGTCGATGCTGTGCGCGTTGACCGGCCCGGCGGCGGCGCGGATGGCTTCCAGCGCGTCCCGCTGGAACTTGCCCTTGGCATAGAGGCCGTCGAGCCTGGACACGCTCTTCCGGCGCCTCTTGGCAGGCACCGGAGGGGCACTCCCGACCTGCGCTGGGTCGAGGATGAAGACGGCGAACTCGGGCGCGGCGATGTCACCGGCCAGCGCCTCGGCGCGGCGCGGCGCGGCGTAGCAGCCCCTCCTGCTTTGTGGCGAGTTCAAGACCCTTAACACCCAGCGCGGTGACGGCTTTCTTGGACATTCAGCACCCCTCATTGGCAAGCCAGTCTACCCCTCCCTCCGCATGCATTCTGGTGGCGCTTGCTATTGAATACCGGGGTTTTCTGCTATTCAGCCTGCGCTGGCCCGCTGCCCGTGCACGGTGCAGCAGAGGGGCTGACTTCTTGAACGACAAGCGCGAGGACATCTGCAACCTGCTCGGCTATGCCGAGGAGCTTCTTCGCATCACGGAAAAGGTCAACTCAGACGGTAGCGTCCGCGGAGGTGGTGGAAAATCCGGCACGGTCCGGTGTGTAGGGCTTGGGTGGCCA
>NZ_JBHLVZ010000095.1:0-7555 GCF_042433125.1 Muricoccus vinaceus | reverse complement strand
GAGCTTGGCATTCTCCTCTTCGAGCTGCTTCAGCCGCCGGATCTCGGCCGTCCCCATCCCGGCAAACTGCTTCTTCCACCGGTAGAAGGTTCTCTAACTGAGGGCGGGCGCTTGCTGATCCTGGGTCTCCTCATGGTCCGGGACAAGGTTCTCTTCGAAGTCGCCGTGCCACAGGGGTGAGAGGCGCTTCATGATGGCGTCCAGGGCTCCGGCCTCCCAGCTTGTGGGCTACGCGGTCGCACAAGGCGCCGCACGTTTTACCTCGGCTCGACCGTCGCCTCTCGTCCGGACCAGGACGAGAACTCGAAAACCACTCAGCGCCTGCTTGTCATCTCTCCCTCCCTGGCCGCGTCGTACCGCTCCCCTTTAGGCCGCCCGGAACTCGGTGCCGTCCACCCAAAGGCGGTGGAGGATGACGCCGAGCTTCCTGGCGAGCGCGACACTGGCCTTCTTGTGCCCAACCTTTGCTCGCAGCCGCAGCGCCCATTCCCGCAGCGCGCCACCCCCGCCTGCTCGTGTGATCAGGCTGGACGCCGCCTCGAACAACAGCGTCCTGAGCAGCCCGTCGCCCCGGCGGGTGATGCGGCCCGAGTAATCGATCTCACCCGACTGGTAGCGTCTGGATGTCAGGCCGACATAAGCGCCCACCGATCTTGAATGAGCAAAGCGGGTCGGATCATCCACGGTGGCGACAAAGGCGTAAGCGGTGATGGCGCCGACCCCTGGCACCGTCATGAGCCGGCGGCACAGGCCTGATCCCTTCGCCTCGGCCAGGAGCCTGCGGGTCAGCTCAAGCAGGGAGCGAGCCAGGTCCTGACGCAGGCGCAGCAGCGGCCGCAGGGCGAGCGCAAGCGCCTCGTTGGCCTCGAACGCAAGTTCCACGCGGTCGGACCAGCGCCGCGGCCCCTTGGGCAGTCGCACCCCCATGCTGGTCAGCAGGCCGCGGATGGTGTTGTCGAGGTCCATCCTCTGGCCCAGGACGAGGTTGCGAGCCTTGAGCAGCGCCCGCATGGCCTGGGCCACCTCGCTCTTGGCCCGCACCACCCGGTAGAACCCGGTCCGCGCCAGCTCGGCCAGCATCGCCGCATCATTGGCGTCCGTCTTGTTTGGCATCTGGCTGAGCACCGCATGCGCCTGGCGGGCGTCCACACAGACCGCCGGCAGGTCACGGGCGACCAGCTGCCGGTGCAGCCAGTTCGCCATCCGCCCTGTCTCCAGCACCACCCGCTCGGGCCTGCCAAAGCGTGCCAGGGCGCCGGCGATCGCCTCCGGATCCGTCGCTGTCTTGCCCTGGCCGAGAATGCGGCCCTCGGGGCCACGAACACAAAAGGCGGTCTCCTCCATGGAGACGTCGAGGCCAACGTAGCAGGTCATCTCGCACTCCTCCTGTTTGCCGAGCTGGCGGCCCATTCTGGCCCCAAGTCCGGGAGTGCGCCTGCCCTCAGTTACGCCATGTCGGCTCCGAGATCCCGAGCTTGCGGCAGATCTCGGCCACCGCCGTACCGCTCTCCGCCTGCCTCAGGGCAAAGGCGATTTGTTCATCTGTGTACCGTTTCTGCTTCATGGCACCGCCCCTCTCCTCGGGGGCTTACAGTGCCCGAAAAACTTGCACCCGCGCCGGACCAGTTTCAGGGGTCAGGACCACGGGCGGTGCTTCGCCTGGTCC
Organism: Muricoccus vinaceus; assembly: GCF_042433125.1. NCBI lineage: Bacteria > Pseudomonadati > Pseudomonadota > Alphaproteobacteria > Acetobacterales > Roseomonadaceae > Muricoccus > Muricoccus vinaceus. The sequence goes on along the minus strand of NZ_JBHLVZ010000095.1, from coordinate 5,889 downwards.
AGGGCCGCACAGAAGAGCTGTCCGCGGCCGTGCTGGACAGTTGGACCCTGCGCTCCACACCAGAAAGCGGTGGCCGGGCGGCTTGGGACGGAGACAAGCGGACCAAGGGCTCCAAGCTGCACTTGGCCGTTGACACGCTCGGCCACCTGCTCGCGCTGCACGTCACCCCCGCCAACCCGGATGACCGCTCGGCCGTCTCCACCCTGGCCGAGGCCGTCCAGGACGCGACCGGCGAGAGCGTGGACCTGGCCTATGTCGACCAGGGCTACACCGGTGAGCGGCCCGCCCGCGCCGCGGCCACCCATGGCATCACCCTGGAGGTAGTCAAACCTCCCGAAGCCAAGCGCGGCTTCGTGCTCCTGCCCAGAAGGTGAGTGGTCGAGCGCTCCTTCGGCTGTGTCACCCGCTTCCGCCACCTCGCCCGCGATTACGAGCGACTGCCCCAGACCTTGGCAGGATTGCACTTCGTCGCCTTCACCATCCTACTGCTCAAGCAGGCCGCCGATCTGACTATCGGCACGACGTAGGCTCGCATGGTCAAGATCCATCCGGCTTGAAGCGAGCGATTTCGATGAAAGACGAGGAGCCAACTTCCGACGCCGTGTCGAGATCGACAGAGAGAACATGCACCCCGCTGACGGCGGCATACCCGAGAACCTGCTCGACGCACGCGACAATTGCGGAAGGATCATTGCCGACAGGGAGCTTCGGGTAGAGAATGCCGCCGCTCTCATCGTCCAAGTTCACCGTCCCCAAGGCCAATAAGCGGCAGGCGAGCAGGCTGAGCTCTGTGGGGGCAGAGCACAGGTAGAAGGCAAGCCATAATTTCTGGACATCAAAACTCGGAAGTCCGCGGATCTTCCTGGCTCAATCGCTCATCGCCGCAGGCGTCATGCGCCAAGAATGACACTGCAGTCGATCACCCGCCAGCGGTCAGAAGCGAGCGTCGGCGTGAAGCACAAAACCGGCTGCCGATCCGTAACACCCTCTAGATTTGGTGTTTCTGGCGCTGTACCTTCGTCGCTCCAAGGGAGTTCGTCTGTAGAGGTCGGGACAGAAATCTTCGCAAAACGCTTTTACCGTGTAAAAGCTTGCAGCACATTCCGCCCAGCTCGTGGGCAGCGCCGGAGTTTATAGCGTGGTCGCCCAATGCACCATAATGCTCTCCTCGCCGAAGGGTGGGGTTGGAAAGTCCAGTCTCGCTCGAAATATACTGGTCCTCGCTGCCAGAGCAGGTCATTCAGTGACAGGTGTCGACTTCGACCAGCAGGCTACCTTAGCTACCTGGACGCAGCGCCGTGAGCGAGCCAGGTCCAGTATCCCCGAACTTTCAGCAATACCGGTGTCTGCGTCATCACTCGATGATTGGCGGGGAACCCTCAAAGCAGTGCGCAAAAGCGAAGTAGAGGTGGTTGTTGTCGACACTCCGCCCTCCATAGAACTGAATCTCGCGGCGCTGGTTAGCCTGTCGAAAGAAGCCGATCTCATACTCGTGCCATGCCAGCAGACACAAGACGATGTCGACAGCGTGGGCCCCTGGATGGTGAGACTGATGGAAGCAAGAGCCAGAGCAGTCTTCGTGCTAAACCGCTCCAACCGGCGAGCCAAGTCATTCGGCGCAATTAGGGCGAAGCTGTTGTCTGTGGGCCCAGTCTGCCCAGTGGAGATCCCTCAACTGGAAGAAATACCGCTTGCTGCCGGCAAGGGCCTCGGAGTTATGGACCTCGCCCGACCTAGCAGCGGCGAAACTTTCGAAAGCCTCTGGTCGTATGTGGCGCGGGAAGTCGGACTGTGACCAAGACTGGACGTGGTGTCTCTCGCAAGGCCCTGGACAAGCTCGACTTAGACGCTGTGACCGACACTGTGGCTGACTCCCGCCCAGCCCAGCTCGAAAAATTGATGGTGGTCCCGGGCGAGGTACTAGACGCAATAAAGGAGGTCTTCGCTGGCACCCGTGTTGCTGCCGATCACGACCTCGTCGGCGCAGTCTTGGAGGCGCGCCGAGCCGTCGGACAAGCTTGGGGCAGAGCTGGTCAAGCTACCGTTGAGATCGGCCGTGCTCTGAACGCTCTCGACGAACGCCTGCATGGACGGGAAGAACGCGCCCGCCTGAAGGCAGGTTTCGAAAAACTCTTCCCGTTCTCCGACCCGGTTGCAAGCCAGTTCCGCCGAGTCGCTGAGGCGGTTGATAGCGGCCGCTTCACCGCATCCGACCTGCCCGGTTCATATAGCGCAGCGTACCAATTGGCGCTGCTTGCTAAGGACGAGCTTGAAGAAGCTCGCAGACGCGGCCTAGTGGCACCCCATACGACTCGCGCCGCCGTGCTTGCCTTCCGACGTGAGCGATCGCATGCGCAGTCTGCTATGGTCGACTTGAAGGCTTTGATAGCTGAGCAACGACGCCTCAGAGAGCAACGTCGTGAACTGCTGCGAAAGCTTGTCGAGATGCGGCAACGTGCACGCGAGATCGCCCGCCTACTCGCGTAATGACGTAGGCGGCCTCAAAACCAGCCCTTGAGCTGCAACATTGGCACGAAAACAATAACTTGCCTTGGCTAGAGCTCTCGCACTGCTGCAACAGCCTTCGCAGCTCCTTTGCATGTAGGAGTGACCCAAGCCATGGGCATCGCCTCCTAGAACGCCGGTGCTTGTGCTGAACCTCGGGATTGTCGAGCGCAACATGGCGTACATGCAGCCTTAGTTCTACAGTTGAGCTTGCTTTGAGGCTTCCCCATGTGCGGCGTGTCGGCATGTCGGTTTGTGGAGGCAGGCCATGGGGTCGGATCCTCGGGACATTCTGAGTTGGCGCGAGAAGTTAGGAGCGCTGCAGGCGAGACTGGGGGAGTTGTTCGTCCGGGCCGAGCCGCGGCGGCAGGCAGGCCTGTACCTTGAGGGCCTGCTGAGCGCGGCCAAGCGCAAGAACGGCTGGCAGTTGGCCGAGCAGATCGGCGATACCCGTCCGTGGCGGACGCAGCGCGTGCTCAGCCACGTTCTGTGGGACCAGGAGGCGGCCCGGGATCTGTGCCGCGCGTACGTGCTGGAGCATCTCGGAGCCAATGATGGCGTGCTGATCGTCGATGAAACCGGCTTCCTCAAGAAGGGCGAGCACTCGGTCGGTGTGGCGCGGCAATACAGCGGCACGGCGGGGAGGATCGAGAACGCGCAGGTCGGGGTCTTCCTGGCCTATGCTAGCAGCAAGGGGCACGCCCTGATCGACCGCGAGCTCTACCTGCCCAGGAAGGAGTGGTGCGAGAACAGCGACAGGCGCGCCGAGGCCGCCGTCCCCGAGGAAGTGGCGTTCGCCACCAAGCCGGCGCTGGCCGGCCGCATGATCGAGCGAGCGCTTGATGCCGGCCTACCCTGTGCCTGGGTGCTGGGTGACGAGGTTTACGGCTCGGACCGCCGGCTGCGGATTGCCCTTGAACAGCGCGAGCAGCCCTTTGTGCTGGCGATCCGCAGCAACGAGAAGCTCTGGGCAGTGCTGGACGGGCATCTCGGCCAGCACGCCGCTTCGCGCCTGGCCAATCGGCTGCCGGCCCAGGCCTGGCGACGTTTGTCGGCCGGAGCAGGCAGCAAGGGCGAGCGGGTCTATGACTGGGCGCGCCTGCGGCTGACCCGGCTCCAGCAGCCCCCCTGGGACCACTGGCTGCTGGTCCGGCGCAGCCGCAAGGATCCGAAGGATCTCGCCTACTACGTCGTCTTCGGCCCCGATGGGACCAGCCTGGCCACCCTTGCGCGTGTTGCGGGCCGGCGCTGGGCCATTGAGGAATGCTTCGAGGTTGCCAAGCAGGAGGTCGGCCTGGCCGACTACGAGATCCGCTCGTGGCATGGATGGTACCGGCACATCACGCTGGCCATGCTTGCTCTGGCCTTTCTCGCGGGTATGCGGGTGAAGCTCAACGCCGCCCCGCGGCAAAAAAGGGGGACCAGCAAACCCCATCTCCGGTCGACTTCAGCACCGGCGAGATCCGCCATCTCATCAGCGGCCTCCGACGCGCCGCTGGCCTCGTGCTGGACCGCCTCTTCGAATGGTCCCTCTGGCGACGCCTACATCAGGCGATCGCCAGAACATGTCACTGGCGCCGCAGCCAGCGCGAGGCTCGCATGAAAACTCAACTGTAGAATTAGGCAGACGAGCACGGCTTAACGCTGGACCAAGCATCAAGACGCTCAGCCTGCCCGTACTGGCGCGGCGGTAATGGAGCTGAGTGCACGCGGTATTACCTGGCAGAAACTGGAAGAGGCCGAGGGGATGACCGATGGCGGGCTGGACGACCCTTCATCAGCTACCCACTGACTGGGGATTCGAAGGCCAGCGGCTGGCGGCGCTTGCGGCCCGGGTGCGGATGTGCGTGGCGGTGGATAGCGCGTAAGCCGTATCCATCGCAGCCCGTGCCCGCGGCACAGCCACAGCATCAACATGGTCGTGGAATTCGACAGCGGTGCTCGGCGAACTGGCGTGACGAGTGTAGAGGCCGCCGCGGAGCTGGCCCTTGCCGTCGTGGCGCAGCCCAGCCTGTGCTGCGATGGGCTCATGACCTAATCCGCCACCGCCGTCACCGCGACCTTCCTGACCCAAGCCCTGGCTCGGCTGAGGGCGGAGGGAATTGAGGGCCCAGTGCTGTCCGACGGTGGCACTCCGCACGCCCTGAGCACCGCCAGCATCGCCCCCGTGAACGAGCTGCGCGTGCGACGTTCCCCCTGGATCGTCTCGCGCGCGCTGCGATGGGCGGCCCCGACTTTGTCGCCGCCTTGGCCGCAACGCTCGATGGGAGCACCGTTGTTCTGGCCGTTGCGGCCAGAGGTCCCAAACGTCTCGAGCGGGTGAGCACCAGACTCGACAGGGCAGGGAGCTAGCCCGGGTTTGGCCTGCGAAGGCTGCCGGAAACCCCGTAAAATCGGGCAAAATCCATCCTTCTAGCAGGCTCCAGTAGGCACCTGGGCACGATAACATCTGAACGTCGTGCCCGGAGAGCAGGGCAGGGGTGTTTGCCACAATCCGTTGCTATGGCGGAGTTTGGTGAACGAGCGGACATTGTTGGCCAGCAGCTGCAATCGGCGGCTTTGCGCCCACAGCCACCATATAGGAGCCCGCGCCGATCTTCGGAAATTGGACGTTGCTCGCTCGTGCTCAGCTCATCGAGCTAGCTCATTCACGCCGGTCAAGTGCCGCCTCGTCTGCGGCGCACCACACGTCTGGATGCCTCGACTTCCTCCCCGTTGTGTTTGGGACCGACACCCTGCACAAAAGCCAGGGACTTCGCAGCTGCAGTGAACCGCGTTGCAGTGGCGGTCGGCCCGACACGGCGCAGGATCAGGTGGATTGGTGCTGACAGGCAAGGTGGACCGAGGTCCCGGAACACGATTCCCGCCACCCTGAGATACTGCATTGAGGACGGCACGATGGAGATGCCGAGCCCTGCCGCGACGAGGCTCAGCGTCGCAGGCAGCCGCGGTGCCTCCTGGACGATCATGGGCACGAAGCCCGCTTCATGACAGCCCGCTAAGATCGCATCGTACAGCCCAGGCCCGGAGCGGCGCCGGTAAAGGACGAACGGCTCGGCCGCGAGTGCTGTGAACGGGATTGGGACTTCTTCACCCACAGCCAAGCGGTGACCTTCCGGAAGGGCGGCGACCATCGGCTCTTCCAGCAACGCCTCCACCCGCATTCCGGTGACTGCTCCAATCGCCGAGCGCACGAAGGCAGCGTCCAGGCGGCCGAGCAGCACCGCCTCCACGAGTTCCGCCGTGCCCGCCTCGTCGAGTTCCACCTGCACGCCGGGCGACGCCTCCCGGAAGTGGCGAAGAACAGCCGGGACGAACGGGGGTAGCGTCCGCGGAGGTGGTGGAAAATCCGGCACGGTCCGGTGTGTAGGGCTTGGGTGGCCA
>NZ_JBHLVZ010000094.1:0-43026 GCF_042433125.1 Muricoccus vinaceus | reverse complement strand
AAGGTCACGCAAACTCCGCCTCGCGGTCAAACTTGCTCGGTCCCCAAACAACGTGACAATGCCCTGCCCCTGATTACGCCATAAGCATTGTAGAAGATGTCCGAGGCGCCAAAAACCGGCGCCTCTTTCCAGCCCCACTCATCCGATCGGGCAGCGGCAACAGGCACGTCAGCGCACGGTGCTGTCCTCGTGAGTCGCACCTCACCTAGCGTGACGAGGGCAGAACTGGGCCGTTGGCTCCGTCGCATGTCACTTGAAAGGACCCTGGATCGACGCTGGTTCTCAGCCTCGTCCACGCCAGTCCATCCGAGGCCGCCAGGGGTGCTATGGCTTAAATCGCGCGGATCCGCGGCTGAACCGAAGACATGGCCGGTCCAATCGAAGACGACGCCTGCAGGTATGCGGATAGGACCACGAGCGAAAGCGTCGCGAAAGTCGATCTCTCCGACGGGCGTCCGAACACGCTGAACGCAGATCTGAAAGATTGGGGCGGCATTGGGTGTTGCTGCTGCAACAGCAACGCCACTGGCAAGCAGCAAACCAGCGAGTACTGTTCTCATGGTTCGGTACCTTGCTTCGCGCTTGAACGCGCTGTGGGCGCCTGGAGCGAGCTCTCCCGGGGCTGCCGGATCAACCCGCCAGCCGCACCAGCCTATCCTGCCACTCAGCCAGCATCGATGCTTCACCCCGAACGTCTGAACACAAAAAACCCAGCCTCTGTAGAGACTGGGTTCCATGTCGTGCCGCTTAATCAAGCGCCAAAACGTTAAAATCCGCACCCGCAGAGGGTGAGTGTTGAAAACGCCTATTCGGCGTCAACACCCCTTTTATTGTAGATTTCAGCGCTCTGAGCAAGTAACGAAACGATACCAAGCCATTTGAATTGGCATGCTCGGAAAGCACAGTCCGCAACATGCCCTAGGTTTAGCCGGAGCGCCGGTGGATGGTGCGCGGGTGTGCGTCCAGATAGTCGGCAAAATCCTTGGCGACGGCCGCGAACAGCTTGGGGGGCACCAGCCCGTAGTCGAACGTTCCGGCGGCTCCTCCAGGCACCGTCTCCAGATCAAACGGCCAGTCATCCTCAACCGCGTATGAGGTGTAGAGATAGGACGTCTGGTACGTCAGGCCTAAATGCTGGGCGACGCGTGGCGGGATCGCGATAGCCGTCTCGCCGGCGCCGGGCGCCACGTGTGAGATCGGCAGATAGGTCACGCGCTGCACGACGCGGTTTGCGGGCGATGGCTCGGCCACCTCTTGCACGTCGACGACTAGGCACGGCCGGGATTTGTCGGCATCCGGCGGAGGCCGCCGGTTAGCCCCAGCCCAAACGAAGCCATACTGCACGACCAGACCCAGTTCGAGTTTTGGCAGCGGCAAAGGCTAGTCGTCCATCAGAGCATCGAGATCCGCATGCTCGGCCGACATCTTGTTGGCCGCGATTCGCTCGATCTTGGCCATAGGCATGTCCTGCCGCTGAAGGGACAGCCGTCGATTGGTACGCAGCAGGGCGTAGTCCTCGACGGACATCATCACCAGTTCGGCCCGGCCGTGATAGGTAATCTCGACCGGCGCCCGGCGGGCTTCGGCACGCACCTCACCACTAGCCCGCTGCAGGCGCTCACCTGTTACAGTGACCATGGCAGTGGTATCCTCCGTAATCTCTGTAGAATGCGTAATTTAGCTAGTCCGGCCCGAGCGGACAAGCATTGTTTCACCCCATGGCCAATGGGCATCTCCGCTCTACAATTGCTCCACACGTGGCGAATCGTTCGGCTTTTGTTCTACGAAGCGGGCCGGGGGAGCCACGCATGGCGGCAAATTACGGCAGGCCAAAGCCGGTTGACCCGCTCTGGTACCGCCGACGTCACTCAATCCGGGCTGTTTGCGGCTGCGGCCGAACCGTGTTCATTCCTGTTGAGGCGCTGATCCAGCAAGGCATCCCGGCCGGCACATACCTCTACCAGGTGATTTCTCGCCTCCGATGCTCAGAGTGTGGTGCTAGACCGTCGGCGTCTGTGTCGTAATGCTCACGCTCCCGCCACGAGGATGAGCCCCGCTCGTGTGGGGACAAGCGCCCCACCGGGCGTTGGTACGGTTCAGGTCAGCACCCGGACCGTGGTGCGCGAAGGGAAAACGCTGGGGCAGCAGAACTACACGACACCTCTCATGGAGCACCCTTCGCTTCAACCAGCAGCATCTCCAGCGTGGGCAACTGCTCGTAATTCAGCAACAGTGTTCCCGTTGCACTGGCGAGCGAGCGAGCAGCTGCGGTGTATGCACCAGTACTGACAACAACCTTTGCGTTCGCTCCATAGAAGGCTGCCCCAGCCTCTACCTCCTGAACTGCCGAGTTTGGAACAGAGCCCGAGTACCTCTTGCACTGTATGGCCACACGCCAAGCTCCCAGCGTGGCGACCAGATCGACCCCCTGATCACCAGTGACCTTGGTCCCGGTCACCAGCCAACCAGCGTCCCGGAGAGCGGCAGCGCAGAACTCTTCGTAGTCAATGCCAGTCATGGTGAGCGGATCCCCAAACTCAGGGGTCGCCATCGCTTCATCGATCAACACGGGCACTCGTTCGACAATACGAAAGTAGGCTGCCCCCAGAGCTGGCATGAGAATGGCCCGTGAAAAATCGGACTTTTCTGCCTCCCACTTCGCCAAGTCCAACTCGCCCCACTTTCCGACAGCCGCCGACCGCGCGCGCCTCAGTTCAGGAAGTTTGTTCAGCACCAACTCCCGTACGCGCTTTACATGAGCGTCGACATCGGCGAGGCGCCTCTTCTCCTCACTAGCGGCAGCCTTCTTCTCGAGTTTTGCCGCACTCGTTTTGCGCCGCTCCGAAGCGGCCCAATCCATGTACGCTTGGCTGGTATTCAGCCAGGGACCTACAACGGCCGCGGCTGCGATGGTCCAGAAAACGACGGCTCCCCAATTCGCCATGTCTTCGTACCAAAGCCAGTAGACCAAGGCAGCGATTGCCGCCGCCACACTCATCCCGGCGAAGGCTTGGCCGATGGTCAAAGCTTTGTTGGCGCCGAGATCGGGGGGCACTTGGCGCTCATCCGTCATAGACATCTCAGTCTGAACCCTTCCGCAAAACGCTCCCAACGGATTCGTCCCAGGCCAGGTCGGGATAACGCGAACCATCGAGTACGCGTAGGTAGAAGGTGCCATAGGCTAGTGATGTGATGTCGTGGTCGCTTCCTCCGAAAGCCGAAGGCATCCCAAGCATCATCCGAAAGCGCTCTTCCTCGACAGCGCACTGCGCGGCGACGAAGGGGCGGTACCAGTCCCGGCCTGCTGCCGGATTAGTGTCGTCGAGGGCTTGCCGTAGGCTGTGATGAAGATCAGCCCAGGCCCACATAATGCGGTATCTTAGAAGTATGCCGTCCCAGATATCGGTAGGCGCAAGCTCTTCGAATGACCCGACTGCATGGAAGAGTTCTCGAAGTTCTTTGTCGAGTGGCGCAATCTCAGCAACGCGGGCCTTCAGCTGGCCAGTGATCCCAGGTTGCCCTCGCAGACCTGATGGGTCTTCTTCGGGAGGAGGTGGCAGCACTAGCACCTGAAAGCGTGCCATTCCCAACACAGCTTCAACGAGAGCCTCCCTGTTCGCCATCCGACGATCAGGTGCAGCGGCCATCTGAAGCACTCGCCCCATCATGCCGTTGCGATGCGTTTCGATGGTTACCGGGCTGAACGACTGCAGGTCTGCCTTAGACCAGGTGGCGTCAATCACGTGTCGGCCGAGTATGACCAATGGGTCCTTACTGACCTGCCGGACCTTCACCGCAGTTGAGACTTTCTCTGCGATCCATCCCAAGACCATCAAACAGCTCCGTAGAACCGGTTCGGTTTAGCATGAAACAACAGGCTCGATACACTTCGCCAAGTTTAGCGGAAGGCTTCACTACCGGCCCGCTCCAGTAGCCCTTTGGCTGTGAGGCAAGCGCCGCCAGCGAACTCGCCATCCTGCCGCTATGGCGTGACTTTTGTGGAAGTGACCTAGGCGCGCACTCGCCTCAGTTCGACTTTGACAGCTCGACCAAGCGGAGACTTTGACGAAGCAAAGATGGCCGGTATCAGGACGCTCAGCCCGCCTGAGACCAACCAAAACACCAGAACCGCGGCGGCATACCCGCGATCCACAGGCGACACGATCAGGCTGATGACGAATCCCAGTGCAGACATCCAGCTGGTAACGCGAAGGACCTGGGAGGCCGCTACGATCCGCTCTGCCCGGAGGATGGTGAGGCCATTGAGCGGTTTCAGCTTGGCGATCCTCACGGAGCTTCCATGGGAGTTATGGGCTGCACCATCTCGCCGTCGGGCGAAAGCCACAATCCATCACTCGCTTCAACCCAACCACGGGGCATCACTGGCCTCATTGGGCCACCGCGCTCCGGAATGTCCCACTTCTCCACAACCAAGCGCCGTAAGGGGGAGTCTTCCTGACGGAGTGTTCGGGACTGTTCGTCTGGCATAGCGACAAACCTCTTTGATGGAGCACAGGAGGTAGTAGTCCTCCCCCTACCCCTCCGCCGCAACTTCAACTTAGCGCATTGATGCTCAAGCAGCTGCGGAGATTTTCACCGCAGAATATATCTAGATGCTAGTTTACATCTATCTTTTGGTCATCTATATGCTGTCTATCTTTCGGATCGGAGCTCGCCTGTGCCAGCCATCATCGCGCTCGTGAGCCAGAAGGGAGGGGTCAGCAAATCCACTCTCTCTCGCGCCTTGGCCGTTGAAGCAGCGCGGGCTGGCCTCTCAGTCCGGATCGGGGACCTGGACGCTTCCCAGCGGTCCACCGCCGACTGGCACGCCGATCGTGAAGCCGCCGGCCTCGAGCCATCTGTTGGGACGCAGGTCTACCGCAGCGCCGCTGCCGCTATTACCGACGCGGACAAAGTCCCCGACCTCGATCTGCTGGTGTTGGACGGACCGGCCAGAGCGGACGTGGAAACGTTGGCCATCGCCCGAGCCGCCAATCTAGTGGTTCTGCCAACGGGAGCCGGCCTAGATGATCTCCGGCCAGCTGTGCGCGTCGCCAACGGATTGGTCGAAAAGGGAGTGCCGGCTGGGCGCCTCCTTTTTGCTTTGTCCCGCATCGGGACAGACGCTGAGGCAGACGCAGCTAGAAGCTATCTAGAAGATGCTGGCTATCTAGTTGCTGCGGGATATGTTCCCGAGCGCCCAGCTTTCCGAGCCGCGCGTAACGGGGGGCTCGCCATCACGGAAGTCAGGTACGAGTCCCTGCGGAAGGCGGCGGAAGGAGTGATCCAATCGGTGATCGACGCCGCGATGACAGCGGCGGAAGGTGGGGAGGCGGTCTGATGGCTGTTGATGCGGCAAAACTGAGGGGCCTTACGCGCCGAGGGCTCGGCGCTCCTCCCAGGGAGGGCATGCCGGAGTTGGCGGGGGAGGGGGCTCCGCGCCAAACTGAGCAGCCGGCCGCCGCGCAGCCCACGGTGGATTCGGCGCCGCCCAGCCAGTCGTCACCTCCCGTGGAAGCGCCGCCCGCGGCAGAACCTCGGGTCATCGTGGACGGCCGCACGCTACGCAAGTCGGGTCGGACGGTGCAGTTGGGCACGCGTGTCACGGAGCGGTTCGCCGTCGACCTCAGAGCTGATGCGGCCGCTTCCAATCTGCTGATTGTCGAGATTCTGGAGGAGGCCGTCGCAGCGCGGCGCCGGCTGCTAGCTCTGGCCAAGCCAGGAGAAACACTGGATCAGATCGTCGAAAGACTTGCCTCTAGATAGATTATAGAAGACATCTATCTAGAAGGTACCTGTAATCTAGAGACTGAGTTTGATGGCAAGCGCCCGGCTCTCGTGAGCCGGGCTCCTATCGGCCGATGGGCGGGGTTCGCGCCAGTGCGAGCCAGAGTGGCACGGCCCCGTAAGGGCGGCCTGCGGGGTCGCTACCGCGATCTCGGGCCTTGCTCAGGGCCTCGCGGATCGCCGGGTTGGCCTTGATGAGCTGTGACCAAGCCTGCGCCTCCGCGACCGGCAGACTGGCCAGCGTTTCGGCGCCGAGAGAGATGTCGGCCCGCTGAGAGGCTACCCACGCCCGAGCTTCCCCCGTCGCAGACCAGCGGCCGGCGAAGAAGGCGCTCCCGCCGACAACTGCGAGGGACACCGATAGCGTTGCCGCCACCAGCGCCAGGCTGCGCCGATCAATGGCCCTCGGCAGAGCTAGCGAAGCGCTGCCGAGGCTCTCCTTGGCGGCCCGGTCGATGGTCGACACGACCTCCCGTGTGAGGATCGCGCGCTCCGCCTCCGTTAGGGGGTGGCGCATCGCGCGAACCAGTTCTGTTAGCTCTCCAACCACCCCGCTGAACGAGCCTTCCACGCGCCGCGCGAACCGGGGGAGAACACCGATTGTCGCGGACAGGCCGGCGAGTGCGAGCCGGTAGGGGTCGCGGGCGAACGCTCCCGTGCTGCCTGCCTCAGCGAGCTGGGCCTGCGCCTCCTTCACTGCCTCCCCCAGCTCGTCGGCATTCGCCGGCGGCCGGGCGCGGGGCACGCGGGCCTTCCCCGCCTTTTCCGCCGGTTGCTTGCTGGCCGGTCCCGCTTCGCCCGCACTGGCGTCCGGCGCGGCGGCGTCCTCTGGCGCCTCGGCTCCGGGTTTGAGGGGGGCGGCCTCGATGGTCGGAGGGAGGCTCGGAGCGGGAGGCTGGACCGGTCTTGTGCCCTGGGCCTCCACGACGGGCGGCGCATCCAGGATCTCTCCCGTCTCCGGGTCGAACGGCGGATCAGATCTCATACCGCCCCTCCCGCCTGCCGGGCACGCTGCCCGTTGCGGACGACGCCCCAGCCGACCAGGCCAAAAAACACCACGTAGAAGGCGACCCCGCCCCACCACTCTGGGCGGGGATCATCCGGTCCGAAGGCCAGGGCCAGGCAGAACGCGCAGAGGCCCGTGGCTACCAGTGCCGCTACGAAGGCGCCAACCACAGCCAGGGCCATCCAGACGGCTCGACGGAGCCGCTGGCCCCAAGGCCGGGGGCTCACCCCTGGGCACTCCCAGCGGTGCTCCAGGGCAGCCACCCCGCCTCGGCGATGGGACGCATTTCCACGTCCATTGCTTCCAGCCACTCGCGGACCAGCGTCCGCTCCATGCCGGCCGCAATCGGGGCATGGCGCGACCCCTCGGGCACGATACCGTCGCGCGCCTGGAAAAAATGGAATCGACGAGCTTCGATGCGGTTCGCCAGCGCGCGAGGCTCCAGCGCAGGGAGGATGATCTCCACCGCCCCTCGCGCGAGCGCAGCCTTGTAGTCGGCGTGCGCACGGACCGTGTCGTAAGCACGGGGGCTGTCGGCGAGGGCGAGGTTGCACACCAGGGCCGTGGCACGCGGGGCGAACCCGGCATCGGCATCAGCGCCGATCATGGAGGGATCGTCGGGGGAGGGACTGAGGAAATAGATCGCTCCCAGGCCGATGCCGCTCTCCTCGAGGTCCCTGACGATCGTGGGCCAGGAGCGGATCAGGCTGGAATACGAGGTGTCGCCCCCGCCAGTGTCCAGCAGGCCTGCCGCACGGTGCTTGCGCACCTGCTCAAGGAACGTTCGCAGCCACGCCACTGTCTCGCGCGGGTCCGTGGACGGCGGCTGCATTACGGCTTCGGCGAACTCGGCCAACAGCCGAACGCCCGGGTCCATCGCGGCGAGCACGAAGCGCGCGACCTCGCGCTCGAACAGCTCACTCGCGTACCAGCGCGCGAAGGTAGTTTTGCCGCTGCCTCCGCGGCCGCGCAGCACGAGGAACGGGGTGAGGCCCTGCAGGGCCGGGATCGGAAGTGATCGTGCCGCGCGCTTCACCGCAGCAAGGAGGGGCGGCATGGCCACCCGCGCGGGCGCCTCCTCCGCATCCATCTCCTCCCCAAACATCTGGGCAAGGGAGAGCAGCGGCTTGCCCTCCGGGAGGGTGAGCGCCGGGCTGCCCGCACCGGCACTGGCGGCCTTCTTTGTCGTCTCGGTCATGTTCGGTCGGGGTCCTTCCAACGTTTCGGGCCGCCGGCAAATCGGAAGCCATCATCGCCTCCGTCTGCCGGGGGAGCTGCGGGGAGGGCCGCTCGAACCGGCTTCGACGCCGGGGGAGGGGGCACATCCGCAGATTCTTTGGCGGCTGGACTGCGGCGGGTGCGTTTCACCCCCTGAGCCAGCCTTTCTTGGTCTCTGCCCACCTTCCACCAGGTCTTGCGAACGACCTCAGGGGTAGGCGCCGCGCCGAGGCTGTTGGTCAGTCCTCTGGCGGCAAGCTTGGCGGCGATCTCCGGCCAGTTTGGTTGGCGTGGAAAATCGAGGTGTGGCGCCAGATGGGCGCGGTGCTCCCACAGAGCCTCGTAGACAGGGGAGTGTCGCTTCTCCCTGGGAGGCGCTGTCGGCGGCTCCATTCCAGCAATGACCGCATCCAGGTCCATCCCTCGTGTCCGCATGTGTTGTCCCGTCCTTGTCTCAACCTAAGACCGTCAGTCTCAGGCAGATCGGATCGGGCACAACCGCCTCCTGGGTCAGGACCGTAGCAGAGGGGGCATTACCTGTCCCATCATTGTCTCAAGATAAGGCCAACACTAGGCCGTGATTAGGCCAAGTGGGAGAGCGGGAGTAAGTGGAATGAGGTCTTACAGACCAAGTGATGCCTGAAGGCATCAGGAAGCCGACCAGAGGGGAGGGCCATTTCATGACGACGAATGCGCGAGGAGACGTCCGGAAGGGCGTTGTCGAGGCACACTGCGCGGCTGTGGCTACCGTCCTGCGGCAGCGATTCCTGAACTGCCGGCGGGGCCTGCCCACTCCGATGGTCGCGCCGAGCCAGTCCGCCGAGCGGCCGGGCGATCCACAGCTCCATATCCACTGTCTGATTCCGAACCTGCCGCGGACGCGCCACCATGGCTGATGCAGCAGTGATGGGGGCCCTGACCGAGCTGCTCGCCGGGCAGACGCGGGCGGAGGAGCATCATGCGGCCCTCCTGAGGCGGCTGGATCAGTCCGACGAGGTGCAGCGCCAGGTCATCCAGGCACTATCTGGCATGACTGACGCGTTCCGCAGTCTGCGCGAAGCCGTCGACCAGATCACCCAGGCCGCGAACGGAGAGAAGCCCAAGAAGGGCGCGGATCTCGGCGTAGCCATCGCCGCACTTACCGCGGAGCTGCAGAAGCAGGGCAAGAGTTTGGACCGGGCCGTCCAGGGTATCGAGCGGCTGCCCGAATTGCTGTTGGGGCAAGGCTTTGCCGCGGAGGACCTGCGCCAGCCGAACGGCAGCGCCGACCCTGTCCGGCGGAGGGGAGGGGGCGGCAATGCTGACTAGCCCTGCCATCCGCCCTTGGGAACGGCCGTGACACCCGAGCGCCAGTTGGTGGCGCTACTTCCATGATGACGTATCGGACGGGAGTCGCCGGGGGCGTCGCTGCGGCGTTGGCCATGGCTGCGCACCTCAACCAGAAGACATTGCCGGCCGCCGACCTCACGCTGTCCGAGTATTATAGCGGCGGCCGGGAGCGGCAGGCTCGTGCCCAGGCGGCCGTTGATGCTGGGATGAATTCGCTCCCGGTGGTCCGTGTCGATATCGACCCGCGGCTTGCCGAGGCGCTCAAAATTGCAGGCGATCAGATCCTCAATAATGAGGAGTTGGCGCATGTCCTGCGCGGCCAGGCCGCCGACGGCGAGGACCTACCGGGGGCTAACCGCAAGCCGCGGGCCTACGAAGCCAAGGAAGGTGAGAAGCCGCGGCAGCGGATTAGCTACGCGGATTTCACGTTCTCGGCCCCGAAATCAGTCAGTGTCGCCTGGTACAAGGCAAAAACGCCGGCCGAGCGGAATAGCATTGTCCAGGCGCATCGAGCGGCTGCGGATGCGGCTCTGCGCTACATGGAAAAGGAAATCGCCTGCGCCGGCTTCGGGGATGGACACCGCCAGGGGGGCATTGAGCCTGCCAAGATGGCATGGATCCGGGTGGACCATTTCACCAGCCGCCCAACCGTAGCCATCACGCGCCCTGATCCCACAACCGGGGTGGTCGACACCGAACTGTACGACGTAGCCCCGAACGGTCTTATGCCGGGCGATCCCCAGCTCCACTCGCACTGTATCGTCCCCAATCTAATCGCGACCGAGAGCGGCCGGCTCATCGCGATGAATCGTGACCTGCTCGACGGGCGTGTTCACGAGTTCGGCGGGATCTACCAGATGATTCTCGGCGCCGAGCTACGGAAGCTCGGCATCGACGTGGAGCTCGACGAGCGCACGAACACGGTGCGGCTGCCCTGCATTCCCGAGGCTGTTTGCGAGGAGTTCAGCAAGCGCACGGCGAAGGCAGAGGAGGCTGCCCGCGAGATGGCGGCGGCTGAGGGCTTCGACTGGGATACGCTGGACGCGGATCGGCAGGTGGCTCTGCTCAAAAGCCGGGCGCAAGCCGGGCGGCGAGGGAAGGGCGATGACCTTGCATCCTGGGTGGCATGGGACGCCCAGAGCGAGAAGTTGATCCGAGAGGGGAAATGGTGGCGGCACGAAAGCGCGGTTGCCTACGGGCCGCCGGCGCCGGAGCGGAGCCGTGATGAGCGGTTTGACCACGCCTATGAGGTCGGGCTGCAGCTGCTCGAGCAGGACCTGATGAAGCGGGCCGTGGTCACAGGCGCGGAGGTTCGTTTGGCTTGTGCCCGCGCGTTGATCGCGGCTGGCGCCGAGGCAGTGGAGGACGTTGGGGTTCTCGCCCGCGGTCTCGTGACGCGAGGCGTGCGCCAGGCCGGCGAGATGACGAGACTGCTCTGGAGGGAATTGGATTT
The DNA here is from genome assembly GCF_042433125.1 of Muricoccus vinaceus. NCBI lineage: Bacteria > Pseudomonadati > Pseudomonadota > Alphaproteobacteria > Acetobacterales > Roseomonadaceae > Muricoccus > Muricoccus vinaceus. The sequence goes on along the minus strand of NZ_JBHLVZ010000094.1, from coordinate 32,233 downwards.
TGGGCGGGCCAAGGTAACGACCGAGCTGCACCGGGACCAAGAGGCGGAGGTTATTCGCCTTGCCCAGGCGGCCGCGGCGGATAAGCGGCGCGCCATCCCGGAGGACCTGCTTAACGAGACGTTGGCCGAGACTGCCCGGGAGTACCGGATCGATTATTCGTCCGAAGCCGGACGAAAGCAGGAGGAAGTTGCGCGGCGCGTTGCTGCTGGCGGCGAGGCGCAACTGTTCCTCGGCGTCGGCGGCGCTGGCAAAACCAAGGGAATTTTGCCACCGCTGGTCAAGGCTTGGCACGCTCAGGGCCGCGACGTCTGGGGGACGGCGAATGCTTGGAAGCAGGCTCGCGGGCTGAGTGAAGCCGGTATCAACCGCTTCAAGACCCGCGCTCTGCAGCCATTCGTGGATGGTCTGGAGAAAGGGGACACCAAGCTTACGGCCAAGAGCGTCGTGGTGGTGGACGAACTGAGTCAGGTAGGCACGCGGCAGCTGCTGACGCTCCTGCGCCTGCGCGACCGGATCGGCTTCTCGTTGGTGATGACGGGCGGGGAGCGCCAGTGCCAGAGCATCGAGGCCGGGCCGGTTATCGAACTGCTGCGCCGGGCGTTTGGGGAGGAGGCGATCCCGAACGCGACGATCACGATCCGCCAGAGGACGGAGCGCGAGCGGGAGATTACCGGCTACTTTGAGACGGCCACCGAGGCCGGCACCCGCCAGGCAATCACGATGAAGCGCGAGGATGGCAACGCTGTCCTCGTTCCCGGCGGCTACAACGACTGCGTTCGCCGTGTGGCGGCTCTCTGGTTGGAGCGGTGGAACGCGAACCACGACGATCCGGAATATGCGGTCACCATCGCCGCGCCGACGAATGCCGACGCACTGGCAATTAGCCGCGAGGTGCGGTCTCTGCTGCAGGCAGAGGGGCAGGTTGGGCGCGAGGGTATCGAGAGGGCGGCCACCGACAAATCCGGCAATCTCTACACCCTCGATATTGGGGTTGGGGACCGGCTGCGCCTTTTCCAGGTCACACGCGGCCTCATCACTGACGGCAAGGGCCGCCGCCGCGACGTGCACATCGGCGACAACGCCTCTGTGGTCACGGTTCGGGGCATTGAGGCCGGCGGTCTGACCCTCGAGACAGAATCAGGAACCAGGGCATTTGTCCGCTGGGATCGGTTGACCGATCGGAAAACCGGGCGCGTCAATCTCTCCTACGCCTATTGCATGACCATCGACAGCTCGCAGGGCATGACTTCCCACGAGCATATCCTGGCTATGCCCGGTGGCTCGAGTGGCCTGCAGGCATTCAAGCTCTACAGCGGGGCGAGCCGGCACCGGGTCAGCAGTTACATCGTCGGCAGCATGGCTGCCGAGATGGCGGAGGTCGGGCGCCGACGCCCAATTGGCCCACGGCAGCCGGTTGCTATCGAGGAGGCCTGGGAGAACGTCATTCGGAACTTCTCGCGGGCCGAGATGAAAGAGCTCGCGACTGACATGCTCGCCGAGGTTCAGCGCGAGGTGGAGGGGGCGGCCGACAGTCTGCGGCAGGTTCGGCGCAACCAGGAAACCCGCGAAGCAGCGGGCCACGACAAATCCACGCTCCGAGAGTCGATCGACGCCGAGCGGGAAGAGGCGGCCGTGGCGGACCTAGCTGCCGGCTTGGAGGAGGCCCTGGCGCAACGGGCGCCCCTCCTAGAGCGCATGCAGCAGGCCGTGGTGGATGTCCATGCGGTTCTGGGCCAGGCCAAGCTCGCGCAGCTTTACCGGGTCGTCACGCGCAGCATTGCCAGAGGCGTCACCTCGTTCGCCGACGGACTGGCGTCGCTGATTGGCGCGGAGCTACGTACCATGACGGAGCGGGCGGCGATCGACCCGGTGCACGATATCCCCAAGGCAGGCCTCACCGATGAGGAGATGACTGACCTGGAGGACCGGGTGGAGAGCCGACTGCTCGAAATGCTGGATGCTTACGAACAACAGGGGGAGCAGGCGTTTGATGCGAAGCTCAGTGATGCCGAGGTCCAGGCCACGCTGGAGGCAGCCCGGGCCGTTGCCGAAGGGCGGTTGCCTCTAGAGCGCGCGGACGCGGACCTCGAGCATTAGAGCACTTCAGAGATCGTGTTTCTCAACAATAGCCTCGGCAATCGAATATATTGTTTCAATCTGAATGGTCTGGTTGTCGATCGTTCTTGTGAGTTGATCAGTCAAACCAACAACTTCGTGGCTAACAACCAATTTGTCCTCATCGTAAAATTTGTCAGAAAAGGACTGCAAGCGGCGTGGCAAAGGAATGGCGGACTCGGAGGCCCTTATGATTTCCCCATCAGGCCCTTCAATGAACTGAGTTTTCCCATGCCACAACACTGATAAAGCGGCCTTCTTTGCGGCTTCCTTGTTCGCAAGGAACGGCTTGTAGCGGTCTAATACAGCATGACCAATCGAACTTCCTGTATTTGTTGATGCCGCGCTGTTGCTTGAGGCGCGACCAAATATTGTCTTCAGAAATCCCATATTGAGCCACGCCTCCCATAAAGCCCACTTCACATCGATCTTTAGCGACGCGAAACCAGTTTCACCCAACCATCAGAGTAGATCAATCATATCGGTGCTGAACCTGCGCGGCTGGATATCACCATCCCGCCCTAGCCTGCTGGAAGCGTTGCCACTCGGCTCCGATGCGATCCCAGATGCCAGGCCTGTGCTCGGTCCGACAGCCAACGCTCCACCACCTCGCATTCGGCTTCCTTCGGAACTGCTCTAGGACGGCGGCCCAGCCGACTCCTCAAGGAAAAGGCCCACTGCCGAAGCAGTGGGCCTGGAACACTCAGCAAGGCCGCTGGTGCGAGCGACAGGCGCTTCAGGCGGAATGCTGGAGCGATGTCTTGGCGTAGACATCGCCGATTCCGGCCGGGGATACCTTGTTGCTGACGACGCCCACCACGACGTCGGCGAAGGCGTGCACCCTTGGGTCGATCTCGAACAAATCCAGCGCAACGATCAAGCCGTCAAAGGCGGGAGCTACCAGCCTGTTGAAGACGTCGAAATCGGCGAACGATAGATTAGGGATAATGAGGTAGTCACCGGAGAGGCCCAGGGCCGCCCGAGCGATCTCCTCAAAGACGGTTCCGGGGGATTCCGGTACGTTGTAGTTCAGGATCGCCCGGTTCAGTGGCAGGTGCCGCGGGCTGAGCCTGGGGTCGCGTGTCTTCGCGTCCTCCATCACGAGCACCCGGCTGCGGGGCGAGATCGACCGCGCCATGAGCTCCACCAGCTCGATGCGCTCCCAAATACTCGGGCCGCAAATTGCGATGGTTTCTCTCGCCTTTACGGCTTCCGACAACCGTCGGGGAGCTTCCTGCTCGACTTTGGGCAGCAATGTATCGGCCATGGCTTCATCCATCTCGATCTTACAAGAAAAGCGCAGCGGATTCGGCTAGTGACGGGGGCTTGCTCAGGGAGAGAACGGCGCATCCCGGAGAGTGATCGAAAGCCCCGGCCGAGGCTGGATGGGACGCTTGTTGCGACCCACCCGCCGCAGAAGCTCAAACCCATAGTGAAACACCGTTGCGGAGACGGTGATCGCCGCGGCGCAGAGCAGCAGCGCCTTGGCGAAGGCGGCCCAAGCCCCCGGCTCGCCGCCCAGGACTCCGAGAAGCGACCACAGCATCCAGCCGAACGCAGCCGCGCCGCCGACGCCGGCGGCAGCCAGGATCAGCAGCACTGGGAAGACCACGAAGACGAAGCCGAGCACGGCACACAGCGCAGTAGCAAACATAGCTACAGGCGCCGGCACCCAGCGAAGCAGGAATCCCAGTCCCTTCATGGTACCCTCTCAATCATCCCGTCCCACCCTGACACAACCATCGAGGCGGTCATCGGGTTTACCGGCCGCTGCGGTGTAGGTGGCGGCGTCAGCGTCACCGTCAGTGTCCGGTGAAGCGTCTGCTGCCCCTCCGGGCTCAACGGCGGCAGGATACCGTACAATGAGATGTAACCGACGCGCACGCCCGTAATGCTGGGGCCTGCGTTGTAGCACGACAGAGCCCAGGCCAGGGCCGGATCACCAGCTGTCTTGCCGGCACGGATGGCCCGGTCGTAGCAATCCGCCAGGATTGAGGCGCCGCCAGCCAGGTTGCGGCACGGCTGCTCGAATGCCTCCCGGAGGGTCATGCGCAGGCCCGGCAGATTTCGGCTGTTAAGCTGCGATAGCCCAACGTCGACGGAATGGCCCGCGTTGATGAAGCGTTCAGCGACTGCCACGGCCTCGTCAACCGTCTGAGGCTGTGGAGGCCTGGGCGCCGTCGCCTGCCCCGGCTTCCGGTTGACGTTGATCGCCAGGACCCGCCCCCGGCTCTCGACGTGCACGACGGCGGCCATCGTCGTCGGGTGAACCTGCGGCGCGCATTCGCTGTAAAGGGCAGGGAGGTCGATCATAGTGACGGCCAATCCAGTCAGTGGCTGTGCGTGTGCTCGAGGTCGTCCGGGTCATCATGGCCGGGAGCCTCAGTCTCGCGTGCTAGGTGGAGGCTGGGCTCGGCGCGGGCTTGGTCCAGCCGATGCACGTACTCCGCGATCTCTGGCTCGTCCCCGCGGACGATAGCTCGCTTTTCGGCGGCGTCGGCCTCGCGCTCCGCCGCCTGGCGTTCACAGAACGCAGCGCTCCAGCGGAGCGGCTGGGGATCGGCACTCCGGCGGCGGACCTCGATCGCGTAGTGGTGGCCCTCATCCGACACACCAACCAGGGACCGGACCACCCGACCGTCCTCTGTAACCATCCATGGGCCATGAACCAGGATCTGAATGGGTTGATCGGTTCTGGCGGCCGTCTCGGGGGGAGCGTCCTCGGGAGGCCATTTGTCCGCGTCCATACGGTCGAATACCGCCGGCTCCTGATACGCCTCCTCGGCCGCGGCCACCTCGCCCCTTAGAACTGGCTGGCGCGACAGGACGTCCGGTGCCACGAGCGGCGGGGCGACGTTGCCCCGCCCGCCGAAATACGCGATCCAGTCTCGCAGCTGGCCCATGGTTGGTCGTTCCCTCAGTAGCCCAGGTCGTTGTCTTGGTCGGGGCCGCTCCTCCAGGCCTCTTGCTCCGCCTCTCGCGCCGCCGCCGCCCGGTGCCACGCCTTCACCTCCTCGGGGTCCGCACCGCCAAGCTTGCCAGCTGCCGCAAGCTCGTCGATGACGCTCTCCAGATTGGCCTGATCGGTACGCGTCGATGCTGCGATAGACCCGAGGTTGTCGTAAAATAGGTCGTTGGCCGGCATCTCTTTCCACCGCTCCAACTCTGCCATCTCGCGCTCCTCCCGGTGCCAAGCCTTCAGCTGCTCCACTGCGGTTTCCCCGAGTGCCCCAATGCCGGCGAGCTCATCAATGATCCGCTCCGTTTCCGGCAGCTCGATCTCTCCGATCGCGCTCGACATGGTCTCGCGATGGACCCGTGTGTGTTCGCCGACGTCGTCATCCTGCTCTGCGCCCAGAACGGACACGTCGATCAGATGCCGTGCGAGGCCATCCCTCGCCTGCGTGGCCGGCCCCTGAGGGGCGTTCCAATCGGTGATGACCGCGGCCAGGCGGTGCGCTTCGGCGAACTGCCGTAGGCGGGCGGCCGTGCTGTAGTTATCCCAGCCCGCTTCCACCGAGGCTTCCGCATCCAGCTCGTTCGCTCGGCCGAGCTTTTCGTCGGTGCTGAGAGTCTTGGGGACATGCTGTGTCAGGCGCTCAAGGGCGCGCGCGACGACACGGTCCAGCGTGGGGCACTCGCCGAGATTCGGCACCACAGTCGGTGGCTCGGGCGGCTCGGTGTCAAACAGGTCGAGGTCAGCGAAGGGTGGAAACTCCTCGCCCTCAAGCTCGACCGACACGTCCTGCGAGGGGTCAACCCGCGGCTCCGTCTGAATGCCGGATACGGTCTGCCCTGTGAGGCTGCTATCGGGAGCCGCCGCATTGGGTGGCATTCCGACCTGTGGCATTTCGTTGGTCATGTGAACGCCTCGGAGATAGTTGAGAGCATCTTTGAGCCGGCCCATGTCGATCCTCCCTGTCACTCGACGGTCCAGAGCGGTGTCGCTGTCCGCAGGACGCTGGAGCGCGGAACGGCGCCGTAATACCGGCTGTCGAACGACCGCCGTTCGTAGCCAGACAGCAGCCACACATCGCCCGGCTGCACGGCGTATCGGCCGGGTGCGAGAGGTTCCAACGGTCGTCCCTGGCTATCCTGAGTGAGCCCGCGAGGCACGACGGGAATGCCGTTCACCCGCACGCCGTCCTCGCCGATCTCCACCACGTCGCCGGGAATTGCGGCGACGGGCTTGAGGAGCGGCATCATCCCGTCGCCGCAAAGGCCATGGCCGAGATAGCCTCGGTCATATGCAAACACGGCCACATCGTGCGGCAGGCAGAACTCGACCACATCGCCACGCTGCAGTTCGGCGGGAGCCTCCGCAAGGCTCCAGAGGCCGCGAGGCAGCGATGGTGTGAGGTTGGGCCGCACGCCTGCGGCAAGCGCGCCGCACCACCCTGCGAGCAGAGCGGCGCAGGTCACCGGAAGCCAACGCCAGGACTTCATGCCGGAATCCTCCGTGTCACCGCTGGTGCTGGTGACGGCGGTGGGATGGACGCGCGATGCAGGAACACGGGATCGAAGAAGTAGAGAGCCTGCGTCGCCAGCACCGGCTTGCTGCCGCCAATCTTGATGAGCAGCTGGCCGGGCTCGAGGATCCGGCCCTCCTGATCCTTCTTCGGCTTCGGCAGACGGGAGATTTCGTCCGCCGTGAGCAGCGAGCGCGAGACCGTCGAATAGTGCATCGAGTAGCCACGCTTCGCCTCGCCGACGGTGCCGGAGGTCGATACGTCCTCAGTGACGATCGTCGTCCTTCCCAGCCAAGACTCGATCCACTCTGCGGTCTTGGTATTGTTCGGCGGGTAAGCGAGCATGACATGGCAGTGGCCGGTGACGGGCTCGTCCTGTCCGTACTCGCGCACGATCTGCTGGTAATCCTGCACAATGAGCATCGTGCGAAACCCCGCGCCCGACAGCCGCGCCATGTCGTCCAGAAACGCGTCCATCCGCTTGGCCTCGGCGAACTCGTCCCACAGCAGCTTGCAACGGAATTTGTGGGCCTTGCTGGTAGCCCCCGTGAATTCGCCCTCGAGCACCCGCTTGGTGAGCATCGACATGAAGAGCCTGAGCAGGGGGCGCATCCGCTGGGAGTGGGCCTCCCTCGGAATCACGTAGAGAGCCACGGGCCGGTCCCCGTCCATGATGTCCGCCAGGCGGAAATCCGAGCGGCACGTGTTCTGTGCCACCACCGGATCCCGAAACAGGCGCAGCATCCGGGTGCACGTCGACAGGACGCTGGCACGCTCCCGATCCGCCCGGCCGAGCTGGTCTGCTCCGCCCTGGGCGATGCCTGCATGTCGGCTGCCACCCGGGCCGCACGTGTTGTCCACCATGGCTTGGTAGAGGGCCTGCGGCGGCCGGTTAGGGTCCGACATGGCGTCCCGCACGGCGCCGAAACTGGCCCATTGATTCCGAGCGCGAGCCTCGTACAGACAGAACAGGGACAGGCTGACCAGGAAGTCCGCCGCGACTGGGGGAAAATGATCCCGGGGGTTGTCCAGCCCCTCGCCCTGAGGATCCGCGACAATCTCGATGATGCCGGCAACGTCCGCAAACTCGTGGTGCGTTCCCAGCCGGACCTCGCGGAGCGGATTCCAGCGCACGGCGCCGCTGCCGGAGGGCGCCATCATGTCCCACTTGAGGACGCGGTTGCCCTCGGCGTGGCGCCATCCGGCGGTCTTCTCGTAGACGTCGCCGCGAATGTCGTAGGTGATGACGCTCTCGTCGGCCTGCGAGAGGACGTTCATAATCACAGGGCCCTGCGTCTTGCCCCCTCGGGTCGGGCACGACACAAGGATGGGCTCCGGCCCCTCGTGGCGCAGATACGATCCATCCTCGGCAATGCCGAGATAGAGTCCTCGGTGCGGAGCATCGGGCACCGCAGGCAGCAGCCCGGCAGAGACCACTTCCGCGCGGTCCGCGAACTTCGCCGTTCCGTGCACACCCTCGTGCCGCTTGGGCCGCGACCGGCGCTGGGTGAGCCACGCGCCTGCTAGGGCGGGCGCCAGACAGACAGCCCCAAACAGGACGCTGTCCAGCAGCTCGAAGGTCGGCGCAGCGCCCGGCCAGCCTTTGCTGCGCCAGATCAGCCACTCCCAGGGCGCGTAGAGCCCGCGCACGTTCCACCCGAGCGCTTCGTGGTAGTGCAGTCGGGATGCGACCCACTGTGTGATCCCGGCATTCACGGCAACGACCGGTAGACCGACGTTGAGCAGCGCCCAGCGCAAGCGGCGTGGCGCCGGCTTGGCCTCAGCGCCAACAGTGGGGGTCCAGTCGCTCACTGGATCGCCGCCCCGGGAGCATTCCCGCAAAAGCCCAGGCCGGGCTGCCAGGGGCTGTCGAACGCGATGCTGCGGGTCAGCTGCAGCGTGCCACGGAACCCAGCGCGAACGGTGAATGTCGGGCCGGGGTCGGTCAGATTGCCCCCGACCGCATTGCCGCCCTGCATCGCCATCTGCGAGGCAATCGCCTGCCCTGGCCCGTAGCCCGCGCCGCCTCCTGCTAGGCCGGCGAGGGACGGGGCGGAACCGCCAATGCCGCGGATCAGCGCGTTGAACAGGCGCCGCCCGGTGTGCCGGGATACTTCGTCCGCCATGCCTGCGGTGCCGGCGCCGTCGCCGGCCGGCATGGAACCGATCGGCATTTCCTCGCCGCCAGGGCAGTACGGATTACCCGTCGGCGGGTAGGTGATGGAGACGATCGAAACCTTCATTCTCTCGTCGTTCGGCCCGGTGCCGTCCTCGTAGACACCGATGAGCCGCGCGCCGTCCGGCACCAGAATGTGGTTTCCGCTTGCGTAGTCCGTGACGTGGCCCTTGACCGTGGCCGAAAACTGCCCGGCCGCGCCGGTGGAAACGTCCTGATCGAGCTGGAACCGAATCACGCTGACGGCCCGCTTCAACTCGTAGGGGCTTTGGGCAGGAATCGGCGCCGTCATGGCGTAGAGCGTCGCGGCACTTGCCGGCCCCTGGTCGAGCGTCCCTGGGCGCGGCTGTGCCGCCACTCCACCGGCGGCGGCTGCACCCACGCCACTGCCACCAGCGCTTGCCTGCGTGGCCTGCTGCGGGGCCATGCTCGCGCCCATGGCCTCCATGGCGGAACGCCGGCGCTGATCCCGCATCTCGGCCAGCTGCGTGTAGTACTGCTGCCACGCCTGCAGCCGTGCCTGCTCGTGCACGTCGGGCTGGCGCTGTGTCGCGCCCGTGTTGGCGCTTGTATTGGTGCTGCGCGGGGTTTCGCTCGGTGTCGATACCCGGTCGGGCTCCGGCGTGCGCGCCGCTGCCCGGATGAGGGAAGGATCTTCGCCTGTCAGGAAGTCTCCAGCCGGCGCCGCACCGCCAAGGTCCGACGGCGGCGCACTGCTCGCGACCTGCTGCTGGCTGGCCACACCCACCAGAACCCAGGCGAGGACGCCCAGAGCGACGGTGCAGCTTCCTCCTGCGATGACCAGAGGCAGCTTGCCGAGGCGTCGCGGTTGCGGGCGGCCCGGGACATTGGCGATCCTCTGCGGATCGAGGGAACCGCTCATAGCGCGCCTCCCAGCGTCACGCTGTAAGGACCCGCCGGCGCCAGGCTGCCGTCCCTCGTGCGGGTGTAGGCACGGGCGCCCCGCGCGCCGTCGAGGACGACACGGACAAGCGCTCCGCCCAGCCGCACATCGATCTGATAGGAGAGGTGACGCTGCCCGTTCGGGGCGACGGTGATGCCAGCAGCGCGCACCGCGCGCTCCACCTGATCGGCAATCTGGCTATCTCCCGGCGGCGCCTGGATAGCCACGCTGCCCTCGCCACCCTGCAGGGTGACGAACCCGGCCACGCCCTGCGCGAGGACGGGCGCATCTCCCGCGCCCAGATCCGGGTTGATGTAGCTGGGCGGCAACGAAGCGCAGGCGCCCAGGCTGAGCGCCAGAGCGAGGGTCAGATTGCGCACGGTCATGCTCCTTTCCGCCGAATGCCGACGGCGACCTGATTGCTGCCGACGCCGACCACGAGATCGGCCCGCGTCAGCACTGCATCGACTTCCATTCGCCGCCCGATCACGCGGGCCGTCGTGAGCTGCTGGCCACCGTCGCTGCCCAGCACAACCAGCGTCGGCTCGACGCCGCCGCCGCTGGCCGGGAACTCGATGCACGTCTTGGTGCCTGCAGGCCCGGCTACGACGTAGGCCTGCAGTGGTGCCCAATCTCGTGCAGCCCGGGGCACGTCGATATCGAAGGCGCTGGACGGGATGATGGGCTGGCCATCGCAGGCGGACCTGCCACCAGCGCCGCCGGTCATCCCGGCGGCGTATGCCTGCGCCTGAAACTGGCGCCACTGCTGCGCCTGGGCGTAGGCCGGGTTGCCCAGCTTGAGAAACGGCATGTAATTGCGCTGCGTGCTGACGAGCCGCAGGCTGATAGTCCGCTGGGACGTGGTCAGGACGAAATTAGAGTCCAGGCCGGCGTCCGCCGGCTTGAACGCGATGTGCATCGTCCGCCGGCCGCCATCCATCCCGTTTCGGACCACCGCTTGCCAGCGGGGATCGCCAATGACGGGGGTGTCGATCGGGCTCTCACCCGGCTCGAGGGCGACGTCGCAGACCTTGAGAGGCGCGCAGACGAGTGTCGGCTCACAGGCCCCGTGCACGACCTGCAGGACACCGTCGGCGCCCATTGATGTGCCACAGGACCGCAGCCGCCAGCGGGTCGCCAAGTTGAGCGCACTGGCATCGCGTCGCGACAGGGGGGCGGACGGCGACATGGTCGGCAGCGTCGGCGGCATGTTCGCAGGAACTGGCGCCGCAGCTGTTGCGCCAGTCGGAGCCACCGCACCTCCAGCCGAAGCGGTCGACAGACCACCCGGCCCAGCACCCGCCATGCCGGGCGGCATGCCTGGAGGCACACCGGGCGGCATCCCGGGCGGCATCGAGCCGATCGGCGGCACCTGCTGCGCAACGGCGGGCAGGCTGATGGCTGCGGCGGTTGCCGCCAGGAGGAGGGCGCGCATCACCGGGTTGCCTCGGTCACGCGCGACCGCTGCGCCGTCGCGTTCTGGACGCTCTCCCACCGGAACGCCTCGACGTAAATGCCGTGCGGGTTGCGCCGCAGCTCGTCAGCCGTGGTCGGCGTCTTGACAATGAAAGAGACTTCCATGCGCCAGTCGGTGACGCCTGCGAGAGTGCCGTCGCGGCCGCGGCTCACTTCTCGCCACTCCAGCCGCCACGTGTTGGAGTTCGCGTCGCCGCCCGTGGGGAATGCAGTCTGACGATCCAGCTTCACGGTCTTGGAGCGCGCCGCCTCGTCGGGCTTGTTGGCCTCGTGATAGGCCCGCAGCATCGATTCAGCTTGGCTGCCGACCCGCGTCATCGCGTAGGTGCGCCACGCCTGCCGACGCAGAAAGTCGAGATCCACGCTGACCTCGCGGGCTCCGCGCGCCCACGCGTTCAGATCCTCGGCGATGTCCTCCAGAGCGGGCCTGCCCGTCGGGGTGTCGACGCTGCGGACCGCGAGCACGTCCGACCTGCACATTTCGGCCAGTAGCGGCGCCGGTCCGGGTACGACGATGCGGTACGCCATCATGCTGGCGCCGAGTGCGGCCAGCCCGACGCCGCCGCAGAGCATCATGAAGCCGCGCCGCTTATCGACGCGGGCATCCTCCATGTACGAATCGTGTTCCGCCATTCCCGCCCGGTTCGGCTCACCGGCTGGAATGGGATCTCCGTCCACTCGCTTCATGTGTTTGCATCCTGCGAAGCCGTGTCCCGCCCAGGAATCCACCGTTTTTGGCGGGATCACCGAAGGGCGGCGCGCAGGAACCTGCATAAACGGAATGACGAACTATCGAAAGGACGAAAAGACGGAAACTTGATTTTTCGTCTACACGAGAAAGAGAGCGGCGGTGCTCCCCCTGAGGATTGCCCCGCCGCTCGCTACGACCCCAGATCTGTTCGACGATGTGCGTCAGGCTGCGGCCCGATTGGCGCCCTTCTCAGCCGCCTCAGCCGCCGCACGGATGTCAGCGGCGTCCTCCCGCATCGCCGCAGCCATACGGTGCCCCAGGTGCCCGTGGGTGGCTCCGTAGTCGCCCGCCAGGCGCTTGCCGACGTCAGACGCAGCGGCCGCGCCCAGGTTCCGAGCGGCAAGCGCCGCGACACGAAGCGGGCTTGCGCCGCCGGCACTTCCGCCCGATCCACCGGAGCCGGAGCCGGAGCCGGAGCCGGAGCCGGAGGCGCTTGCGCCGGACGCTCCGCTTCCACCCGCGCTGCCAGAACCGCCCGAGCTAGCAGCCCCGCTCGCGCCAGCCACACCGCCGCCGGCACCCACACCCAGCTGTGTCTTAGCCAAGCTGGTGGCAGCTCCAATCGCGGCACCGGTACCGGTCATCGCCGCCGCCGTATTTGCCGCGGCACTGGCCGCACCACCCAGCAGGCGCGACGTCGGGCTGGCGTAATTGCCGGCGGTGTTCGCCCCGGTAATTAGGGCATTCGCCATGGCAGGAAGGGTCTTGGCCAAGCGCAGCATGATGAACGGTCCGATGATCACGGGAATAATCACCCTGATATCGAGGTTTCCGGCGCTCGCCTGGGCGATCCACCGGCGCATGAGAGTCTCGCCCAAGCCAACGATGGTCGTCAGGACGAACCGCTCGGCCCCGATTGCCATCGCAAGCCGGATCTGACCGATAGCAATGTCGCGGGTGTAAGAGTTCCCCCCGAACCCCATCAGCAGCGATGACCAGGCCGCAAAAACGTAGCCTTTGATGGTGACTTCAACGATCGCGCAGGTCAGTTCCGCAAACACGTAGAGCATCACCAAACCCGCGATGAGGAGTACGACGAACTTTTTGGGCGAGGTCCAATCCATCGCATCCCAGATCGTCACGACCATGTTCGACCCAAGGGCAATCACGTCGCCTGGCGAGAGGTTCTGCGAACCGCCCATCCCGCCTGCTGCCGTGTTGCCGGCATTCGTCCACCAGGTGACGATTCCCCGCGCCATGTCGGGCCCAGAGTTCACCAGAAAAACGAACAGACCAATCATGATCCCCTGTTTGACCATGATGCTGAGCAGATCCTGCAGTCCGCCGCCCTCCATGGCTTTGAAGCCAAGTGCGAACGAAAGCTCGATCGTGACGAGCCCGGCCAACAGGGCGAGCCCCATCGTCCGCAGTGGCCCCTCCATGCCGCGCACCTGCTGACCGAACGTCTGCGGGATCGAATTGACAGTCGCGGCCGCACTCTGTGCGAGTGCCGGACTGACGTAGAGGGCGGCTGCTACCAGCGCGAGGCCGGTGATCGTCCAGGTGCGCTGCATGGTCAGAACCTCGGGTTTCCGGTTTCGGGTTCGGGCACCCACCGCATGAAATCGGCATCGGCCTGTGCGGCGCGTGCCCTGGCCGCCAGGTCCTGGACGGACAATTCTGCCCGGCACTCGGTCACACCAACCGCCTTACCGACGTGGAACGCAAAGTTCGGTTGTGCGGCCAGCGCTACGGCCAGGCGCGCAACCACGACCCATGGCTCGATCATCATCAAAACCTCGGATTGCCGGTGTCGGGCTCGCGTGCCCACTGGAAGAAGAGCGCATCGCCAGCCATTCCGCGGTCCTGCCGCTGTTGCTGGGCGTAAATCCAGTTTGCGTGCATCTGCGTCTCGGCCATCATGAGCTCGCGGGTGCGATGCAGCTCATTCACCATCGCGCCGCCCATCTCAGTGTTGGCCTGCAGCGCTTGCAGGGCGCCTTGTGAACCGGCCGATTGTGTCCGGATACGGTCCACGACGGCCTGATCGGAAATCATTTGGCTCCGCATCAATCCCATGCCGGCAAGCGTACTGGAGAGATTGTCGCGGGATTCCGTGCTCCACTGAGAGAATGCGGACGCCTGGTTCCCCAGGTTCCCGAGATAGTAGCCATAGCCCCGCAGCTGATTGCTGACCGTGCCGGCGCTTGCAACGAGCTGCTGCCCGCGTTGAAACAGGCTCTGCGTTGCCTGGAAATTACCGTTGATGTTGTTCCAGACCTGCTCCGGCAGGCGGGTCATATTGGTCACTTGGTTCCGGAGCATTTCGGCCTGCTGCACGCGCATGGTGATCGTGTTGGTAACCTGCTCCACCTGCTGGACGTAGCTCTGCAGCTGCGTGAGCTTGTCCGCGCAGAACGGGCACTCGACGATCCATTGTGCCTGCGCTGGCTGGATGCGGAGCGGCGCACCGGGCACCGGGCCCAGGAGTACGGCGCCAGCGGCACAGGCGGTCACCGCCTGCCGGATGGCACGCCCAGCGCGGGAGGCTTCACCGCGGAATGCGAGGGCCATGCTTGATCCCCTTCGATGCGAGAAACGGAGCAATCCACTCAGCACCGTGCTGCTCGCGTAGAACGGTGACGCGGCCCACCTCCTCCTCGCTCGTCGTGCCGGCGAACGCGAGCATGAGAGGACCAAAGCCGAAATCGACGGCGCGGCTTCCCTCGGGAGACACGGCGTAGTATTCGCGCGCCTTCTGCAGCTGCGCGATGATCTGGCGCTGCCGCGCATTGAGCCCGAAGTTCGCGTAGAACTCGGCCGGCCCCTTCTCATCGCCATCCGCGCCCTGCTCGGCCGCCGGGTTCGCCCCGAACACGAGTGACGGGACGTTTTCGAGGATGATCGACAGCAGTTCCGGGGGCATATCGGCCAGATTCTGGGTCGCAATGCCGATCGCCACGTTTTTGGACCGCTTTGTTTTCCACCGGCGCCGAAGCCGCGGGCGCCAGAGCGGGTGAGACAGTGCGGCCCAGCTCTCGTCGATGGTCTCGAGGATCGGGCGCCCGTCCTGGATGCGGTCGAACCTCGCCTCAAGGCACATCAGCGACGGCAGGAGGAGCTTGTCGCCGGCCGCCATCAGGTCCGTGACATCGAACGCGTCCCAGTGCGTCTCGGTCCCGGCCTCGTCGGACTCCTCGCCGTCGAACAGCGCCCCAGCCGGACCATCCCACGAATAGTAGCGCAGTGCCTCCGACACCTCGTTGTCATGGCAGAGCAGGATGGCATGCGTGATGCTGCGATCCCGCTCCGTGGCCAACATCTCCAGCAGGTGGTGGATGACGTCGGTCGATTGGTGCGAGCTGGGTGGCCTGTTGTGCTGCAGGTGGAAAACAGCCTCCACCCACTCCTGAGCCATCAGACGATCGCGCGGTGACTCCAGATGCTGGAACGGGTAAAAAGCGGGTCCGCCCTCGCTGCCGAGCTCATAATAGGAGCCGCCCGCCGCGAGGCATGCGGCCTTCATCCCGCGCTTGTAGTCGATCGACCGGATCGCGGCCCGCGGATACCGCAGGAACTGAAGGCAGGTGGCATTGAGCAATGTGGTTTTGCCGCTACCTGGCGGGCCGAAAAAGGCGAAGTTGCCGTTGTCGCCGACGTGCACGTTGAACCGGAACGGCGTGCTGCCGACGGTCTTAGCGTGCATCAACGGAGGCGAATTCGGCGGATACAGCGGGTTCGGGTTCACCGTGTGGCCGGTCCAGATGCCAGAGGACGGCGCCAGGTCAGCCAGATTGAACGTATGCAGCATGGGCTTCCTCACGTTGTTCGTGATGTTGCCCGGCAATGTCCCGAGGAAGGCATCGGGAGCATTGTCCGTCTCGGTGCGAGGGACGAACCCGCTGGCATAGATCGCGCGCTCGGCGGCCTCCCGCATTTCATTCAGAACGCCGAGATCCCGATGCCTCAACACGAGCGATCCATTGTAATAGCCGTGCTTGACCAAATTGCCCTTAGACAGCGCGAGGGAGGTCACGCAGGCCGCGTGCATATCAACCGCGTCCTGGTCCGGCGCCCCGCCGCCAAGGCCGAAGATGGTCGCGAAGAAAGGGGACATCCGCTGGCGCCAAAACTTGCGCTTGTCCTCAAGAATCTTCTGAGCCTCAACCTCGTCGAACGGGATCCACCTCTGGGTGAATCGGTAGGGAATGCCCAGAACCGTCAGCGCGTCGGTAATCCCCGGGAAGCTCTCACCGGGGAACCCGTCGATGGTGACACAGCACACGTACTCGTTGTTGACGACCGGCGTATGCCCTGGGGTGAAATCCGCGGCCAAAAGCCCCGGCAGCGACATTCCCGCTTTGGGAAGGTTGATCTGCGCCGGCCGTCCGGAGAGGCAGTAATACAGGTAATTCACCAGCTCATCCCGGCGCACCGGATCCCCGGTGTACGGGTCTGCCACGTCATAGGATGCCATCCGGCGGAGCCGGAGAGCGCGACCAGCGGCGCTCTCAAATCGGTCGAGCATGCGAGCAAACGTCGCCTCGGCAGCCGCCTGCGGGCCAACCGCCATTCCATCACCGCTATACATGATCTGGCCAAGATTGTTGGCCAGTGCCGCGGGCGACTGGTACGCGACGACGATCACGCGCTCGTTTTCGTAGTGCGCACCCTCGGCCGAGAACTGCTGACGCCGCTCCTCCTCGATCATGCGGCTCACCGGGTCGGGAAAGTGCGACCGCCCTGCCGCCGGGTAGGAGGCAGCGGGCACCACCGCCACATCCGTCCACAGCGCAGTGCCCGTCCCGAAATTCAGTAGTCCCTGGTTGAGAGCGTGGGACGTCTGCTCCCGCTCCTCGGGCGTGGCCGAGGCCGCATCGGGAGGCGCGGCATAATATCCTGCCAGCAGCAGCCCGCGCTTGCTGGCGACCACCCCTGAGTGCGGCAACGTCTGCCACGGACACAGAGAACTCGTCGCGGGCCCGTTCGCCCGGTGGGATGCGATGTGCATGTGATGCCCCGTTAGGTTGGCCGAGCAGCCTTGCGCGCGAGCGGGATGCCGATGAGCGTGAGGACGCCCAAGCCGAAAATCATGACGCTGCCGAACAGCCAGCCTGCCGCTAGCAGGATGATGGCAGCCGTTCCGATCCAGCCCGCTGCGGACCCGCGCTGGCCCGCCTCAGGCTCGACGAGGTGGGCGGGTGTGCGTGCCGAATAGGAGGTACGGAACCCGAGATTGGCCAGGTAGACGCGGGTTAGCTGCGGATCGGCCTTTCCCATCCGCCGCACCGTCGGCAGGCCCACGCCAAAGCAGAGCGCGGCCATGACGGCGGCGGGGATCGACCAGAACCACCACCCAACCATGCCGAAGAGAATGCCGGATGTGACGACGACGCCTAGCGGCATTTTCTCACACCCGGCCACTCGTTCCGGCCGCACGAGCGCTTGGTTGATCGTGCGCGCCGCCATCTCAGAGCACCGCGGCCGTCATGCCAAACAGGCTGGCGAACGTGACGATTCCGCCCAGCATGCCGATGACGATGCCGGCCCGCCCAGCCAGTGTGAGCAGCATGGAAAGCTGGCCGTTGTTGATATACTCTGTGAAACCGCCCACGCAGCCCAAAATGATGAAGACAAAAGCCAATCCGCCTTTGGCTTCGTTGCTCAGCTGATTCATCCCGCTCGACCACGGCATGCCGGCGCTGGACGTGGCCCAGGCGTCACCCGGCGCGAGCGCGATCGCTGCGATGAGCGCGCCCATTGCCGCATAGCGCCCCAGGTGCAGCATCCTTTGCGTGCGATAGGTCATGTCAATGCGTCCTTTCCCGTGATGTATTCATTTCCGTCCCAGCCAAGGACCTCCCCGATGTAGCTGACGATGCGCCCGGCTGGATTCGCATCGGTGCGGCTGATGCAGACCACGAGATCGACGACCTCGCCGATCATGGCCTGCAGTCGGAGAGGGGTAGTGGTGGCCGCCAGGGCAGCCGCCTGCTCCAGCCGCAGCAGCGCAGCGCGCGGCGACGGCCGGGAGGTTTTGCTGTGGATCGTGCAGAACCCTCCGTCATGGCCCGTGTTCCACGCGTAGAGCATTTCGAGCGCCTCAGGCCCGCGCACCTCGCCCACCATGATCCTTGTGGGGTAGGCCCGCAGTAGATCCTGCAAAGCGCGCTGCGCCTGATAGGTGTCGCTGACCCGCAGGAACTCCTGGTCCGCAATCGTGCATTGCAGCTCACGTGTCCGCTCAACGCCACAAACGCGATCGTCCGGCGTCAGGCGCGCGACGCCCTCCAGGAGCGCGTTCATGAACGTCGTTTTGCCGGTGCCAGTGCCGCCGCAGATGAGGACGTTCTTGCGGTCTGCGATAGCAGCCTCAAAAAGCTCCAACTGCGGTGCGGTGATCACGCCCTGTTTGAGGTAGTCCTGCAGCGTGTAAATGCGCGATGCGGCTTTGCGGATGATGATCGCCGGAGCGCGCGTGGCTGGCGGCAGAAACGCCTGCACCCGTAGCTCGACATCATTGATCACCAGCTCAGCCGCGAGGCTTGGATTTTCCTTGGCAACGTGCTCGCCGGCAGACTTGGCGATCGCGTAGATGAGCTTCTCGGCGTCGAGAGAGTGAAGGACACCCGCAAGCCGCTTGCCCCGCCCGGTCTCCGTGACGAAAACCTTGCCAGCCGAACTGCAGACAATATCCGTCACGCCTTCCTGGGCGATCAGGCCGCCGATCAACTCGCCGAAGAGGTTGCGCAGCATCATCGCCCGCCGACGGGCGACAATCTCCCGCGGGGTTTCTGCCATCTTGAGGGCCGCCGACATCAGGCAGCCCCGTCAGGGATCAGTCCGGCATTAGACCGGGTGGGCGGGGATGCCGAGGCGGGTGAGCGTTGGCCAGTCCTCGGGATAGACATGGACCGGGCCGCGATAGCCGCCGGCCGTCGCGACGAACTTCTGCAGGTTGCGGAAGTCGTTCCAGGTCCGAACGCCCTCTCTCCTTCTCTTGAGGAGCGGCAGGTACCCCGAGCGGCCAGCGAGGCGGAAATAGAGCTCGTATTCGCCCGCGCGATCCAGGAGGACCACGACGACCCTAGATACGCGGGCCTCCCCGCGCTCGATCCCTGCGCGCAGTTCGGCCTCTGTGATCCCGTCCACCGCCGCCGCTTGCAACAGCCTACCGTCCCCAGCGCCCGTAAGTTCTTCCGGGTTAAGGGATTCACACGGTTGCGTAAAGGCGAATGGGCGAAAACGCGGAGGTTCGGTTTCTTGGCCCGGCTCGGCTCCCATCGCCCCCCCTTACAAAACTTCATGGCTACGTCCTTCCGCTACCGCTCGGCACACCGACGTTTGGCGGTGTCCGTAGGTAACCGGAAATTAGTAAAGTCGGAAGTTTGAAATGACGAAATATCGGTTTTTCGTCATCACGACGCCGAGAGGAGGCTGCCCTTACGTCCGATGCGACTCACCCCAGTGTCGATGGGCGGCGTGAGGCCAGCTCGCCAGCAGGCGAACCGGCCCAGTCACGCTGAGCCCTCTGCACCCGACGCTCGATCTCCTGGATCTCGGCTGATAGATCGCGCTGCCTGAGTTGGGAGAGTTCGGCCACCAGCCACGAGCGATCCAGCACATCGCGGATCTCGGCGGCGCCCTCCGGTGACGCTAAATGTCGCGCGCGCTCACGGTGGAAGGCCGCCGCCTCCTCCAGCGCTGCGACGGCAGCCTGTTGGCGGGTCTCCAGAGCCTCAGCGTTCCGGCGCCACTGCTCGCCGGCGCCGCCTAGATTCATCCACCTCGTGAGAGCACCTGGCCGCTCCGCCTGGTGCTCGGCCAAGGCTCGTGCTGAAGCGTGAGCGTCACGCTTTGCCTCGCGCAGCGCCGCCTCAGGCTCAGTCAGGAGGCGCCGCCGGGCATCGGAGGCCGTCAGTGGGGGGGCATCCTCTGCTGCCCTACGGAAGCGCTCGCGGGCATCCGTGGCTTGGCGGCTCATTGCTGCCAGCCATGAGGTTCGCTCTGCCTCAGACGCCTCCGGTCCCGGTATTGAGGCGATCTGCCGACTAGCGGGCGCTTGGCGCCGCCGCGCGAGTTCCTGAGCTCGTGCTTGGCCCAACAGTTCAACCGTCCGCGCGTCCGGAATGGGCGACCGGCGCAGCTGATCCACCGGATCGGCCTTCCTCTCCGGCTGCTCCTGCCGGACCTGGGTATCCGCGTCTGCTGGCGCAGGCTTGGTCTTGAGGGCATTGCGGCTGCCCTGCGCCGCTGCGGTCGTCGAGAGGACGTTTGCCAGGGACATGCGCGGCCGTCCCGCCGGCGCAGGAATGCCCGCTGTACGCTTGCGAGCCGCTTCTTCTCGTTCCCAGGCCGCCCGGACGGCAGCTGGAGGCTGCCAATTGGTTACCTCGATGCCGCGCCTCTGGGCGGCTAACCACATCGCCGCCTTGGCCTCTTCGTCGCCGTCGATGTCGATGTGCGTCCATCCGTGGGCGGATGCCAGCGCCATCATCGTGCGAGCGGCGGCGTCCGACATGTCGGACGCCTCGATCAATGCCCCATTGTCGCGAATGCAGGTGCCGTCGTGGAGTAGCGCTTCAACGTGGTCAGCGGCCGACCGGACCCATGCCAAATCGCCGGCAACAGTGGAGTCGATCTGCCCCGCGTAGAAGGCCGCGATAAGCGTCAGTTTATAGGTCTGCCGGCCGGTCGGTGCGGCTGACCGCACCACGGCGACGTCGGCCCAAGCCGTACGTGCCTTTAGTGGATCTCTGAGGTGTCTGGCGGCATCTCCTCGGACGTCTCGGGCAAGGCCGCGGAGGCGGTCGAGGGTGCGGCGGCGGCCTTGCTTGGCAAGCGCGTCTCTAGTGCGGAGAGTCTCAGTCCGAGCGCGGCGGTTTCCTCTCTGTGCAACCGGGTCGTTTCCACGATCGCCTTCTGCGTGGCCAGCATTTCCTCGAGCAACCGCAGCATCGTGTCGAGCGGGCTCTCCTCCCCGTCCCGCTCCTCCTCGTCCAGCAGCGCCTGCAAGCGATCTACGCCCTCGGCCGCTCGGCGCAGGATTGCCGAATCCTCCGGCGGCAACAGCGGTCCGGCCGCGTCCTCCATCGGCAATTCCTCCGGTTCCCACGGCACTGGTTCCCAGGGCTCTGGAGCTTGGGACGTGGATCCGGTCTCCTGGCTCCTGAGTTGATCCAGTTCGTCCAGGTCCCGTGTCTGATCTGCCGGCATTGGTAAAATCCTTTGAGGTGCTGAGGAGCGCGACCAGGCGAGCCGCGCGCGTGGGGTGGGACAAACCGTCGCGCAGCCGAACCTCGGCGAGGCGCGAGGCAGGAATACGGGGCTCCGCCAAGGTCGCTACCGGCGTTAGGGCGGCGCTTGCCAGCCGGCGGGTCTCTGCGGCAGCGGCCGCCAGTGAGGCCAGGTGCTGGGGATCCGCGCGCAGCAGGCTTCTCTCCGCCCGGCGCATCGCCCGTCGCCGCTTCCGCTCGTCCACAGCCTCGGGGGCAGCCGCGGCCGGAGGGGGCAGCAACGCTGCTGTGGCCAGGTCTCGCACCTCCGTCGCCTGCTTTGCCAAGGCAGCGAGGCGGGCTGAGGCCCCCCCTGCCAGGAGGCGCTCAGCGCGGCGTGTCGCCGCGCGGCCCGCCCTTCCCGGTTCAGCGCCGGAGCGGGGGTCCTGTGCCCCTTCAGCAGCTCGCCTGCCAGATGCCGCCTCGGCCGCGAGGCGCGCCAGGTGCTGGGGATCCGCGCGCAGCAGCTTCCTCTCCGCTCGGCGTACTGCACGGCGTCGCTTCCGCTCGTCCGCAGCCTCAGGGGCGGTCGCAACTGGGGGCGCCAGCAACGCTGTATTGGCAATGTCCCGCACCTGCGCCGCCTGACCTGCCAGAGAGGCCAGGCGGGCGGGGTCGGCTCCTGCCAACAGGCGCTCAGCGCGGCGGGTTGCCGCCCTGGAACGCCTGCCTGGCGCCGGCGCTACGGCATCGGGTGCCAACGGCTGCGGCTGGTGCGCGCGCTGCATCGCCTCATCGACGGTCGCCCGCCACGCCTCAGCCGAGAGGCCGGCTTGCTGGCGAGCCTCCCGCAGGTACCGGTCCAGGGCCCCGAGGTCCTGCCCCCCCACGGAAACCGTCCAGACGCCCGCCTTGCGCCCCTGCTGAATGGTAACCCCAGCATCGCGGAGAGCCGCCAAGCGGGCGGCATCTCCGTCCGCGCTTGCCCACGCGGAGGCGACGACAGCCCTGGCTTGGGCGACGGATAGCCCCTCCCGCTCTGCCCGCTGGTGCTGAGCAGCCGTGAAGCTCGATGTAGGGCGCGGGGACCTGGCGGTTGCGGCAACCTGGGCTGCTAGGTCGTCCCGGCCTTCGGCGAGCAAAGCCCGCTCAACCGCGCGCCCCCACCGGCCCGTCACCAGACCATGTCCCAACCGGATTTCCGCCATCCTGGCGATTTTTTCCTGGCGCGGGCGCAGCCAGCTACTGTCCAGCACGCGCCCGGCAACGGGATCATATTCTGGCACCAGCACGTGCCAGTGGCGGCCGTGCGCCTGGCCGTTTGGCCCACGGGCCCGGCGCTTGGCATGTTCGATGATGGTGGCCCTGGCGGGGTCGAACGCAAATTCCTGCGCTAGTGCGTCGACAACTTGAAGGGCCTCCTCTCTGGTTGTCGCCTCCCGCGGGGATACTTTGAAATGGCGCACGCCATATTTGACCTGAGCAGCCATGGCGTCAGCGACCATGTCGGCGACGTCCTCGCGGCCGCCGCGGAGGACAACCACCTCCTCGTTTTGCGCGCCCTCGAAAACATGGGCGACGACGGACTTGCGGCTGGCTGGATTGGCAAGCAGTCGGCTGGCCTGGATAATCACGGCGTGCGCCGCGGGGCCAGCACCGCGATCCCCTTGGTGATGGCCGCCCGCAGGTCGGCCAGTTCCCCCCTCGCTTGAGCCAACGTAGCATCAACCCCATCCACGTCCGGCGCTCGACCCGCGAGGGCATCGACGTGCAGCCGAGTGGCAACCTGGTCCAACAGGTTGCCAATCCCTCGGTTCAGCTCGGAGCGGAGGCCAGCGAGTTCCGCACGCAGAGCTGCCGCTTCTGCGGAGCGCGCGGGCAGAGATGGAGCACCTCGAGCAGCGTCATCGAGGATGTCCCGCGCCCACGCCGAGAATGCCCGCCCACCTCCGCCGGCAGCCGTGCGCCAGGCCGCACGCTGCTCCGGGGTCGTGCCCGAGATCTTCGCGATGTCTGCCCGACTAGGCATCTGACATCCTCAGACCGGCGCCCCAGGGGGCGACGGAGGCCCGCAGGAAGCGGGCCGGGGGTGGTGCAGGAGGGGGTCTCCCCCACCTGCTGGGGTCCACGGGGCGAAGCCCCTGGCCGGGCTGGCGAGTGTGGTCACAACGGAGTTGTGGCCACACTCGCCACGCCTGGCTAATCGGATGATGCCCGAAAAGAATGAAACTCGGGTCAACCCGAGACGAACGGCTAGACTCTGCGCCCATTCTGACCCGAGGCCGCCGGCCTATGCCGGCGCCCTCGGGCGCCCGGGCTCAAGGCTGCAGCGCTGGTGGCGAGGGCAGTCCGGGCGCGCTGCGCTGGGTTTTCACCCAGCGCTCCCCGCGCGCACGACCG
The DNA here is from genome assembly GCF_042433125.1 of Muricoccus vinaceus. Lineage (NCBI taxonomy): Bacteria > Pseudomonadati > Pseudomonadota > Alphaproteobacteria > Acetobacterales > Roseomonadaceae > Muricoccus > Muricoccus vinaceus. The sequence continues at coordinate 8,786 of NZ_JBHLVZ010000094.1, read as the reverse complement.
ATCCGCCTGCTGCAAAAGAAGGGGCATTGAGGAGGCGCTTGGGGCAAGACCAGCCCTACCTAGCCCCACGGTGTGCCCATCGTGGTGCCGGTGCGTTCCCACCCGTTCTACCCCCTCCGGTGCACCCCACCCTACGTCGTTTCGGTTGTGATTCGCGCCACAGGTGCATTGGTGTATGCGAAGTGGTTGGCGGGACTTTTACGGACAAATGGCGGGCAAATGGCGGACCAAATGCAGCCAAACGACGGACTGAATACGGACAGGCGGAAGCCAAGGGGCGGAGGCTTAGCCTGCCAACGCGCCTGCCACGAACGTGCCGGCGGCCAGGACTGCACCCGCGATTAGGAAGGCGGCCCCTTCGGTCTGGTCGTCGTATGCGTGCCAAGCGGCAGCGCCGACGGCGAGGAGCAGCGCGAATGCAAACTTGGTCTCAGTTTCGATGTGGGAGGCGATGACGAGGACCAATCCGCCGACCGCGACCAGTGCAGCGAAGCCGCGAATTTTGGCCTTGATCTCGTCTGGGATCTGGGGGGCAACGATTAGGAGCCCTACAGCGGCCGCGGCCGCGAGCATTAGACTGAGGCTGGGCATGGTATCTCCGTGGGTGCGTGTGAAACGGGAGGGAGGTCACCCATCACGGGGCGCCTATCATCTCACTTCGCTGCGGAGGCCTCTTCTGCCAAGGCAACTCCAGGGCGCCCGGCAATGAAGGTCCTGCGCCCTTGGCGGGCCCGCCTGAGTCTCCGTTGCCGAACCTGGGTCAACTGCTAGGGGGCAGAAGCGGAGCCACTCCTTCCCTCTCAGAGAGGCTGCGACCCGCTTTTGCGGGCGCGCAGCCTCTCTGTAGAACCTCTTAGAGAGGTCTACAGAGTCTATTAGGTTGGCGCGAAAAATCTCCTCGAAGGGCTCTTTAAACCCCTGAAATCAGATAGTATTTTGATGTTCGTTGCGTTCCGGGAACGTGCCTGCCTTGACGGGAAAACGTCCCTGCCTTGACGGGAAGACGTCCCTGCTTTGACGGGAAAACGTCCCTGCCTTGACGGGACAAACGTGCCTGCCTTGACGGGACCGACGCGCCTGCCTTGACGGGAAAACGTCCCTGCCTTGACGGGACATGCTAGAGAAAACGAACGCATCAAGAACTTTGCTGACCAGGACAACTCAGTACCGCCAGCACACTACCAGGAGGCCTTCCTTACCGGCCGCTGGGGCCCTCGAGTAAGAGCAAGAATGCCATATTTTTCAGTGAATTGCACAAGATGTCCCTGCCTTGACGGATGGTGAAGCTGTGCAAATCGCTGGGCGAGCGATGGATTGTCTTGCACAATCAGTGCGGGCATATCATGCTGTCATGACACCATATGGACATGGCGGATGAACCGATCATCGACGACCGTCCCGTTCGCAACTCAACTAGATGTCGATCTGACTGAGGCTCTCCGGGTCGCTGCTTTTGAGGAAGGCCGGTCGATGAACGAGATCCTGGAGGAACTCGTGCGCCAGCACCTGCCTCACCAGTACCTGGTTGCTGGGCGGGATCGCGCTGCGCGGCTCCAGGCCGAGGGGCGAATGCCAGCTCGCACTCGAATTCGAGGGAAAACTGGCAGTCGCCAGGAGGTCGCTGCTGCCCAAGGTTGCGCGAGGCCGGCAAGCGGTTAGCTCAACGAAAAGGCCCAGCGCTGCAGCGGGAACTGCGGCGCCGGGCCTTCTGTGACAAAAGCGGACGGGTGGCTCCGTCCGCGGCGCCAGAGGGATGGAGATATCTCCTAAGCGCCGAACAAACAACGGGAATCGGCGCCAGTGCCTACACAACAATTCGATCATTCTGTTATCGACCTTAAAATGGTCTTTGACCCCCTTTGGGAGGTTGCGGGCCGCTACGTCCGGCTCCAGCGGGGAACCAAGGAAGCGCGTGGACTTTGCCCGTTCCATGCCGAGAAGAATCCCAGTTTTTACGTCTACCGAATTGACCAGGGCGCCGCCCATCAGAGGTTCGTCTGCTTCGGATGTGGAGCCCGGGGCGACGTTATCGATTTCCTGTGCCGGATTGAGCACCGCGAAACCAAGGACGTGATCCGCGAGATCCGTGACCAGGTCGGACTATCGCGCGCCCCATCGCGGGAGGCGCTAGAGCGGATCGCGCGGCGCAGGCAGGAGGCAGACGCCCTCCCTCCACCGCCAGCACTCTACGAGTTCGCGGAAGAAGTGCCGGCTGGGGTGCCGGATCTGTGGAACCCAGCCGGCGGAAAGACCGCGCCTATCTTTGCGCCAAAGAACGATCCTCGGGAGCCAGGTGGCAAGCCGTGGCGCATGGAGTTGCCGGTTGACAGGGTTCATGAATACCGCGGCTGGCGCGGCGAACTGCTTGGGTATGTTGTTCGTACCCCGGCGAAACCCAGCACCGGCAGGAAAAAGTCCACTCCTCAGGTCGGCTGGGCTCGAAACATCAAGCTCGCGGATGGCAGCGTCAACGAGGGGTGGTGTTTCGGGTCTTTTCCCGTTCCTCGTGCTGTATTTGGCGCGTCCGCAGTCTCTGCTGCACGCGACGAAGGCCGCCCGCCTCGTTACCTCATCGTCGAGGGCGAAAAAAACCAGGAGGACGCTGCACGAGTACTGTCAGGTGACGACGATCGCACCGTTGTCAGTTGGGTCGGAGGAGGCCAGGCCTGGGCCAAAACCGACTGGGCGATCATTGCCGAGGGTGACGTGGCCCTCTGGCCTGATAACGATCCAGAGGGCGACGCAACAATGGCCGCTCTGGGTGCCCATTTGTGGTCACTAGGCTGCAGATCCCTGAGTTGGATCCGGCCGGCCGCTGGCAGGGGCAAAAAGTGGGATGTGTCCGACGCGCTGACAGCGGAGAAGTGGTCACCTGACCGACTGAGAGCCTTCATTGCCGACACCGCATACCCGTGGTCACCTGCTCTGGCCGTGTCCGTGGGGACTGCGGAAGGAACAACGCCGGCCGTGGTCGCCCAGATCTCGTCCGACCAGGCGATCGCAGATCGCCGCTTGAGCAACGCAGAGCGCGCCACCTTCGGTGCAACGCGCAAAAACGCTCTTCTCATGTTCGAGAGTGTACCGCCAGAGCCGGACGATACCCTGCCTGGTCTGCGCAGGAAGAGTGTTGGATCAATCATCGGCGCCGGAGGGGTGGGCAAATCCTACGCTGCGCTGCAGACCGCATTGAGCATCGCTGTCGGCTGCGATCTGTGGGGACTGTTTGGGCCAGCCATGTCACCCTTGAAGCAAGGGCGAGTGCTCTACGTGAACGGTGAGGACGACGAAGAGGAGATTTGGCGCCGCGCTTACGCCATGAAAGCTGATCTTGTGCGCCGATATGGTGACGTTCAGTGGGAGGCCTTGGTTCCTTACATTGAGCAGAATCTGGTCGTTCACTGCACTGTCGGGACAGACCTAACGCTCGCCGAACTCAATACGCTCCAGCGGCTAGCCATGGTCCAACAGGGCGCACTCTTTCCGGCATTGATGGAAGTTGCCGAGGGTACTCGGCTCATCATTCTCGATACCACGAGTAAAGTCGCTCCAGAATTGGATGAAGCAGACTCCGTGCATATGACGGCTTTCATGCGCTACTTGGATCGCTTGGCGCGCAAGACGGAAGCTGCCGTCATTTTCGTCCACCACATGAACAAATCCTCCCAATCTGGCAAAGGGGCCCAAGGGCAAGGTGCTGCTAGCGGGTCTCACAAAATCACCAACAATGCGCGTTGGCAGCTCAACATGTGGGGCATGTCGGAGGAAGACGCCTTAGATCGTGGCGAGGATCCGGAGACGGCCTGGTCCTGGGTGGGAACTAAGCGGGTTAAGGCCAACTACGTCCGCGGATCTGCGGCGCTGTGGTGGCGCCGAACTGACTGCGGATTGCTTGAAGGCAGCGAACCTCCGCCGCCTACAACACAGGAACGCACGGCCGCAGAGAAGCGCTCCACGTTGCTGCAGCATGCAGTGTCCCCAGCGCATGTCACTGGGGCCAAGGTGTCGACCTTGAAGCCGTCGGGCGGTAGCAAGGCAGGATTCACCTCGATGCGGGGAGGGGTGTTCAGTGAGTGAGGTCGTCGCCCTACCACCACTGCCACGCAAAGACCCTTTCGCGAAGGTTGAACGGGGTATCGCTCTAGTCGACGGCCTGTTCCGCCCATTGAAGGACAGGAATACGCGGGCGGAGCCCCTGTTCGTCGTCTATGAGGGCGAGCGCTACCGCTTTGAGTTCCGCGGACACGAGGCATTAGACATCCTAGATGAATCCGTGCTCTGGGCCGTAGTCAGTGAGTGCCACAAAGGGCAGGAGCTTCCCGCTGGCGCGACGGGCGAGGTCGGAAGGACCTTGCGCGAGGGTCAGCAGGCATCAGGCTTTGCAGTAAACCGCTCCTCGCTGGCAGTTGTGACGACGGACAACGCCTTACTAGAGCTGCTGGGTCTCTCTGATACAGGAGGCAACCACAAGACGCTCCAGCGGTCGCTTAAACGGTTGAGTGGCGTGACCGTCTGGGTTGAGGACAAGGTTTCTGGTGATCAGGGATCGATGCTCCTTTTGTCAGTCGCTATGAGGCCGAAGCAGCGCAAGGTTTACCTAGCGTTGCATCATGCTCTCGCCGAGGCTGTGCTGGGTGACGCGAAATCTGTACGCTTGAGCTTGCGGGAACGTAACCTGCTCCAAGCGGATGCTTCCAAAGCCTGTCACCGGTGGGTGGCGGCCTGGCTCTCAGGTACGCCGACGTGCGCTCGAATTAGTATTTCGAGGTTGGAGAAACACGTCTACGGCAACGAGCTGGAGGAAGGGGCCCCGGCCAAGCGGAAGCGCTATCTAAAGTTGCGCGCGGCTCTTGAAGAGATTGGCAAACTACCGGGCTGGATGGTCGTGCCCCTGGGGGTCCGTGGCAACGTCACCTACGCGATCTATCGGCCTGACGCAGTCGTTGCACTCGATGTCGCCGAGGGGCGAGCTGAGCCACCGAAGATCCCGAGCGAAATGGTGGGTTGGGTGAGGGCAGCAGGCGTTCCGTTCCTTGAGAGGAGTGAAGATCTGCTTGGGACGACACATTTGGTCGGCGTTAGACGCCCAGCACGTAAACCTGTCACCCCAAGGCGGACAAAGGGGCGTGCGACGGCATCATAGTTGGCAGATCTCCGGAATGCCGCGCATCCTAGATCACCCCGCCAACAGGCCGTGCAGCGGCTCTTTAACGGCGGCTGCGAGCCGCGACATTGTTTCGATAGTGCTGTTGGCAACACCTCGCTCAACCGCACTTAGCTCCGATTGCCCGATGCCGGTTAGGCGGGCGAGCTCTACCTGAGTGAGCCCGCGCCGTTCCCGCGCTTTCCTCACGTTCATGCCGAAGATCACCTTCTCAGGGTGCTTTGACCGCCGAGGGCGGCGTGCAGGCGTGCTTACCTGCACTGCAGGCTCTGGCACCTTATCAACCGGTTTGCGTTGAGGTCGGCGCGCAGGTGCGCTTACCTGCACTGCAGTCTCAGCCACTTCACCAATCAGGCTGCTGGCGTCCAGGGCCTCTTGCGGCTGTGGCGGTTGTGGGTTCGAGGCGGGGGCGCCGGCATTAGCAGCCGCCAGGACGATCTGCTTCCGCTCAATCAGCCGCCCCCACACCTGGCTGAAGCTGGGGCCCGGGTACGGGCTACCATCCGCCCGGGCAACACCCACCTTAGCGGCTGCTAGGGCGATATCGTCCCAGGTAAGCCCCTCCTCCTGGCGCCCATGATCTACGTCGGCGGCCTCGCGCCGCAAGAAGCGGGCGATGTCGCCCAAACGGCCGCGCCCTCCCCTACCCCGCGCCACTCTCTTCCCCTGTGCGAGCCAGGTGCGGATGGCGCCTGTGCTAGGTGCTGGCTGAAGTCCAGGCATGATCTCGATCTTCCACGATGTGCTTGCGCATCTCAGTCGGCGCCAGATACGGCGCGAGCGTCAGGCTGGTATTCGGGCGAGGACGCGACGCACTGTCTCGGGACGCCACGGCGAAACACGTCCAGAGGGCAGAGGTACGCCACGAGCAGTAAGTGCACCGGCGAGATCCCGCAGCGTGGAGGCGCCGGCCCCGCGAGCTGCATCTAGATAAGGACGCACCTCAACTGCGCGTCGGTGGGCCATGGCTGACCAGGCGCTGCGAGCATCAGCTGCGGTCGCGCTATTACCCGGTTGCAGATGAGGGTTACCGAGCCTCACGCCCCGTGCCTTTGCGGCAGCGAGGGCAGCCTTGGTCCGCGCCGAAGTGGCGCGTGCTTCTTCCTCGGCGACGAGCGCCATGACGCCAATGGTGAGGCGATTTGCATGGGGCATGTCGGCCGCGACGATCTCGACGCCAGCCTTCTCCAGGCCAAGGAGAAAATGGGCGTCGCGTGCTAGGCGGTCGAGCTTGGCGATCAGCAGCACGCATCGGCGCAGTCGGCACTCAGCGAGCGCCAAGAGAAGCTGTGGCCGGTCGCCCCGACGGCCGCTCTCCACCTCCTCGAACGCCGCGAGGACGATGCCGCCGTGCCCCGAAGCGTGCCTGGTGACGGCCTCGCGCTGAGCGTCCAAACCCAAGCCGGAGCGTCCCTGCTTGTCGGTGGAGACACGGTAGTAGGCAACGTAGCGGGGAGATGAGGCGGCACTCATCCCTCCACCATGCCCTTTTTACCCAAAATTCACAATCTGAAAGGAGCGTTTGATAAAATGTGACTCCGAGGTTAAAGCCTAGAGGCCCGGTCTGTTCGGATAGATAGCATATAGATAAGCAATAGTTGGTTAGTTTGCCGGTTGGTTGGTTGGTTGGTTGCGAAGTTGGTTTATTGGTGCTTTCTTCAAACCTGCGGGGTAACGTAGCCGTGAGGGCGATGAAGGGGGTGACCATGAGCGAGATAGCTAGTGAGGTGCGCGGACGGGGCGGGCGCCGGCCGGAGGTGACAGACGAGCAGATCCTGGATGCCGTTCGACGGCTCAAGGACGCCAATGCGCCTGTAAACGGATGGTCGCTCCGCCGGATGATCGGGCGGGGCGGGCCGGACTATCTAGACACACGCGCTAGCCAATTGGCTGATGCCGATAGGCAAAACAGTCAGGACGAAACAGCTAACGACCACCTTCTGCCACCAGGCCTGGGCGAATTGACGGACCAAGCCATTGCGTCCGTCGCCACACACGTCCGAGGCGCGCTGCTGGCAGGCTTCCGGCAGATTCAGGCCGACCTGCACGCAAAGTTCCAGAGCGAATTCGACCAGTTGCGTGTTGAGCGCGCGGAGCACGCCCAAAAGCTGTTGGATGCGGGGGACGCTCTGGAGAGAGCGGACGCTGAGCGGACGGAGTGGGAGAGCCGAATTGCCGCGCTCAGCCAGGCCGCTACCGACGCAGCCCGAGAAGCGGCCGTGGCAGCCGCTGGCATTAAGCGCGCTGAGGGTGAGGCAGCCCATCTGCGTTCCGAGTTACACGAGGCGACGCACAAAAGGCTGACTGCCGCGCAGGCAGAAGCCGAGGCGCGAACTGAGCTCAAGGCAGCGCGGGCTGAGATCGAGCAGCTGCGGCAGGAGCGAGCGGAGAGCGCTCGGCGCATCGAGGAACTCGCCTCCCGTGCAGGCGCGGGTGATGCGGCGCCCGCAGTGCGGTCTAGCCGGAAAACCGCACGTTGACCTTTCAGCGTGGCCCATAAGAGGACTACCGGTGGGGCGGCTTTTTCTTCTCGTCAGAAGGCCACCAGCAGTTAGGTCCCGTTAGCGCCTGAATCCTTCACACGATGGCTACGTTCTCTGGCTTTTGGAGAACGGGACGGCGCTGACAAACGAGCAGTGGGCTATGGCCTACGGTCGACAGCCCCCAGAGAGGGGGACATCGCCATCGTCTCCCATGGCGGCGTTGGGGCGCTGCTGCTCTGCCACCTCAAGGGCGTGCCGATCAGCCGCGCCGAGGACCAGCCCGGAGCCGGGGGAGGCTGCGTCTACTCCTTCGACCCTGAAACCCCGCCCTGCTCTCCGGCTTGCGGCTGATCGAAAATTAGAGGTTTTGCTGGTTATCGAACCCGTAGTTAACTCTGCAACATACTCTAGCTTTATGAGTGAGCTAAGACCAGTCGCATAAAAGTTCGGCGGAGGGTGGTGCGCTCTGGATCCGAGAGAGAGCTTTGTCCGTAGTGAAGGCGGCCAATCCTTAGCAAGGGGCGATCATGTTCGGACGGCACTTGGCTGTTCGATGCGAAATGGGACTTTAGTGTTGCAAGAGTTCCAGGATCAAAAGCGGTAATCATAGGCTCAATGAGAGCTTCCAAGCCACTATTTGCAACTGCGCTATTGGCTGTGGGCGATGAAGGTGGCGAGTAGGCAAGGAATGACCGAATTGCCGACACGTCCCACTCGGTGGTCGTATCAGCTTCTTGCATAAGGGAACGAGATTGATTCGCCCTGGATGGTTCAATTCCGACAAGATGAACCCGGACACCAAACTGCTGTGCCAGTACCACTCCTACCCTTACATCCTCATCGCCTGATAGGAGAACGGCATCAGTGATGGCGTGGTTACGGGCTAGCTCAGCAAGGTCTGTGATAATAAGGGCATCCACCCCTTTTTGTTCACCGGCAGAATTTATTTGACCAAGCCTGACCTTAATATCATTGGAATCGGCAAGGGCAGATTGTTCTGGGGTGGGACGGCCGAGGCGCATGGCGTCGTACCAGTAGATCCGCAGAAGAGGCAGATCACAGGTGGTTTTAGCGACCGTTCTTAGCTCGAATTTGGCCATTTGAGTCGGGGAGAGGCGGCGGAGCGGGCTGACCGGCTAGGG
>NZ_JBHLVZ010000093.1:0-4242 GCF_042433125.1 Muricoccus vinaceus | reverse complement strand
CCACCGGTGCCAGCTTGCTCTACCTGCCGCCCTACTCCCCCGACCTGAACCCAATCGAGCAGGCCTTTGCCAAGCTGAAGGCGCTGCTCCGAAAGGCCGCAGCGCGCACCCGTGAGGCACTCTGGATCACCATCGGCCGACTGCTCGGAAACTTCACCCCAGCCGAGTGCAGGAACTACCTCGCCAACTCAGGCTACGCGTTCGAGTAAGATGGAAAAGCTCTAGTGAAGCCGCCACGGATGGGACGACCGAGTTCGTGGTCGCGGAGATCACTACTTCTCGCTGATCATCCATCGGACATCGCGCCCGTCCGGCTGGAAGAAGCTGTCAGACCTGGTTAGCAAGCTTGGAGGCTCGACAACATTGCCCGCCTGCTAGCTAATGCTGTGTCGGGGGGCGCACCGGCTACCGAGAATACAGGACGGTCACGATTTCTTCCCCGCGCATCCTAAGCACCCGCCGGACGAACGGTCCGACATCCGGTATGCCACCGATAACGGCAAGCTCGACAGCACGCTCGCCTGCCTTCCTCTTCCCGCGCCACTGGGCATAGGGATAGTCCTCGACACTCAGGAAGGTGTCCTTGCCCCGGTCCCGCGGGAACGGCTTTGTCGCGCCGCTGTTGATCGGGCTCAGAGTTACCCGCGTTCGATGGGCGACGACGAGAGGGGCTGCGTCGAGTTCCAGGACATCGTGCTCAAGGGTTCGGTAAGGACGTGCCGTCAGCAGCCGGTGCAGGCGGTCACGTGTCAGCCACATGAAGACTCTATCATTGAGAAGCTTGTACCAGTCCTCGGGAGTGAGGCCATCTTGGAGGCACCGCATGAGCCCGGCATCGTCCATAGGCTTCTGGTCACGGATAACGGCCCGTCCCAACTTGGGGTGCTCGATGGCGACGTTCTCGGGCCGACGCCTCGCCTCGACGGCGGTCCGCCTGCTCCCCGACACCGCGAACAAATCCAGCAGCGCCGACGTGCTGAGGAGACCGTGACGCTGGATTGAGGGCCAGCTCCCGAGTTCGGCCATGTGGTAGAGCACTGGACAGTCGCGGAGGAGTTCCTCGAGTTCTTCTTTCGTCACCAGGTCCGCCGATCGATCACGTTGCGCCAGCCGAAGTTCGTCGAGACCATCGAGACAGGTACGCCGCTGACGCGCTCCATTTCCTCGATGAACCTCAAGGTTGTCTGGTTCAGCTGGTCGACCCGGTAAGCCCCACGGTTCCCGATTCCTAGATAATCGGCAAAGGTGAGCGCGATGTCTGTCGGCCCGTTCAGGAGGGCCGAGCGCCGGAGCTGAACCCAATCAAATTCCGCAATACGCCTCTGCCGCTTGGTCGTTGTCGTTGTCTCCGTCGTGCGGAGCTCGTCGATCGGGATACCCGACCGCGCCGCGAGCTCCTCGTAGGAGAGCTCGCCCTCCATTGGGCCGGAGGGGCCACCCACCCTGATAGGGTAGGTTCGACAGACCATAATAACGCGCCGGACACGCATGGGCGAGATCCCGGCGTCCGCGAGGCATCCTGAGGCTGTTGTGTCGCGCGACGTCACGAACGGGTAAGGCCCGTGATGCATGCTCAGCGTCGTGCCCTGTGTTCCCTCCAGCATGACGCGGTAGCCTCGGAGGTAGGCGTCCTCAAGAACCTCCTGGGCCTCCCTGAGGTAGGGTCTCAACTCCGGAACGTCGCGGGCGAGCCGGATGTTCATGCCTGCCCTGCCCATGATCTTGTTGGCGCTCGCCGAGCCGACACCCTGCTGGGTCGAGGAGATGCCCTTCGCGAGTTCCCCCTCTCTGGCAATGTCCTCGTCCTCGATGATCATGGCTTGAGGGTCAATCGAGAGGCGGCTGGCCTCAATCCCGTGCTCGCCCAGCTCCTTCAGCAGCTTCGGAATTCGGAGGACGGCGCCAGCGCCGAGGAGGAGCTTGGCGTGAGGTGCTCGGCGGGAGCCAGAGGGCAGGTGGTAGTAGACCTGGACAGGGTCACCGAAGACCTTGTGGCCTGCATTAGGGCCACCGACCCGCACGAGGAGGTCGTACTCGGGCGCGATGTGACCAACGATGTTTCCCTTGCCCTCGCTGCCGTACTGTCCGCCGACGAGCACGTCCACAAGCGGGGTGACGGATCTCGGGTAGAGCCCAAGGAGGGCCGTCGCGCGGGTCAGGACCGCGTCCTCGTTTGATCGATCTGTCTCGATGACAACATCCGCGAGAGCGGCCAGCTTTTCCACACCCTTCTCGGTGCGTTGACGGCGAGCTGCCTCAAAGGCCACCCCCTCGTCACCGGCCGCCTCACGCGAGGCATAGCGGTCCGCCAAGGCGGACTCGCCCGCCGTGAGATGGATGTGATGGACTAGGGTTCCGAAAGCGCTCCGGACGGCGGCAACCTGACCTTCGATCCTCACGGCGTCGACCACAACAAGTGTCGGCGGGTCCGGTTCCCCGCTCATTTGGTCGAGAAGCCGGGCAAGAGCCGTCTTCACCCACTCGCCGCCATCTGTCCGGTCGAGGGCAGCACCTGCCCTCTGCAGCGCCCTCCTGTCCTCCGGTACTCCAGGCCTTGCTGCCCGGATCAGGTCACGGGTGCGAAGTAACCTTGCGCCATGGCGCCCTACCAAGCCAGCTGCAAGCCGGGACTTCCCAGAGCCGATTGGCCCGGAGAGCAGGATGATGCGGGGATTTCCGGACAAGCGCATCGTCAGGCGAAGAGATCGCCCTCCGGTACGAGCCGCCTCGGCGGAAGGTCATACACCGTCGTCGCAATGCCTCGAGCGACGAGGAGGTCGGTCACGAGTCCCTCGACCACGTCCCAGCTGCCGCCCGCACCGCCTGCGGCGAGCCGAGGCATGTGCACGGAGGCATCCTGCCGCACCGCCTCATCCGCGACGCGGGTGAGCGCACGGGATAGGGCAGAGTAACGGACCCGGGGCGTATCCGACGCTCCGAAGCCTTCCTGTGCCACGAGGCTGACCAGGGTGATTCCGTCGCCTACGTCGCTAAAACAGGTCTGCCCAAGCCGCTCCCTCTTGGGCATTCCCGTGATCCAGGCCGAGAACTCGTCTTGCGCCCGAGGAAACCGGTTCGCGGCACCACGGGCCAAGCCGCCACCCCACCGACGGGCGGCGTCGTTGACCATCATCAAAACCATGCGCCGCCCTGCGCCACGGGGGCGGAGGACGTCACCCTGGAGGTAAACGATACCCTCTCGCAGTGCCGTCATTCCGTCGGTCCGTCGCACGAGGCAGGCGACCCGGGGGAGGAGGCGGCCAGGGTACCCTGGTAGGCCGACGCACTCGAGGCTCACCCGGCCGAGACCCGGCCAGATCTCCTCCCCACGGACGGTGAAGCCGACCGCCGTGCATTCCCGAAGGATGGTGTCATCCGGCGGCGAGACCCTGTTCACACGCGTGGACCAGCCGCGCGACGGGACAGCATAGTCGATGCGGTAGCGCGGCGCAGCTTCGTCGCCAGCCGATGCGAACACCACAAGGATAGGTTCGGCTGCGACCTTCCCGACACGGAGGAGGTATGCCTCAGACGAGACGTCGAACCGGCGACGGTCCGTCATGAGTTCCTCGATCGGCCGGACCCTGTCGATCGTGCCAAGGCTACCGACCGGCATGACGAACTCTGCCGCGGCGATGTTGCACAGCATCTCTAGCTGCCAGTCGTCGGGCGAGTGGTCTCCACCCCGGTGGCGGACGGCCTCCCCTACATCTTCAAAGAGGGTGTGGGCGACCTCGTGAGCAATCGAGAAGCGGACCCTCTCGCGCGGCTGGGTGGGATTGAACTGAATTCGGATGTGGCCACCGGCCGCGACGGTCCGGGCATCCCGGACATCTGCGTTGGCCTCCACCGGGATACCGCGGATGTCTGCGAGCGCGATGGGATTGAAGGGAGGCCCCTTCCAGCCCGCGTCCAACGCGGCAAGCACCCCCTCGCGAGCCGCCTGTTCGATGGCCTCGACAGGATCCCGATCGCCCGCAAAGCGCAGAACCGACGCATTCGTCCAGTCGATACTCGCCATGCGCATCCCCCGCCCCAACTCGCCGCCCAGGAACCCAGTACCCAAGGGCGAATCCTGTTCGGAGCGGGAGTCTAACACGGGGGATGGCCGGATGGGCGAGGTGGCAAGAGGAGCACATCATCGAGACCAGCATGTGTCGCTGATGTCCTGCCATTTGCGGGTAGCGTCCGTCAACGTGGTGGAAATTGCATTTGGGCTTGAGGTGGCCACGGCTCAGGCGG
>NZ_JBHLVZ010000092.1:0-2579 GCF_042433125.1 Muricoccus vinaceus | reverse complement strand
ACCCGCTGCCGCGAGCCAATCACAACCGACTCAAATGACTCTAGCTGTTCCCGGATAGACACTTAGACCGGCCGGCCCAAACACATGCCAACCGTGAGGGGCAATGGGACGGGAGGTCGAGGATCTCCCACCCATTGCCGGCAGAGCCGACATCTCTGGAGAAACAAACATGTTCCAGCGCTATCTCCCACTCTTGCTGTGCGCTGCTGGGCTTCTCGCCGCCCTGACGAGCGCGAACGCAAGAGCCCAGACCGGCACCGAGGTCGCCGCACTGTCAGGACTGTCCGTCGTGGCAACGAGCCACGCGCACGGCGCTCAGATCTACGAGTGCCGCGCCAGGGCGGATGGCCAACTCACCTGGGTGTTCCGAGAGCCCGTCGCGACGCTGTTGGAAGGAAGCCACACCGTCGGGCGGCACTATGCCGGACCGAGTTGGGAGATGGCGGAGGGGGGAGCCACAATCGTGGGCCGTCTTACCGAGCGCCTGCCGGGCGCGGGTACGGGCAACATCCCGTGGCTCCGGCTGGAGGTGGCGGAGCGGCGCGGACCGGGAAGCGGCGGGCGCCTTGAACCGGTCACGGTGGTCCTGCGAGTGAATACGGTTGGCGGGGTGATCGAAGGCCCATGCCCCAGAGCCGGTGCGTTCCGGGCCGTGCCTTACGCGGCCGACTACGTGTTCCTCGCGCCGATGAACAGGAGCTAGCGGCCGTTGTCCCCATAGCCGCGGCGAAGCCCGCGGTGACGACCGTCTCTCCCTCGACGGCGTTGCGGGCGTATCAGGCTAGACTTCCGAGGTCGCCGCCACCCATGACGATCAGGCAGGTGGTGAAGGACATGCTCGCTCCTGGCCTTCGGACGGGCATGAGAGACCCGCCTGCGCGGCAGGGTGCTCTGGACGCACTCCTACCGCTGTGTAGTCGCGGTGGGAGTCATTAGCCCTCGCGGGCGGTTTCGGGGAAAGTCCATTCCTATCGCCGGCATCATCGCCCTGATTGAGCATCAAGGCGCATTGCAGGTGCCTCACCTCTACGGGCAGCGACCTGGAACCCAGCGCCTGCCTTCCGCTAGCCGAAGCATTCGGTTAACGGATCGAAAGTAGCACAGCTCCCTGAACGACGTAGTAGCAGCCGAGTACCGTGATCAGCCGGTTGGCCCAGCGGCGGAACTGCAGATCCGTCATGGCTTCCAGCAGACGTCTTGCAGCACTCGTTCCCACCATCGAGCTGGCGACCGCAAGTATGGCGACCTCCGGATCCAAACCCGCTGGATCACTGATGATCATCCCGAAATACGCCAGCTTCGCACCGTGACCCAAGACCTGACACACGGCCTTGGTGGCGACGATCTCCCGCCGGTCGAGCTTGCCGCCCAAAAAGAACATGTCCACCAGCGGCCCGGAAACGCCGGTGCCGAGCATCAGGGCCATTGATGCCGCGCCGCAGGCGACACCGTCCCACGCGCGGCTCGGATCCGGCCTCAGGCCGGAAGGCAGCAGGCGCACCAGGAATGGCGACAGGCCGAGCATCAGGATGGCGACTGCCTTGTCGGGCACCCATCCGAGCAGGGACCATGCCCCGACCATCACTCCGGCGCCGATGTTGAAGGGCAGTGCCGCGGACCAGCGGATATGGCGCCACCACAGCAGTCCCCTCCAGAAGTTGGAGGCGATCTGGGTGACTGCATGCAGTGTCATGGCGGCTGGTAGTGGCAGCAGCGCGAGCAGCACGCCGACCAGGATCAGGCCGCCCGCCATCCCGAACACGCCGGATAGGAAGGAGGTGGCCACCACCGCGGCACCGATGCTGGCCATCAGCAGCGAGCTCATCGCCCCACGGGCCCTTCCGCCGATGCGGCGAGCACCGAGCAGCCCGCTCCGGTCAAGGCGACGCGCGTCCCGCCCTGGGTCGCCTCGACGCCTGCCTCCAGCCTGACGAGGCCTTCTGCTGTCGCGTCCTCCCAGACCTGGAGGCGCGGACAGGATGTGCGCCAGGCCGACATCGTCTCGTCGTAGGTGCGCGGCTGGTCAGCGACCCAGGCGAGGAACTGTACGAGGAGAAGGGCAGCCGGGTCGGCCGATGCGGAAGGGGTGAACTGGAGCATCGTGATACCTCCTTTCGAACACCCCCCGGATAGCCCCTTGGCAACATGCCATGTAGTTGTTCTGATGAACGATCTTCATACCTGGACGGTATGGCATGATTGAACTCCACCGCCTGCGGGCCTTTGTCGCCGTCGCTGAGGAGGGTCACATCACCCGGGCAGCCGGGAAGCTCGGCATGCAGCAGCCGCCCCTCAGTCGCCTCGTGCAGGGGCTGGAAGCTCAACTCGGTTGTCGGTTGCTGCGTCGCATGCCGCGTGGGGTGGAGCCGACCGAGGCTGGGCTGGCCCTGCTGGAGGAGGCGCGTGCGGTGCTGGCGCGGGCGTCCAGGGTCGAGGACGCCGTGCGCCGAACCGCGCGGGGTGAGGCGGGGCGGCTCGCCGTGGGCTTCACCAGCTCGGCCGCGCTGCACCCGTTCGGGTAGCGTCCGTCAACGTGGTGGAAATTGCATTTGGGCTTGAGGTGGCCACGGCTCAGGCGG
>NZ_JBHLVZ010000091.1:0-84996 GCF_042433125.1 Muricoccus vinaceus | reverse complement strand
CACCCAGCGCCAGAACGGCCGCCGTCGCCAGAAGTAACTTGCGCATCAATTTGGTCCTCGGTCGGTTCGGTAAGCCAGATGCCTTGGCGGCACCCCTTCGAACTCCTTATGGCAACTCGCGTGCCAGGGTTTTTTTCTCAATAATTGCATGGTCTTCCGCGAGTGGCGCTTCGTTGCGTCCTTGTGCTGTAAAGACGGCCGACAAACCCGGGTGCCCGGCGGCGCTCTTTCCTAACGTCGGTTATTGCCGCCAGCCGGCCTGCCGCCGAGAAGCGGCAAAGAGGGTGCGTGAATTGGGGGAAGCATGTCCGGACAGCTTCGGGGCCGTCCTGCCGGTGGTGCCGCGTCAGTGGCCTCCACAACTCTGCCGAACCCCCGCGCGGAGCGGGCGCTCGACCTGCTGAGCTTCGCCCTTTCCGATGTTCGCTATGGGCTGGGCGCCTACCTCGCCGTCTATCTGCTCACGGAGCACGCCTGGGACGAGGCCAGCATCGGCCTTGCCCTGTCCTTCGGTGGAATGGTCGGGCTTGTCTCGCAGACGCCGCTGGGCATCCTGGTGGATGCGATCCGGGCCAAGCGGGCCCTCCTGGGTGGGGCCGTGATGGTGGTCACCGCCACCTCGCTCGTGATCCCGCTGGCCCCGCACTTCTGGGCGGTGGCGGCCGCCGGCATCATCGGGGCGTTGGCCGGGACCACGATGGGCCCGACGCTTGCGGCCATGTCACTCGGTATCGTCGGTCCCGCGCGCTTCGCCCACCGTGCCGGACGGAACGAGGCGCTGTTCCACCTGGGGAACGGGGTCATCAACCTCGTCATCCTGTTCACCGCGCCCTTCTTCGGCACGGCCATGGTGTTCGTGATGATGGTGCTGACCGCGGCGGGCAGCCTGGTTGCGGTTGCCCGCGTCCCGGCGGGCTCCATCGACCACAGGTTGGCCCGCGGCCTCCTGCCGGACGGGCGCGGCCATGGCGAGCGGCCCTCCCCCTGGGGTACCCTGCTGGCCAGCCGGCCGCTGATGGTGTTCGCCGCGACCGGGGCGCTGTTCCACATGGCAAACGGACCCATGCTCGCGCTGGTGGCCCAGAAGCTGGCGCTGGGCCACCCCGGGCAGGGGATCATGTTCACCGCCGCCTGCGCCGTCGCGGCCCAGACCGTCATGGTGCCGGCCGCGGCCCTGGCCGGGGCGCGGGCGGATAGCTGGGGGCGCAAGCCCCTGTTCCTCGCCGCCTTCGTGGCCCTGGCGCTGCGCGGCTCGCTTTATACCCTGTCCGACCATCCCACCTGGCTGATCGGCGTCCAGCTCCTGGACGGGGTGGGCGCGGGGCTGATCGGCGCCCTCTTTCCCGTCATCGTGGCCGACCTCACGCGGGGCAGCGGGCATTTCAACGCGGCGCAGGGAGCAGTGGGCACGGTCCATGCCATCGGCGGCATCACCAGCGGCATCATCACCGGCTTCGTGGTGGTGAACGCCGGCTATCAGGCAGCCTTCCTGACGCTTTCCGGCATCGCCGCCCTGGGGGGGCTGGGCTTTCTCCTGGGCATGCCGGAAACCCGGCCCGCCGGCGGCGGCACGGCCCCCGCCGAGGTGCCGGTGCCGGCGGATTGATGCCGCATCCTCCGGATCTCCCGGCCTTGGGGTTCCGGCCAGGGCACCGCCCTCTCCGGGCCCCTCGCGCCTGGGGACCGGAGGCGGCCGGGCCTGCATCCGGCTTCACCGGCGCTGCGATCGGGAGCCGGTTCCCCGCCCTGCCGCCGCCTCGGTTCCGTGACGCGCGGATGCACCGCCCGCCGAGCAATGCCAGCCTGGAGCGGAAGGCGATGGCGAGAAGCCCCGGGAGAGGAAGAGTTCCTCTCCCTCCCGGGGCAAGGCCATGCCAGGCCTTGCCGGCACCGGCCAGCCGGGTTCAGGCCGCCTCGTTCCAGCTTTCCGGCTCCACCAGGAAGCGGTCGGGGCGCTGCCACCAGCCGGGCTGGCGGGCCGCGGGCCCCCCGAAGCGGCCCTGGGTCGCCAGCGCCCGCACGACCCCGGCCAGGGGCGTGGGACGAGGCGGGTTGAAGCGGGCATCGAAGACCCCGGGCTCATAGGCGCCCTCCCTCCGCCGGAGCAGGGAGCACCAGTCCACCGCGCCGAACAGCGACCAGGGCGTCACCGCCAGGATGTCGGCGCCCTCCTCACGCAGACGAACCGCGGCGTTCCAGACGCCCAGAAGCCAGCGCACGCTTTCCTCGGGGTCGGCGCAGCCGAGATGGGCCTCGGTCACGGCGATCGGCAGGCGGTATTGCTCCCAGGCCTCGCGCAGGCGTGGCTCGAAGCCGAGCATCTCCCCCGGCATGGGCACGCGCACCGCCTCCACGTCCGCATACGTCATCGCGCCGTTTCCGCCGATCACGTCGGGGCTGTAGAGCTCCACCCTGTGGTCGAGGAAGCGGTCGCTGGTGACGTAGTGATTGATGCCCAGCATGTCCGGGATGCAGGGCTCCGCCACCAGCTCGTCCAGCTGCTCCACGGGTATCCCGGCGGCCAGCAAGTTCGGATGCCAGGGATGGCCGCGGTCCACCCGGCCGCAAAGCAGGTCCAGGCTGAGCCAGCGGCGGGTGTTCTCGTAATCCGCCTGAGCCTGAAGCGGAGGCGTGGCGAAGACCTTGCCCAGGTCCTCGGTCTGCACCAGCCGCGCCCCGGGCTGGACCCGGCGGATCGCCCGCATGGCCAGCGCCGTGCCCCGGCACTCGTTCATCAGGGCCGTCAGGAAGCTGCGCTCATCGTTCCCGTGCGGGTGCCAATGGGCATAGAGCGCCGCGAAGCGCGCCGTGGTCAGCGGCTCGTTCACCGGCGTCCAGTCCAGCACCCAGGGGTAGCGCGCAGCGGCGAGGGCCGCATAGGCCGCCAGCTTTTCCGGGAAGGCCAGGTCGAGAAGGCTGGTATAGGCTGGGCCGGACCCGTGATGAACGAGGCCGACGATGGGCGCGATGCCCAGCTCCTGCAAACGGGCCAGCCGCGCATCCGACCAGGACCAATCGCATTCGGAAAGGTCCCGGGGCGCCACGCGCTCCCACAGCACGGGGTAGCGCAGGCGGCGGACGCCCAGGGAGGCGACCAGGTCGAGGTCGGTCTCGCGGTGGTGGTGGCCGGTTTCGCGAAGCTGGTCCCGCCAGTCATCGCCCACGCGCAGGACGGTGCATTCGATGCCGCCCCAGATTTCCGGCAGCGTCATCGGGGCAAGCACTCACGGCCGGTAAGGCGCGGGCAGTCGGGGATCGTCACGCGGCGTGAGGGGCATGGGCTTGGCTGTTGAAGCATGGGGCGCCTTCGTTGCTGCTGCTTTGTCTTCACGCAGCAGCGCGGGTTCGACGCTAAAGAGCGTTAGCCGATGCGGTTATTTGGTTCACGATTTCACGAGATGGAACGCTTGGCCCGTGCCCCCTGTAAGTAGGTTGGCACGCGCCCCGTCCCCACCCCCGGGCTCGACATGGCGCTTCCTGACCCGTGCGCGCCTCGACTTTCCCCGCGTGAGGCGGAATTTCGTCGCGATCCGAACCAGGGGCGCTTCCGGCCCGGAGGTGCCGCATGGCGCCCATGACCACCCGGCCGCGGGGCCTGCATTCCATGGCTACGCCCCACCGGTGGGGCGCCAGCTCCCTGCTCGGCCCCATCCATTTCATCGCGACGGTCTTCAACAGGCGGGCGCCGGGCATGACGCAGCACAGGCTTCCACCACTGGATTGGGAAGGAAAGCGGGCGCCAGTGTTCCGGGCGGCTGGGGCCAGATCACTACGGCGCCTTCTTCCCCATGCACGCCCTGGGCACCCCGAGCATGCCGCCGTCCACCACCGGCATCTCCTCCCGGCGGCCGGATCCCGCATCGCCGGCGCCTCGGCCCGGCTGTTCCTCCGCCTGATGGCGCGGACCCTCACGCATGGCGCGCGGGCGGCGGAACCCCGGGGCGATGGGGCCGCGACGCTGCAATGGCAGGTGTCCTCTCCCCAGCGCCCTTCCAGGCCGCCGAGGATGGGCCCGTGCTTCGCCCGGCGACGGTGGGATGGGGGCGGCGCCCCCGCTCCATCAGGCCGGCACGCCGAGCGTGGGGGCCGCCGCGGAGGACTGGCCGCGCGCGCAGCGGTGAAAGACAATCACGCCCAGCACGCCCGGCAGCACCGCGAGGGAGGGAACGGCGCTGGCCCATGCCACCAGCCCCGCCGCCACGCAGCCGATGGCGGCGCCCGCGTCCCACCCGGCCTCGGCCGCGAAGTGAAAGCGGTAGGCGGCGCCGGACCCCTTGGCGCGGTCGTAGATCACGCTCATCAGCAAGGGCACGTAAAGGCCCGCGACCGCGGCCCCGCTGGCATGGGCCAGCGCCGCCGCCGCCGGCGACCAGCTCGCGCAGGCGCGCAGCGCGAAGCCCAGCACCAGCGCCGCGCAGACCAGCAGCAGGTAGCGTTCCCGCTGGCCCCGGTCGATCGCGCGGCCGCAGGTGATCCCGGCCACCGCGCCCACCAGCCCGGCCGCCGCGTTGGCCAGGCCGAAGGCCTCGAAATGCGAGCCCAGCGCGGTGAAGAGCACCATCGGCCAGGCCAGCGACAGGCTGGAGGATATCCAGCCATCGGCGGCGAAGGCGGCGATGCCCGTGCGGTCGATGCCGCGCAGCGAGTCCCGGATCCCCGGCACGGGCCCCGCCGGGATGGCGCCGATCCGCAGCAGCGGCAGCATCGACAGCAGGACGAGGCAGCCGGCGATGCCGAAATCCACCGCGGCGCCCAGGTGCTCCAGCAGCAGCCCGCCCGCCACCGGCCCCACGATCCCGATGAGGGAACCGATGGCCGTGCGGAGGCCCAGCTCCCGCCCGCGCGAGGCACCGCCGCCGATCACCGCCGCCGCCGAGTGATAGAGCGGCCAGTAGAGAGACTCCGCCACCGAGACGAGCAGCAGCCAGCCGGCCAGCCAGAGCGGCTCGTCCGCCCGGATCAGCGGCAGGAACTGCAGGGCGCAGAGCGCGGCGCCCGCCATCATCGCGCGCCGGTAGCCCAGGCGGCGCACCACGCCCAGCGAGAACAGGCGCAGCCCGAAGCGGGCCGTGAGCAGCGCGGCATAGGCCAGCAGCGCCACGGGCAGGCTGAAGCCCAGCTTCATCAGGTAGGCGCCCACGAAGCCGCCCGCGAGCGCGACCGAAAGCTGGAAGCAGGCATAATGAAGGGTAAGCAGCCGAAAAGGGCTGGGGCCAGGCACGATCGTTGATCCTTATGGAGGCGCCGTGGCCAGTTCCGGCGAGAAAGAATCCGGCGGTCCCTGCGGCACCCGCGTGATACTCACGAAACCGTGAGGTTTCAAGACGAGCCGATCATCATTCCGCATTTCGCCGCCACCGGGGCCGCCCGGCCACACCACCGGCCTTGCGCTGGATCAAGGCCGGGGCCTCCGCGCCCGTGCGAGACGCGGCAATGCTCGCCGACTGCCTGCACGGACTGACCGCCCTCGCACCCCGGGACATGGCGGCGCTGATGGGCGCCATGCTGCTGGCCGGGCTGGCCGGCAGCGTCACCCATTGCGCGGGCATGTGCGGACCCTTCGTCATCGCCCAGGTCGCGGGAGATCCCGGCGCCGGGCGCCTGGCGCGGCTCGGAGGCGCGGCGCTGCTGCCCTATCACGCGGGCCGGGCGCTCGGTTACTCCGGCCTCGGCGCCGTGGCGGGCGGCGCCGCGGGGCTGCTCTCGGCCGTCGCCTCGCGCGGGTTGCTGGCGATCCCCTTGGCCCTGGCCGCGCTGGTGATGCTGGGCCAGGCGGCCGCCCGCCTGCCGGTGCCGGCCGGGCTGCGCCTTTCCCTGCCGCACGCGCCCTTGCCGGGCATGGCCGCCATCGGGCGGCTTCTCGGCGCGCCGGCAGGGGCGCGGCGCAGCTTCGGCCTGGGGCT
Organism: Muricoccus vinaceus; assembly: GCF_042433125.1. NCBI lineage: Bacteria > Pseudomonadati > Pseudomonadota > Alphaproteobacteria > Acetobacterales > Roseomonadaceae > Muricoccus > Muricoccus vinaceus. The sequence goes on along the minus strand of NZ_JBHLVZ010000091.1, from coordinate 79,093 downwards.
GATGCTGTCGGCCATTCCCTGTGGCCTGCTCTACGGCGCGCTGGCGGCGGCCATGGCGGCGGGCAGCGCCCTGGCCGGCGCCATGGCCATGCTCGCCTTCGTGCTGGGGACGATCCCGGCCCTGGTGGGGGTCGCCCTGCTCGGCCGCTTCTTCGGCCGCCGCTTCGGCCCGGCCATGCGCCTCGTCTCCGCCCTGGCCCTTGTGGCCAACGGCTGTGTCCTGGCCGTCCTCGCGGCCCGGGCGCTGATGGCCGGTTGATCTGGATCAAGGTTCCGCGAGCCGGAGCGTGAGACGACCCGCTCCATCACAAGGAGCCCCCCATGCCAGAGGGTCTGTCCACTCAAACCCTGCCGTTCGCCGGCATCGCTGCCCGGCCCCGCCCGCAGCCGGACTACGTGGAGGCGCCGCTGCGCGCCTTCGCCATCGCCACCATTTTCTGGGGCATCGCGGGCTTCGCGGTGGGCGTGTTGATCGCGGCCCAGCTCGCCTATCCCGCCCTGAACTTCGGGCTGGAGTTCACGAGCTTCGGACGCGTGCGTCCGCTGCACACCTCGGCCGTGATCTTCGCCTTCGGCGGCAACGCGCTGTTCCTCACCAGCCTCTACGTCGTGCAGCGCACCTGCCGCGCGCGGCTCTTTGGCGGCGAGGAGACGGCCTGGTTCCTCTTCTGGGGCTACCAGTTCTTCATCGTCATCGCCGCCGTCGGCTACCTGCTGGGAATCACCCAGGGCAAGGAATACGCCGAGCCCGAGTGGTACGCCGACCTCTGGCTGACGGTGCTCTGGGTCTCCTACCTCGTGGTGTTCGGCGGCACGCTGCTGCGGCGCGAGGAGCCGCACATCTACGTCGCCAACTGGTTCTTCCTGGCCTTCATCATCACCGTCGCGGTGCTGCACCTCGGCAACAACATCTCCATCCCCGTCAGCCTCTTCGGCGCCAAGTCCTATGGCGCGGCCGCGGGCGTGCAGGACGCGATGATCCAGTGGTGGTACGGCCACAACGCCGTCGGTTTCTTCCTGACCGCCGGCTTCCTGGGCATGATGTACTACTTCATCCCCAAGCAGGCCGACCGTCCCGTCTATTCCTACCGCCTGTCCATCGTGCACTTCTGGGCGCTGACCTTTCTCTACATCTGGGCCGGCCCGCACCACCTGCACCACACCGCGCTGCCCGACTGGGCGCAGACGCTGGGCATGGTGTTCAGCATCATGCTGTGGATGCCCTCCTGGGGCGGCATGATCAACGGGCTGATGACCCTCTCGGGCGCCTGGGACAAGCTGCGCACCGACCCCGGCCTGCGCTTCTCCGTCGCCTCCCTCGGCTTCTACGGCATCGCCACCTTCGAGGGGCCGGTGATGAGCATCCGCGCCGTGAACTCCCTGTCGCACTACACGGACTGGACCATCGGCCACGTGCATTCCGGCGCGCTGGGCTGGAACGGCTTCATCACCTTCGGCGTGCTCTACTGGCTGGTGCCGCGCCTCTGGGGCCGCACCCAGCTCTGGTCCCCGCGGCTGGCGAGCTGGCACTTCTGGATCGCGACGCTCGGCATCCTTCTCTACATCACCTCGATGTGGGTCTCGGGCATCATGCAGGGCCTGATGTGGCGCGCCTACGACCACCTGGGCTTCCTGCAATACGCCTTCGTCGAGACCGTCGCGGCGCTCCATCCCTACTACGTCATCCGTGCCCTGGGCGGCGTCCTCTACCTCACCGGCGCCCTGCTCATGGCCTACAACCTGTGGCGCTCGGTGCGCATGCCGGTGGCGGAGGCCAAGGCCGACCGCACCGTCGACGCCCTGCCCGCCGCGGCCTGAGGGAACACACCCACTCATGTTCGGCATCAAGTTCAACCACGGCCACATCGAGCGGAACCTGGTCCTGCTCGGCGTGCTGACGCTGATCACCATCTCCATCGGCGGCCTCGTGCAGGTCATCCCGCTCTTCACCGTGGAGAGCACCATCGAGCGCGTGGGCGGCATCCGCCCCTACACGCCGCTGGAGCAGGCAGGGCGCGACATCTACGTGCGCGAGGGCTGCTACACCTGCCACAGCCAGATGGTCCGCCCCTTCCGCGACGAGCGGGAGCGCTACGGACACTACTCGCTCGCGGCCGAGAGCATGTTCGACCACCCGTTCCAGTGGGGCAGCAAGCGCACCGGGCCCGACCTCGCCCGCGTCGGCGGCCGCTACTCGGACGACTGGCACGTGCTGCACCTGCGCAACCCCCGCCACGTCGTGCCGGAAAGCATCATGCCGACCTACGGCTTCCTGGACCGCCCGCTGAACTACGGCGACATCGGCCAGCGCGTGGCGACGCTCCGCGCGGCCGGCGTGCCCTACACCGACGCCATGGTGGCCAATGCCCGCGCCGACCTCGAGGCCCAGGCCCGCCCGGCCGAGGACGGCAGCGCCTTCGCCGCCCGCTACGGCCGCGCCCGCCAGATGGACCCGGACGGCAACGCGAAGGCCATCACGGAGATGGACGCGCTCGTGGCCTACCTGCAGATGCTCGGCACCCTCGTGGACTTCTCCGAGGTGACGCCCGACCGGCTGCGGCAGCAGTGAGGAGGGACCGGTCATGACCATCGAGCAGATCCACAGCCTTCTGCTGACCACCTGGATCGTCTGGTTCTTCCTGCTCTTCACCGGGATCGTCGTCTGGGCCCTGCGCCCGGCCCGGCGGGAGACGTTCGAGCGCGCGCGGCTGATCCCGCTGCGCGAGGCCGAGTAGGAGCGCGGCGCCATGCCTGACACGATGCACGACACACTTCACGGCGCCCCCCACCGGGACGAGCACACGGGCACCGCCACCACCGGCCACGAGTGGGACGGCATCCGCGAGCTGAACACGCCGCTCCCGCGCTGGTGGCTCTACACATTCTACGCCTGCATCGCCTTTTCGGCGCTCTGGGTGGTGCTCTATCCCGCGCTGCCGATCACCGGCGCCACGGGCCTGCTGGGCTACACCGTGCGCGGCGAGGCCGATGCGGACCGCGCCGCCCAGGCCACGGCCGCCGAGCCGATGCTGGCCCGCCTGCGCGCGACGGAGCCCGAGCAGATCCTGGCCGACCCGGACCTGCGCGGCTACGCCATCGCCGGCGGGCGCATCGCCTTCGCCAATGCCTGCGCCCGCTGCCACGGCGCGGGCGGGCAGGGGGCGCAGGGCTTCCCCAACCTGGCCGACGACGAGTGGCTCTGGGGCGGCCAGCTCGCCCAGGTGGAGCAGACCATCCGCCACGGCATCCGCGCCCCGGATGACGACGCGACCCGCACCTCCATGATGCCGCGCTTCGTGGCGGACGGGCAGCTGACCACCGCCCAGGCGAACGACGTGTCCGAGCACGTGCTCGCCCTCACCAACCGCGCGACCGACAAGGCCGCCGCCACGCGCGGCGCCGCGGTCTTCGCCGAGAACTGCGTGAGCTGCCATGGCGAGCGCGGGGAAGGGAACCGCGAGATGGGCGCGCCCAGGCTGGACGACCAGGTCTGGCTCTATGGCGGCGACAAGACGACGATCCTGCGCACGGTCTCCTTCGGCCGCGCCGGCGCCATGCCCGCCTGGGAGCGCCGCCTGGATCCCGCCACGATCCGCATGCTGACCGTCTACGTCCACAGCCTGGGCGGAACGGAGCCCTCGGTGCCGTGACCAAGGTCCAGAAGCCCGAGGCCTTCGCGCCCGACGACCGCAACCAGCCCCTCTATGCCGACCGCGTGCGGGTCTACCCGCAGGCGGTCACGGGAACGGTGCGCCGCGCGAAGTGGGCCGTCCTGGCCCTGTGCCTCGGGCTCTACTACCTGGTGCCCTGGATCCGCTGGGACCGTGGCCCGGACCAGCCGCACCAGGCCGTTCTGGTGGACATGGACAAGGGCCGCCTCTTCTTCTTCTGGATCGAGGTCTGGCCGCAGGAGGTCTACTACCTCACGGGCCTGCTGCTGCTCGGCGCGCTCGGCATCTTCGCGGCCACCTCGCTGTTCGGCCGTGTCTGGTGCGGCTTCACCTGCCCGCAGACCGTCTGGACCGACCTCTACATGCTGGTGGAGCGCTGGATCGAGGGCGACCGCAACGCCCGCATGCGTCGCGACCAGAAGCCGCGCTGGGGCGCCGCCGACTGGGGCATCAAGATCGGCAAGCACGCGGCCTGGGTGGCCATCGCGGCCGCCACGGGTGGCGCCTGGGTGATGTACTTCACCGATGCGCCGACGCTGGTGATGGACCTGCTCTCCTTCGACGTCTCGCCCACCATCCTCGGCTTCATCGGGCTGTTCACCCTGTCCACCTACCTGCTGGCTGGATGGGCGCGGGAACAGGTCTGCACCTACATGTGCCCCTGGCCCCGCTTCCAGTCCGCCATGCTGGACGACGACAGCCTGGCCGTGTCCTACCGCGCCTGGCGCGGCGAGCCGCGCGGCAAGGCCCGCGACACCTCGGCCGGCGACTGCATCGACTGCCGCGCCTGCGTGAACGTCTGCCCCACGGGCGTGGACATCCGCGACGGCTTGCAGCTCGCCTGCATCAACTGCGGCCTCTGCATCGACGCCTGCGACAACATCATGGCCAAGCTCGGCCGCCCCACCGCGCTGATCGCCTTCGAGACGGTGGGCAACCTCGCCGCCGCCGGCACCGCGACCTGCGCCATCCCGCCCGGCCCCGCGCGCTGCGCCCCCGGCATGGCCGCCCGCCGCCCTGCGCGCCTGCTGCGCCCGCGCACCTGGTTCTACGCCGCCGCCATGACGACGATCGGCGCGGTGATGCTCTGGGCCTTCGTCGGCCGCACGGATGTCGCGATCGAGGCGCTGCGCGACCGCTCCCCGCTCTTCGTCCGCCTCGCCGACGGCAGCATCCGCAACAGCTACACGCTGAAGGTCTCCGACCGCCGCCACGCCACGGACCGGCTGGCCGTCTCGGTGGAGGGCCTGCCGCCCGGCGCCGCCTGGCAGGTGCTGGACCGGCGCGACGCCGACGCCAACGGCCGCCCGCTCGTGGAAACCCGTGCCGACGGCGTGGCCGAGTTCCGCCTTTTCGTCACCACCGCCCCCGAGGGCCGGCCGGAGGAGGAGAGCACCCCCGTGCGCATCCGCCTCGTCGCGCCCGACGGCGAGGCCGAGCGCGCCGCGGTCGGCACCATCTTCCTGAGGCCCCGCACATGATCGCTCCAGGCATCACCGGCATGGCGAGCAACCCCGCCCCGCGCGGACGCTGGATCCCCTGGGTCTTCGTCGCGGGCTTTGGCGTGGTGATCGCCGTCAACGCCGTGCTGATCACCGCGGCGGTGGGCACCTTCACCGGCACCACCACCGCCGGCTCCTACGACCGCGGCCTGGGTTACTCCGCGGTGCTGGCCGAGGCCGCCCGGCAGAAGGCGCTGGGCTGGCAGGCCGGCGTGACGCGGGCGGACGGCGCGGTGCGCCTCTCGGTCCGCCTGCCCGATGGCACCCCGCTGCCCGCGGATGCCACCGTCACCGGCACGCTCCAGCGCCCGCTGGACCGCACCGCCGTTTCGCTCGCCTTCCAGCCCTTCGCCCCCGGCGCATGGCGCGCCCCGGCGGAGGTTCCCGCCCCCGGCGCCTGGGAAGCCGTGCTGTCTGTCACCCGCGGCGCCGACCGTCTCGAGTTGCGCGAAAGGTTCGTGATCCCGTGAGCGCCCTTCCGGCCCGCCTCGACGCCGCCGAGCCAGGCCTCAGCGCCGCCGCCTGCGCGCATTGCGGCGCGCCGGTCGCGCCCGGCGCGGGGCGCTTCTGCTGCGCGGGCTGCGAGGGCGCCGCCGCCCTGATCGCCGGCCTGGGCCTGGATGCCTTCTACCGCCGGCGCGAGGCCGCCGCGGGCGGAATCCGCCCGGCCGCCCTGCCGCCGGTGGATTTCGCCGCGCGCGCCGTGCCCGCCCGCAGCGGCACGGAGCACAGCCTGGACCTGATGGTGGCGGGCCTGACCTGCGGCGCCTGCGTCTGGCTGGTGGAGCAGGCGCTCGCCGCCGACCCGGACGTGCTCCGTGCCCGCGCCAGCCTGTCCACGCGCCGCCTGACGATCACCTGGCGCGGCCCCGCAAACCGCGCGGAAAGCCTGGCCGGCCTCGTGGCCCGCCTCGGCTTCCACGTCGCGCCCTGGTCCGCCGCCTGCCTCCGCGCCACCGAGGACGCGGAAGGCAAGGCGCTGCTGCGCGCGCTCGGCATCGCCGCCTTCGGCGCGTCCAACGTGATGATGCTGTCCGTCGCCGTCTGGGTGGGCAGCGACATGGGGGAGGCCACGCGCGCCCTGATGCACTGGCTGGCGGCGCTGATCGCGCTGCCGGTGGTGCTGGTGGCCGGCATGCCCTTCTACCGCTCCGCCCTGGCCGCCCTCCGCGCCGGGCGCGTGAACATGGACATGGCCGTCTCGCTCGGCGTGCTCGCCACCACCGCGATGAGCCTGTCCGAGGCGCTGCGCAACGGCCCCTACACCTGGTTCGACGGCGCCACCGCCCTGCTGGCCCTGCTGCTGGCCGGCCGCGTGCTGGACCGTGCCGCCCGCCGCCGCGCCCGGCAGGCCTGCGCCGAGCTGCTGGCGCTGCAATCCGCGGAGGTGACGCGGCTGGAGATCGACGGCACCGCCCACCGCGTCGGCGCCGAAACCGTTTGCCCGGGCGACCGCCTGCTGGTCGCGCCCGGCGAGCGCCTCTCGCTCGACGGCGTGCTGGAAGGGGGCGAGGCCCTGCTCGACACCGCCGCCACCACCGGCGAAAGCCTGCCCCGCTCCTTCGCAACCGGCGCGGCCCTTCCCGCCGGCGCGGTGAACCTCGGCGACGCGCTGGTGCAGCGCGTGACCGCCGCCGCGGCCGAGGGCTCGCTCGCCGCCGTCGCGCGGCTGCTGGAGCGCGCCGAGCAGGCGCGGGGCCGCTTCGTCTCCATCGCCGACCGCGCGGCGCGGCTCTACGTGCCGGTGGTGCACGTGGTGGCCGCCGCCACCTTCCTGGGCTGGTGGCTCGGGGTGGGCGTGTCCTGGCAGGCGGCGCTGGTGCCGGCCGTGGCCGCGCTGATCGTGACCTGTCCCTGCGGCCTCGCCATCGCGGTGCCCGCCGTGCAGGTGGTGGCCGTGGGCGCGTTGTTCCGCCGCGGCGTGCTGACGGGTTCGCCCACCGCGCTGGAACGGCTGGCCGCCTGCGACGTGGCCGTGCTGGACAAGACGGGCACGCTGACCACCGGCCGCCCGGCCCTGCTGCCCGAACCGCTGCGCGACCCCGCCGTGCTGGAAGCCGCCGCCGCCCTGGCCGCGAGCAGCCGGCACCCGCTGTCCCGCGCCCTCGTCGCCGCCTGCCCCGTGCCGGTGCACGCGGCCGCGGGCGTGGAGGAGATCCCCGGCGCCGGCCTTCTTTGCGGCGAGCAACGCCTGGGCAGCGCCAGCTTCTGCGGCGCCGACGGCATGGCGGAGGATGGTCCCGTCCTCTGGTACCGTGCCTCCCCCGGCGCCGAGCCGGTCGCCTTCCGCTTCGACGACCCGCTGCGCCCCGACGCGGCCGAGGCCGTGGCCGCGCTGCGCGCAATGGGGATGGAGGTGGAGCTTCTCTCGGGCGACGCCCCCTCCGCCGTCGGGCGTGCGGCGCGGGCGCTGGGCATCGAGCGCTGGCGGGCCGCCGCCACCCCCGCCGACAAGGCCGCGCGCATCGAGCAGCTTCGCGCCGGAGGCCGCCGTCCGCTCATGCTGGGGGACGGCATCAACGACGCGGCGGCGCTCGCCCTCGCCCATGCCTCCGCCACCCCTGCCGGCGGCACCGACCTGGCGCAGGCGGCCTCGGACCTCGTTCTGCGGGCCGAGGGGCTGTCCGCCCTGCCCGCCGCCCTCCGCACCGCGCGCCGCGCGCAGCGGGCGGCGCGGCAGAACATCGCCTTCAGCCTGGTCTACAACATCGTCGCGGTGCCCATGGCCGTGCTCGGCCTCGTGACGCCGCTGATCGCCGCGCTGGTGATGGCCTCGTCCTCGCTCGCGGTGATCCTGAACGCGCTCCGCGTGGGGCGGGAGGCCACCCGATGAACGCCCTTGCCCTTCTCGTGCCGCTGGCCCTCGGGCTCGGCGTGCTGGCGCTGCTCTTCTTCGGCTGGACGCTGGGGAACGGGCAGTACGACGACCCCGAGGGCGCGGCCAGCCGCATCCTCTTTGACGACTCCAGGGAGAACACCTGATGCCCACCACCGGCTTCTCGACCGGCCATGCGCTTTTCATGATCCTGTCCGGCCTGCTCGCCCTCTGCGGGGTCATCGCGGCATCCCACGCTGCCGATGCAGGCTTCGCGCTCTTCGGCTACGCGCTGATCGCCTTCGGCCTCGGATTCGGCTTCTGGATGCTCAAGCGTGGCCTCGATGCCTGGGAGCGGGCGCGGCACCCGGGCTGAGCGCGCCGCGCCGGTTGCGGGCCATGGGGTTCCGGCCCGCGCGCCGGCTTCGCCCGCCGCTCACGCCTCCTTAACGCGGCCGCGCAAAAATCGGGGCATGTCCGCGCAGATCGATGTGCCGCCGTCCCGGCCCGCCGTGGAGGACTCCCGGCCCGCCACCTTCCTGGAGCGCGGCGTCACGGTTCCCTTCACCACGCCCATGCTTCTCGGAAGCCGCGTCCGCCCGGGACGACGGCACGACTTCGAGGTGGCCGTGCCCAGCCCGGCCGGCATCCGCGGCTTCTACGTCCTCCCCCTGAAGAGCCTGCGGGACATCTGCGTCCCCACCCTGCACGACCGCCTCGTCATCGAGGTGCTGGAGGACATGGCCGTGCTCACGCCCGACGCCATCCTGAGGATCGCGCGCGCCGCCGCCCAGGAAGGGCTCGCCGGGCGGGCGGCGGCAGCGGCCGCGGCCGCTGCGGAGAAGGCGATCTCGGGCCGGAAGCTGTTCACCAACTACACCCTGCTGCTCCAGCTGATCTCCCAGACCGAAAGCCCGGCGGAGCGCAGCTTGCCGCCGGAGCGGGACACGCCCGTCCATGTGCAGCATCGCGGCCAGCGCGCGGTGGGCCGCACCTCCCAGGCCCTCGGGATGACCCCCGACGAGGTGGTCCAGGCCATGGAAGGCCTGGCCGAGGCCTATCTCGACCTCGGCTTCCGCGGGAACCCCACCAAGGCCCGCTATCAGCAGCAGCTCGACCGGCTCGATACCGTCTCGGCCGAGATCGCGGCTTGGGCGGATGCCGCCATCGATGCCCAGCTCGCCTCCTCGGCCAGCCTGGTGGCGCGCTCCGCCCACACGACCCTATGCTGCGGCCGCGTGCTGCTGGAGGACCTTCTGGCCTCCACGGAGGACCTCCCCAACCTGGTGGTCCGCTGGCGGCAAGACCCCGACGCGGTCCGCTCCGAACTCGGCAAGCTGGCCTGGCTTCTGGACGGCTGGTCGATGATCCTGGGTGTCTGGGATTCCGCCCCGAGGATCGGCCTGGCCGCCGCCATCCAGGAGATGGTGGTCATGGTGCCCTCCATGCCGTTCGAGGTGAACAAATGGGTCGGCGGGCCGGAGCAGGAATACTTCGCCGAGGCCCACCGGCGCCGCAGCCGCTCGGTCTTCAGGCTGGAGGAATGGCGCACCGGGCGCACCATCGACCTCATCCTCCGCAACGAGATGATCGTGAGGGACTTCGTGTGACCACGACGCGGCTGACCGCCCTCCGCCTGCTCGGCGGCGCGCTGGCGGAGGCATCGCCGGACCAGCTGTCCCGCGTGGTGTCGGTGATCGACGCCCTGCCGGACCGGGCCGAGGCCGACCAGGTTCTGGAGCGCGTGCGGACGCGGCTGCGCGGCCGCGGGCTTCCACGCCCCCTCCGCTTCGCGCGCCTTCTTTTCGCGCCGCTCGACGGGTTGATCGTGTCCGCCCAGGCCTGGAGGCCCGGCAACGTCGCCGTTCCGCGCCAGGCGATCCCCGTGCTGGCGCGGGTGGTCCGGCTCGCCCTGGGCGAGGCAGGCGCCGAGATCGAGGCCGAATGCGCGGGCCGCCGGCGGGAGGACGCGGCCGTCGTCCTCGCGCTCGGGCGCCGGCTCTGGCCGGCGGCGGCGGGATGCCTGCCGGAGGCGCCGCCGCAGTCCTGGCCCGAGACCGGCCTGTGCCGGGCGGATTACGCGCCGATCCGGGCGCGCTGCGGCGCCGCCTGGCGCCACGGCCCCGGCCTCTGGCTCGCCCTGCAGGCCGGCCCCGAGGGACCGCCGCACGCGCTGGCCCGCGAAGCCCTGTCCGGCCCCGTGGCCGAGGACGCCCTCGCCGCCGAGGTCGCGCTGCGGCTCCTGCTCGCCGTCGCCGCGCGGCCAGCCGGGGTGGCGGCCGCCGCTCTGGAGCTTGCGACGGACGCGGGCCATTCGGTGATACAGGTCGTCCAGCGCGCCCTGGACGACACGCTGGCCGCCGCCGTCATCCAGGCGGAGGCGCCGGTCCCGGCCGATGCCGGCGAGCAGGCCACGCTGGCCGCGGCCCAGGCCGCCTGCACGCTGGTGGAGGACCTGGAATCCTCGCCCCTCCTGCGGAGCCCGCCGCGCCAGGAAAAGTTGCTCGCTCTTCGCCGCGCCGCCGACGCCTCCTGCCGCGCCAGCTTCTCCCGCCTGCTTTCCGCCCGGCTGCTCGAGCCGATTGCCTCCCCCAGGGCGGGGGAGGCGGCGGCGATGGAGGAAACGGAGAAGGCGGCGCGCGCCCTGCGGCGGATCGAGGCAAGCGGCCGGCGCCTCGGCGGCGCCGAACTCTACGACGCGGCGCTGCGCTCCGCCGCGGAGGCCGTCATGGCCGCCGCAGGGCAGCACTCCACCCTGGCCAGGGTGGACGCGCTGCGCCTCGCCGAAATCCTGGTGGGCTCCGACGCGGCGGAGCGCCTGGGCAGCGCGGGCCTCCCGCGCCTGCACTGAGCCCGCCGCCCGGGAGAAAAGTTCAGTCCAGCCGGCGCAGGTCGCTCAGGCGAACTGGCTGGTCCCCAGCGTGGAACACCGGCCCCTCGCCCCCGCCATCCTGGGCGACGCCGGTGATGCGGTGCTCTCCGCTGTCATACACCGTCACCGCTCCATCCTTCTCGATCGCCAGCCGCCTCGCATCGGGAAAGAAGGCGTAGCGCAGCCCGTCCTGGCCCCCCGTGGAGGACGGCTGGCCGAGGTCACCCGGCCACCAGGGCGGGGTTTCCGCCATGGGTTCCATGGGCTTCATCGGTTCCATCGGTTTCATCGGCTGCATGCGTCGCTCCCACCCGGAAACAGGTCCGGCCCGCGCGGGAACGGCGGGGAAGGGCCAGGGCTTCGTCCGGCCGCGGCGGAAAGCGACCGCCGCCCGGAGGCGGGGGCGCCTCAGGGGCTGCGGGAGCTGCCCTCGGGCGTGGCGGGGGCGGGCTGGTCCGCGCTGCTGCCGGCCGTGGGCAGCACCCGCTGCTGGCCGGATTGCCGCTCGCGGGTCAGCTGGGCGCCGAGTTCCGAAAGCTCGCGCCGCTGCTGCTCCAGCCGGGCCTGGGCCGAGGCCACCTGCGCGCCCAGCTCCTGCCGGCGCTGCTCCAGCCCGCTCACCTCGTTGCGCAGGCTTTGCGCCTGCTCGCGCAGCCGCGCCTGCTCCTGTTGCGCCGTTTCCGTGGCGGCGGCGATCTGCTGGGCCCGGGTTTCCAGGCCGCGGGTGCGGCCGCCGGCCTCCTCGGTGGCACGGTTGGCGCTGGCCAGCCGCCCTTCCGCCTCGCTCAGCGCCGTGCGCCGGGTGGCCAGCTCCGCCTCCGCCGCCTGCGCCTGGGAACGCGCGGCCTGCAGGCGGCGCTCCTCGGCCGAGGTGCCGTCCCGCAGCTCGGCCAGCCGCCGCTCGGCGGCCTCCACGGAGCCGCGCAGCTCCGCGCTGCGGGCTTCCAGGCCGCGCAGCGCGCTTGCCGCGCCCTCGCGCGCCGTGGTCAGGCGTGCCAGCTCCGCCTCGGCCTGGGTCACCGCGCTCTGGCGCTCGGTCAGGGTGCCCTCCACGCTGGCCAGGGTGGTGCGCAGCTCGGCCAGCCGCCGCTCCGCCGTGCCGGTGGAACCCGTCAGCTCGGTGGAGCGCGTCTCCAGCCCGCGCACCCGCCCGGCCGCCTCTTCCGCCGACTGGTTGGTCCGGGCAAGCCGCGTGTCGGCTTCGGCCAGGGAGGCGCGGCGGGCGGCGAGGTCGCGCTCGGCCGCCGTGGCATCGTTGCGCAGGCCCGCGAGGCGCCGCTCGGCCTCCGCCCCCGCCTGCTGCCGCTCGGCCAGCGAGCGCTCGGCCTGCTCGATGGTGGCACGGAGCGCGGCGAGGCGCTGGTTCTCCGCCGCGCCCTGCTGGCGCTGGTCGGCCAGGCGCCGCTCCTCGGTCGCCACGGCCTCGCGCAGGCCGGCCAGGCGTCGTTCCTCCGCGGCGGCGCGCTCCCCCAGCGCCGCGAGCCGGCCATCCTGCGCCGCCGTCTGGTCACGCAGCCCGACGAGGCGCCGCTCCGCGGCGGCCGCCTGCTCCTGCAGCCCGGCCAGGCTGCGCTCGGTTTCGGAAATCGTCCCGCGCCGTTCCTCGGTGGTCTGCTGAAGCTGCCCCGCCTCGCCCTGAAGGCCGGCGATGCGGCGTTCCTCGGCCGCGATGCGCTCGCGCAGGTTGCGGGCCTGCTGGTCCGCCGCGCCGCGCGCCCGCTGGGAGTTGGCCAGGGCGGCGCGCGCCTGGGCCAGCCGCTGCTCGATGGCCGCGAGGTCGCCCGCCGCCCGCCGCTCGGCCGCCAGGGTGGACTCGAGTTCGCCGACACGCTGCTGCAGGACGCTGCCGCGCGCCTGGGAAGCCTGGAGCGACTGCTCCATCGAGGAAACGCGCTCGGTGCGCTCCACGCTCAGCCCGCAGCCCGCCAGGGGAACCAGCAGCGCCGTGCTCGACAGCATCGCGCGCAGGCTGAACCATGCCGGCCGGGACCAGCTCGAACCATTGCCCATCGAACCGGCTCCCCAACCTCTGCCGCGCAAGAGCGCGCGTCCTCGCATCCCGTCCACCCGGCGGCGCCAGGGTCAAGCCGGCCGCATCGGAGCGGATGAAAGACGGATTGCGCCTGGGAGACAAGCGCCCGGAAGTTGCAAGCCGCAGCACGCCTCCGAAAGTGTTGTGCGTCCCGAACCGCGCCAGGCGGCGGCTTGCGGCGGGGCGTGCCATCGGGAATGCTCGTTGCCCGCGTGAACCGGCGCCGCCCGGTGCCGCCGCAACAACAAGCGCCACGGCGATTCCCCGGCCACCAGCCCAGGGCAAGCCCAAGGCAGAGGAGAAGCGCGCCATGACATCCATCCGCCCGCCCATGCGCCGGTCCGAGTTCATCGCGCTCGCCGCGGGCGCGGCCACGCTGGGGCTCGCGCCCCGCGCCCGCGGCGCCGACTATCCCACGCGCCCGATCGAGCTGATCGTGCCGGCCTCGGCCGGAGGCGGCACGGACGTGCTGGCGCGTGCCTTCGCCGAGGCCGCCAAGCGCCACTCGCCGCAGCCCTTCATCACCGTGAACCGCCCCGGCGCCAGCGGCGCCATCGGCTTCGCCGAGGTGCTGAACGCGCGCCCCGACGGCTACAAGGTCTGCGTGGTGTTCGTGGAGCTGGCGATCCTGCCCTTCCTGAACCAGATCAAGTTCTCGGCGGATGATTTCCGCATGATCGCGCGGCTGAACGCCGACCCGGCCGCGATCATGGTCCGCGCCGAATCCCCCTGGCAGAGCTTCGAGGACTTCATCGCCGAGGCGAAGCGCCGCCCGGGCGCGGTGACGCTGGGCGATTCCGGCGTCGGCTCCATCTGGCACCTTTCCGGCGCCGCCATGGCCGAGAAGGCCGGCGCCCGGTTCCTCCATGTGCCCTATCCCGGCGCGGCGCCGGGGCTGACGGCGCTTCTGGGCGGCCATGTGGACGCCATGTGCTCCAGCCCGGGGGAGGCGAACGCCTATATCCAGGGCGGCAAGATGCGCGCCCTGGTGGTGATGTCCGACCAGCGCGTGCCGGGCTTCGAGGCCGTGCCCACGCTGAAGGAGCGCGGCGTGGACTTGGCGATCGGCACCTGGCGCGGCCTGGGCGTGCCGCGTGCCACCCCCGCGCCGGTGGTGGAGGCCCTGGCCGAGATCGCCCGCAAGGCCGCGGCCGAGCCGGGCTTCAGGGAGGCGCTGTCCCGCGTGAACCTCGGCTACAGCTATGCCGATGCCGCCGAGTTCGACAGCAACATCGCCTCCGACCGCGAGGCCTTCCGGCAACTGACCGGCCGCCTGCATCTCGGCTGAGCCGGCGCCTCGGCTCCGCAGCAGGGCGGGGCAGGGGGCGCGCTCAGTCCCCGGCCGCGGGCGCGCCCTCCGCCGGCGCGGCGCGCGCCCCGGGGTTCACGAGGTTGACCGGCGCGCCGGCGGCGAAGGCGAGAAGCTGATCCACCGCCGTGTCGTACAGGGCGTCGTAGACGCCACGCTCGGCATAGCCGAGATGCGGCGTGCAGAGCACGTTGGGCAACCCGATCAGCGGGTGCGCCGCGCCCAGCACGGGCTCGTCCTCGAACACGTCCACGGCGGCGAAGCCGGGCCGGCCCTGCTGCAGGGCATCGAGCAGCGCGCCGGGCGCGATGATCTGCGCGCGGGAGGTGTTCACCAGCAGCGCGGAGGGCTTCATCAGCGCGAGGTCGGCGGGCCCGACGATGCCGCGCGTGGCGTCGTTCAGCGCGATGTGCAGGCTCAGCACGTCCGCCATGGCGAAGAAGGCCTCGCGGCTTCCGGCCACCTCGTATCCGGCCGTGCGCGCGCGTTCGGTGCTGCCCTCGCGGCCCCAGCACACCACCCGCATCCCGAAGGCCGCGCCCACCCGCGCCACCATGGCGCCGATCCGCCCGTAGGCGTAGATGCCCAGCACCTTGCCCTTCAGCCCCGTGCCGACCGAGCCCTGCCACTGGCCGTCGCGCAGCCTCCGCTCTTCCTCGGGGATGTGGCGCAGCGAGGCCAGGATCAGCGCCCAGGCAAGCTCCCCCGTGGCCTCGGGCCCACCCGCGCCGCCGGCGGAAACCAGCACGCCGCGGCTGGTGCAGGCCTCGATGGCGAGGTGGCCGGTGTTGCGCCCGGTCTGGCTGACGAAGCGCAGTTCCGGCAGGGCCTCCACCACCGCGGCCGGAAGCGGGCTGCGCTGCTGGGTCAGCACCAGGGCGTCGAAGTTCCGCAGGCGCTCGGCCAGCGCGGCGGGGTCCTTCACCGTGTCGGCGAACACCGTGACCTCGTGCCCGGCCAGCCGCGCGAAGGAGGGCGCCGTGCGGAAGGCGCCCGCATAGTCGTCGAGAACCGCGATGCGCATCGGCGCTAATCCTGCCGTGTCTGAAGATTGTGATAGCCGTGCCGGCGGCGCGCCTCGGCCAGGTCGATGCCCGCGCGGATATCCGCCAGGATCGCCTCCTCCTTCTCCTCGATCCCGCGCGCGACGGCCAGCACCTCCTCCGCCCGCGCGAGCGGCACGGAAACCACGCAACTGTCGTCGGCGCAGAGCAGGTCGCCGGGATCGACGCGCACGGTGCCGAGCACGATGGGCACCATCGTCGCCTCCAGCGCCACGCGGTCCTTGCCCGTGCGGGCATGCGCGGCGCGCGACCAGATGGGGTAGCCGAAGGCGCGGCTCTCGCCGACGTCGCGGTTCACGCCGTCGATGATCGTGGCGGCCAGGCCCTGGGCCTTCGCCGCCTCGGTCAGGATGTTGCCCCAGACCGTGCAGTCCAGGCGCCCGCGGTTGTCGATGGCGATGATGTCGCCGGGTCCGGCCAGGTGCAGGAAGTCGCCCACCGTGCCGCCGCCCGTGCCCACCGGAAGGTAGCGCAGCGTGATGGCCTGCCCGGCCACCCGGGCGCCGGGCTGCATGGGCCGCAGCCCGTCCACCGCGCCGGGCAGGCCGAGCCGGTCCAGCGCGTCGGAAACCGAGGAGGTGGGCAGGGCGGCGAAGCCCGCCAGCACAGGGGCGGGCAGGCGGGGGAAGCCGGGCGTGGTCATGGGGGTGTTCCTCAGTCCGCCTTGATGTCGTTCTCGCGCACCACGCGGCCCCAGGTCTCGACCTGGCCGTCCACGAAGCGGCCGAGCTCCTGCGGCCCGGCCAGCACCAGGCGGGCCTGCTGCCCCTCGGTGATCTGCTGCGACACCCGTTCGTCCCGGAAGGCGCCCACCAGCGCCTCGTGGAAGCGGGCGACAACCGGCGCGGGCACGCGCGCCGGGGCGAAGACGCCCCACCACGCCTCGGCCTGCAATCCCGGAAAACCGGATTCCTCGGCGGTCGGAACCTGCGCGAGGCCCGGCAGGCGCTGGGGGCCGAACTGCACGAGGGGCCGCAGCGTGCCGCCCGCGACCTGCGGCGCCAGCAGCGCCGCGCTGCCCACCACCATGTCCACATGCCCCGCCACCGCGTCGTTCACGGCCGGGCCGCCACCGCGATAGGGCAGGTGCTGGAACGGCGCGCCCGCGCGGCTGCCGAGCAGCGTCATCACCAGGTGCCCGATGGTCCCGTTCCCCGGGGTGGCGAAGGTCACGCTGCCCGGCCTCGCCTTGGCCGCCGCAACAACGGCGGCGAGGTCGCGGAAGGGCTTGTCCGGCCGGCAGGCCGCGACATAGGGCGCGCCGCCGATCAGCGTCACCGGCTCCAGGTCCTGGCGGAGGTCGAAGGGCAGGCGCGGGACCAGGGCGGGCAGCACCGCGTGGCTGTCAAAGGTCAGCAGCCAGGTCAGCCCGTCCGGCCGGGCCTTGGCCACCACGTCGGTGCCCAGGCTGCCCGCCGCCCCGCCGCGGTTCTCCACCACGATGCTGACGCCAAGCGCGCGTTGCAGCCCCGGCGCCGCCAGGCGCGCCACCGCATCGGTGGAGCCGCCGGGGGCGAAGGGCACGACGATGCGGATGGGCCCCGAAGGCCAGGCCGCTTCCGGGCCGGCACCCTGCGCCCGCGCCTCGAAGGTGGCCGCGCCGGCGAGGGCGCCCAGCACCACCCGCCTGGACCATGCGTTCATGGCACCCGTTTCCCCATCTTTCGCGGAAGTAGATCGAAGCGCGGGGGGGCTGGCAAGGCGGCCGGGTCCTCAGCGGCAGCCATAGAGGTTCAGGCAGGAAAGATAGCGGCTGAAGCACTGCTGCGTGCATCCGGCGCGGTCGGTGGGCGTGAAGGCGGGCGCGCCCGGATTGGTGCTCCACATCGGCGGGCAGGCCAGGCGGCAGGAGGCCTGCTGCGCTTCGCAGCCGTTGCGCAGCGGCTGCGGGCAGGAGGCTGGGGCGGGCGTCCCCTCGCCGCGCGGCGCCCGCGCGTCCGGGTTCTGGGCTCCCGGCTCCTGGATCCGGGGCGCCTGCGCCCGCGGCCCCTGCGTTCCGGCGGGTGGGCGGGCCGGCGGTGCCGCCTGTCCCTGCGGGCGCATCCATTCCTTGGTGAAGGCCGATCCATCGGCCGGGGGAAGCGCCGCGCCCCGCGCCCCCGCCGGCACCAGGGCCGCCAGCATCGCCAGCACGATCGCCAGCATTGGGAACAGACGCCCCATCGGGTGCCCTCCGCCTCGCCTCGTCCGCACGGGGCGGACGCTTCCTGTCGCCGATGTTACAAAGCCCGCGCCGGCGCTCCAACCACCTTCCTTGCGGCGCACGCGGCAGGGGCGCAGAGGGAAAGGCAAGGAAACCGGCGCGGCAGGCCGGCGCGGCAGGAAAGAGGAAGCAGCCCCCATGAGCAAACCCGGCGCGGGAAATCCCGGCATCTGGGCCGTGGTGGTCGCGGCCGCCGTGACCGCCTCCATGGCCATGGGCATCCGCCAGACCTTCGGCCTGTTCCTGCTGCCGCTGGGCACCGAGGAGGGCATCTCCGCCGTCACGCTTGGCTTTTCCGTCGCGCTGCACAACCTGACATGGGGCATCGCCCAGCCCGTGACGGGCGCGCTGGGGGACCGCTTCGGCGCGGGGCGCGTGGCGGCGGTGGGCGGGCTGCTCTATGCCGCGGGCCTCGGGCTCGTCGCGCTTCATCCCTCGGCGGTCACGGCCCTGCTGGGCATCGGGATCATGACGGGCCTCGGCGTGGGCTGCGCGGGCACGGGCAGCGTCATCGCGGCCGTCGGCCGCGCGGCGCCGCCGGAGCGCCGCGCGAGCCTGCTGGGCATCGCCGCTGCCGGAGGCTCGGTCGGCCAGGCGCTGCTGGTGCCCTATGCGCAGCTCGGCATCGGCTGGTTCGGCGCCGCGGCCGCGCTCGGGGCCATGGCGATCGCGGCGCTGATGATCCTGCCGGCGGCGCGGGTGATGGAATGGTCGCCGCGCAGCCCGCTCGCGCCGCGCCGCCCGCTCTCGGACCTGCCCGCCCTCGCCCGCGCCGCGCTGGGAGAGCGCGACTTCGCGCTGCTGACGCTGGGCTTCTTCGCCTGCGGCTTCCAGCTCGCCTTCCTGACCACGCACCTGCCGGCGCACCTCGCGCTCTGCGGCATGCCCGCATGGCTCGGCGCCACCTCGCTGATGCTGGTGGGGCTGTTCAACATCCCCGGCTCCTGGCTCTGCGGCAAGCTGGGCGGCGTGATCCGGCCGGAGGTGGCGCTGGGCGCCGTGTACCTGGTGCGCAGCGTGGCGATCACGCTGTTCGCCGTGCTGCCCGTGACGGAATGGGGCACGCTGCTGTTTGCCGCGGTGCTGGGCTCCATCTGGCTGGGCTCGGTGCCGCTGACGGCGGCGGCCATCGCGCGGCGCTTCGGGGTGGCCGATCTCGGCGCGCTCTACGGCGTGTGCTTCTTCAGCCACCAGATCGGCGGCTTCCTCGGCGTGGGCGCGGCCGCGGTGCTGGTGGAGACGACGGGCAGCTATGCCGCCTTCTGGCCGGTGATGGTGCTGGTGGGGCTGGGCGCCGTCGCGGCCAACTGGGCCACGCGCGGTCCGATCCGCGCGGTGGCGGCGCCGGCCTGAGGGCGCCTGTTCACCCAGCCCTATTCCACGAGGCCCAGGCTCCGGATCAACTCGCCCACCACGCGGTCGTCGGCCTCCATCCGCGCCGCAAAGGCCGCGCGGTTGAGAAAGGTGGCGCGCACCGCCTGCCTGTCCGCCACCTCGCGGTAGGTGGCGCTGGCGACCACCTCGCGGCAGGCCTCCTCCACGCGGGCGACGATGGGCTCGGGCGTGCCGGCGCGCAGGAACAGCCCGCCATAGGTGACGGAGGCGACGGGGCCGAGGCCGAGCTCGGCCAGCGTCGGCACCTCCGGCATGGCGGGCAGGCGCTCCGCCGAGGCGGCGCCGAGGGAGCGCAGCCCCTGGGTCTGGATCAGGAAGGTGGTGGCGATGCCCATGTCCAGCGCGCCCGAGACAAGGTTGGTCGCGAAGTCGGCCTCGCCGCGATAGGGGATGTCCACCACCTCCACCCCGGCGTTCCGCCAGAGCTGCGCCGCCAGCAGGTGCGGGCCCGAGGCCGGACCGGTATGGCCGTAGCGCAACCGCCCGGGATGGGCGCGCGCGTGCTCGATCACCGAGCGCAGGTCCCGGAACGGCGAGGACTGCGGCACGGCGACGTGGAAGATGTTGTCGAAGGTCTGACAGACCGGGATGACGGAATCCTTGCCGTAGCCCAGGTTGCGCACGCGGTGCGTCTGGATGACCACCGGCGTGACCGGGGAGAAGGCCATGGTGGCGCCGTCCGCTGCCGCGTTCACCACCGCCTGCATGCCGATGGTCAGCGACGCCCCCGTGCGGTTGTTCACCACCGCCCGCTGCCCGAGGATCTGGCCGAACTCGGTCGCGAAGACGCGCGCCATGAGGTCGGTGCCGGAGCCCGGCGGCAGCGGCATCACGATCTGCACGGGTCGGGACGGGAAGGGATCCTCCGCCGCCGCGCCCCGCGCGAGAGTGGCGAGGCAGAGCCCGCCGAGGGCTGCCGCCCGCCCGAGCCTGCGCAACCCGCTCATCACCATCCTCGTCTCCTCCGCTTCTTCTCGCCGCGTCATGGCGCGCGGCGTTGTGTTCGGCAGCCACAGGATCGGCACCGGGGCCGAGAAGGGGCCTGGTCCCGCCAGCTCGCGCATGGCGGCACCAGGCCCGGAAGGGCCTCTTCTCAGGCCGCGCGCTTGAGGTCGCTGCGGTCGATCACGGAGAGGTTCAGCGCCTTCAGCAGGTTGTAGATCGTGTCGATCTCCTCCGGCTTCGGCTTGGGCATGGGCGAGCGCATGAAGGGGCTGGGGATCAGCCCGCGCAGCCAGGCGGCGGTTTTGTAGCGGATGTGCAGCCGGCCCATGTCGGCGATGTATTCGTGCAGGTTCACCAGCCCGCTGTCCCAGATGCGGCAGGCACCCTCCAGGTCGCGCCGGTCCCAGGCCTCCAGGTGGTCGAGCATCGGCTCCTTCGCGAAGGTCCAGAAGCCGCTCAGCGTGCCGTCGAACATGCCGGTGGCGCGGTACTCGTGGAAGCGGGACGCGAGCGCCCCCATGATGGCCACGGGGCGGTTCAGGCTGCGCAGCCCCTTCGCCACGATGCGGAAGCCGTCATAGGTGTAGGTCATCTTCCAGCCGACGATGTTCGGCACCTCCCGGCACATGTGCAGCGCGGCGCCCACGGGCAGGCCGGGATAGAAGGGGAAGTCGCTGCCGCTGACGGGATGCGTGATGATCGGCAGGTCCACCGCGCGGTCCTGCGCGATCACCGTGTCCAGCCAGATCTCCGGATAGGCGTCGGCGTCCCAGCAGGAGGTGACGTCCTGCGCGCCGCCCGGGGGAGTGACGAAGATGCCGTCGACGCCGAGCGCCTTCGCGTCGCGCGCCGTTTCCACCATCTCCTCCGTGCGCAGCGCCCAGGTGCCGGCGATGATGGGCAGCTTGCCGTGCGCCTCCTCCATCGCGATTTCCAGCACGCGGCGCTTCTCCTCGCGCGTGAGATAGAAGATCTCGCCGGCCTCGGGATTGACGCAGAGCCCGCCCTCGGCGGCGAAGCGCGGATCGTCGGCGTAATAGCGGACATAGCGGCGGAAGGCCTGCTCATCGACCTTCATCTGCTCGTCGAAGGGCAGCAGCAGGGCGACGTAGCGCCGGTGGCCGATGGTGCTCATGGATGTTCCTCCCCTGGGGCCGCCGCGGGGGCGGGCCGGTGGGAGCGGTATGCTCCGTCGCTTCCGCAAAAATCCATCTATAGTTATTCATCATATCATGAACGTGGTGCATGATGGCGGGGATGATCGACCTGTCGCGCGTGGACCTGAACCTTCTGGTGGTGTTCGACGCGCTGATGAGCGAGCGCCAGGTTACGCGCGCCGCCGCGCGGGTGCGGCTGACCCAGCCCGCCGTCAGCCATGCGCTCCGCCGCCTGCGCCTGCTGTTCGACGACGCGCTGTTCACCCGCGGTCCCGGCGGCATGCAGCCCACCGCGCGCGCCGAGGACCTGCACGTGCCCGTCCGCGCCGCGCTGGCCCATGTGCGGGCGGCGCTGGGCAGCCAGACCAGCTTCGACCCCGCCAGCGTGCGACGCACCTTCCGCCTCGCGATGACCGAGGTGATGACGCTGGAGCTGCTGCCCCGCCTCATCGCGCTGGTGCGGGAACGGGCGCCGGGGATCGACCTCGTGATCCTCGGCAGCGGCGCGGGGGAGGCGGGGGACATGGTGGCGGAAGGTGAGGCCGACCTCGGCCTGGGCGTGCTGCCGCACCTGGCGGAAGGGCTGCTGTCGCAGCAGCTCTACACCGACGCGCTGTTCTGCGTCGTGGACCGCCACCACCCGCGCCTGCGGAACGGGGCGCTGTCGCAGGAGGACTACCTCGCCGCCTCGCACGTCACCGTCGCCGGGCCGCGCCACGTGGGGATCGAGCTGGACGAGATCATGGCCAGGCTCGGCCTCGCGCGGCGGGTGGTGGCCGTGCTGCCGCACTACGTCGCGATCCCCGCCGTCATCCTCGGCACCGATCTCGTCGGCCACATCCGCGAAAGACTGGTCTCCATCCACGCGAACCGGGGCGACCTGCTGCTGTTTCCGCCGCCGATCCCCCTGCCGGTTCCGCCGCTGCGCTTCCTTCAGGTCTGGCACATCCGCGACGATCGCGACGCCGGTCATCGCTGGATGCGGGAACTGGTCGCGGAGGCGGCGTGCAGCCCCCCGGACGGGCCTGTGCCGCGCGACGGCCAGGCGGCCGCGCTGGGCGACGGCCAAGCGGCCGCGCTGGGCTGAGGGGTGCGGCGTTCAGGCCGGGGCGCGCCCCACCTGGCCCTGGGCCAGGCCGCGCAGGGCTCCGGCAGCCTTCCCGGACCCGTTCTGCGCGCCGCCCCACCCCGACGCGGGGGCCGCGACGGCCTGGGACGCGGCGCCCCCGGCCCGGGCGATCATCGCCGCCCGGGAATTGACGCCCAGCTTGGCGAAGATCCGCCGCAGGTGGGTGGCGACCGTCCAGGCGCTGATGTCCAGCATCGCGCCGATGCATTTGTTGGGCAGGCCGTTCGCCACCAGCCGGATGATCTCCGCCTCCCGCGGGCTGAGCCGCACGCCATCCGCCAGCCGTCGCCGCGTCAGCGCGTAGCGGAAGCCGTCGAGGTCGAAGCTCACCAGCGTTTCCCGCCCGTCCTCGTCCGCGGCGGCCAGGCTCTGCCCAAGGGCAAGCTCGTCCAGCGCCTCCGCGACGGCGTCGAGAAGGGGGTGCAGCGGCCGCGGCGGCGCCTCGGCCTCCAGGGCCGGGAGGGCGATGGTGCCCCGGGGTTGCGCCATGGCTTTCCCTCCTTCGCCGCGGCCCGGCGGGAACATTCCCGCGCGGCCGCCACCGGCCCGGGCACGGGTGTTATCCGGCCCGGACCTTTCCGGCCCCATCCGGGGGGCTGCAACGAACAATGATAGGAGTCACGGTTCCTCAACTGTGCGTTGCGTCACAGCCCGGTTCCTAGTCGCTCATCCATGCGAAGCCTTCCCGGGCGAAGCATCTCCGGGTGAACCCCGTGCATGTTCCCCGACACGTGCGGCTCGCGCGGGACGTGCGCGATGCGCTTTCCTCCCCGCATCGAACCCAGCGGAGGCTGCGATGAGCACCGGGACCATGTACGAGCTTCAGGGCGAGTTCAGCCCGCTGCATGAACGGCCCGATCCGGAATTCGGCCGCTTCCTCAAGCGGGCCTTCAAGACCGTGGCGCCCTTCGCCGCCCGCATGGTGGTGGGCGCCATCCCGGGCGTGGGCGCCATCGCCGGCCCGATCGCGGGCAACCTCGTGCGCTCGCTCACGCGGGAGCAGCAGGAGCAGCTCGAGGCCGCGCTGCACGAGCTGGGCTCGGGCGCGAGCGGCGAGGCCTATGGCGAGTTCGGCGCCCAGGAGTTCGGGGAGTTCGGCGCGCAGGAAGGCGAGTTCAGCCCGGAAACCATGTACGGCGAGATGTCGGGGGAGATGACCCATGAATTCGCCGGCGCCCAGGAATGGAGCGGCGAGGGCGAATACAGCCACGAGATGGCCGGCATGGGCGAGTTCGGGGAATTCGGCGAGGGCGAGATGCAGCCCGAGGGCGAGATGGGCTTCGGGGGCGCGCAGGGCGAGATGGCGCTGATGGAGCAGATCGCGCACGAGGCCGCCGCCGCGCACAACGGCGCGGCCGCCGAGGCCCTGGCCGGCAGCCTGGTGCCGCTGGCCACGCGCCTTGCCCGCGCGAGCGCCCCGGCGCTGCGCCGCGCGACGCCCGCCCTCGCCATGGCGGCGGGGCGGCTGGCGGGCGCCATGCGGCGCCACCCGGCCACCCGCCCGCTGGTGCGCGTGCTGCCGCACGTGCTGACGCGCACGGCGCAGGCCATGGCCCGCGGCGCCGGCATGGGCCAGCCGGTGACGCCGCAGCGCGCCGTGCGGATCATGGCCGGGCAGACCTACCGCGTGTTCAACAAGCCGGACATCGCGATCAGCATCCTGGTCCGTGCCGGACGGCGCCCGCGGGTGGCGATGCGCCGCGCCTACTGAGCGCCGCGCAACAGGCGCCGCCAACCCCAACGCCGCCAGCCGGGCAGGAGCCATGCCGATCCCCGCCGCCACCATCAGCCGAGAGGCCGCCGCCCCCGGGGCTGCGGCCGCGCCGAGGCCGGACGCCACGGAATGGCGGGAAGGGGAGGCGGACCAGCTCACCCGCTGGATCGGCCTGCAATCGCCCACCGCGCTGCGCCATGCGGCGGCGCTGCGCCCCTTCCGGCGCGACGAGTTCGGCAGCGCAGCCGAGGCGCCGAGCGACGGCCACCTGGAAGCCGCCAACGCGCTGACCGGCGACCTCCGCCGCAACGTGCTGGCCATGTCGCGGGAGATCGCGCGCGCCTCCCGCGCCGCCGCCCGCGCGCCGGACCGCGCCTCGCTCGCGCGGCTGCTGGCCTCGCGCGAGGCGATGCTGAACTGGGTGCGCCGCGCCGAGGACATCTGGAGCTTCTACCTGGAGCTGTTCGGGCAGCGGCAGTCGCGCTTCGGGCCGATGCTGCTGGCCTGCGACCGCATCGCGCTCGACTGCTACCAGTATGTCTACACCGGCATCGGCCGGGCCAGGCCCGTGCCGTCCCCCGCGCCCTTCTGCTACATGGAAACGCAGTCCGGCCCCGCCACCTGGCGGCGCGGCATCGCCATGGCCAAGCTCGGGCGCCGGCCCAACCCCTTTCCGCTGATCCAGCTTCCGCACCACCGCCTGGTGAATCCCTGGACGCTCGGCGCCGTGCTGCACGAGAGCGGGCACAACCTGCAATCCGACCTCGGCCTGTGGCAGGCCGTGCCGCTGGCCATCGCCAGGCGACTGCTGGAGGCCGGGCTCTCCCCCGCCATCGCCAAGACCTGGGCGCGCTGGCACCAGGAAACCTGGGCGGACCTGGTCGCGGTTCTGCTGGGCGGGCCGGAGATCGTGGCCTCGCTGATGGACGTCACCGCGCGCTCCGTCCGCAGCACGCAGCGCTTCGACCCCAAGGGCGTGCACCCCACGCCCTGGCTGCGCATCCCCATCAACATCGAGCTGCTGCGCCGCATGGGCTTCGAGGAGCGGGCGCGCGGCTTCCGGCAGGCCTGGGACCGGCTCTATCCGCCACCCGCGCCCGGCACGATCCCCCGCGCGCTGCTGGACACCTTCCCAAGGGCCTGCGAGGTGGCGGTGGACGCCATCGCCTTCCAGCCGTTCGCGCAGCTCGGCGGCCGCAGCCTCGCCGGCTCCGTGCGCTTCGAGGCGCGCGACCAGGGCCTGGTGGAGGAAGCGGCGCGCCGGCTGGCGGAAAGCCGCGACCCCGGCATCGTGCCCGCCATCTTCCTGGTCGGCGCCGCGCGCCACGCGGCCGACCGCCGCTGGGCGCCCCCCGGCACCATCGCGCGCAACTTCTACCGCGCCCTGGTCCGGAGATAGGCCGATGACCATGGCAACCGCCTTCGAGGCCGTGCTGCTGGCGCTGGAGGAGCTGCGCGCCTGCGCCGGGGACCGCCTGCACTGGGCCGTGCTGCACGCCCGCCCCGCCGGCGGGGAGCATGTTCTCGCCGGGCGCTACGAGGACTGGGCGACGGAGATGCTCGCGCTGGCCGAGGAGGCGGAGGCCGCCGGGCTGCGCGGCGAGGTGGCGGCTGGCCTCGGCGCGGCGTTGGACCTCGGCGGCAGCGCGGCGGCGCTGGTCGCGCTCGGTCGCAACGCGCGCGCCCTGTCGCGCCGCCTGCACGGCAGCCTCGCCTCGCCCGAGGCCCATGCGGCGCTGCAGGCGCTGGCGGGCAGCGAGGAAGGACGCGCCTGGGGCCCCTGGGCCCGCAGCGTGGCCGAGGCGCTGGTCCGCTGCCGCGAGCCCATGGCACGGCTCGAGGACCGCGTGGCCGAGGCCTGGGAGGAATGGGCGGAGCTCGCCCTCGCGGCCGCGGCCGAGCCCCGGGCGGCGCGGCGGCCGAGATCGCCAGCGCCAAAATCATCAGCAGGAGGGCAGCCCCATGCCGAATAACACCAGCGGCCCGCAGGCGCAGGCCCCCCTTGGGCCGGACCAGCGCGTGCTGGCCGCGCTCGAAACCATGGCCTTCACCGCCGCATCCCCCGCCGGCACGGGCGGGCTGGTGGCGGCGGGCGGCTCGCTGGACCTGATGCGGCTCGCACAGCAGAGCATGGCGCGGGTGCTGGGCCTCTCGTCGGGCGGCGACCCCCGGCGCACGCTGGCGCGGCTGGCCGAGGTGTTCCCGGAGACCACGGAGAAGGGGGAGAGCGCCATCGGCTACCGCCCGCTCGGCGCGCAGCCGGTGGAGGGGCCGGCGGGCGCGCTGGTGGCCGGCGCCCAGGCCGTGTTCTTCCGGCAGGCGCAGGACATCCGCCAGAACATCAATGCCCTGCTGGATCAGCTGGAGCCGGTGGTGACCGACCCCGACGAGGAGGCGATCGAGAGCCTGGCCGCCGCCTATCGCCGCACGCTGGACATGGTGGTGGAGGAGTTCGGCCGCGAGGGCGGTGGCGCGCCCGACCGCATCGAGCTCGGTGCCGAGCACCTCAACACGGTGCGCGCCGCGCTGGAGAGGGCGCTGGGGCTCTCCAACGCCCCCGACCCGGACCGGCTGGACCTGGTCCTGCTGGAGAAGGAGGGCGTGGGCGAGACGATGCGGATGCTGCAATCCCAGACCGACCAACTCACCAGGGACCTCCTCGCCCGGTACAGGAAGAACGTGCTGGGCGGCATCGGCACGCTCTTCGCGCGCCTCACCTGGACCGTGCGCGCCATTCCCGCCTCCGTCGCGGAGGTGCGGACGGAATTCGACGCGCTCCGGATCGACGAGGCGGACCGGCTGCTGATGATGCTGAACAACAGCGGCACCATGAACGCCGAGCTGCTGCTGCGCTGGTGCGAATCCGCGGCCGCCGGCTGGACCCAGGCCATGGCCGAGGGCCGCAGCATCAGCATCGGCCTGGTGCGGGCGGAGGCCGGGAAGCTGGCCGAGATGCTCGAGCTGCTGCGGCGCCGGGTTTCAGGCCTGCCCGGCGGCGGGCGGATCGTGGCGGCGCTGCAGGAGCTGGACGAGCACGTGCTGGCCGTCGCGCAGCTGGCAACGGAGATCGAGCGCAAGGCCGCGGGCACCGGCCAGGCGAAGGCGCCGCAGACCAACCGCACCGCCTCGCCCGCCCCAGCGAACGCACCGCCCCGGACGGCCGCGCCGCCCCGGACGGCCACGCCGCCCCGGATGGCCACGCCATCCCGGATGGCCACGCCATCCCGGATGGCCACGCCATCCCGCGGTGCCGCCACCGCCCGTGCGCAGCCGGGGGCGGCCGGCGGCCCGGACCCGCAGGCCAGCTCCTCACCCGCGCCGTCCCCCGGCGGTTCGACGCCCTGAGCCGGGCGATCCTCGCAACGCAAGCCCCGGAGACCAGGGCCATGCCCCTACAGAACGGCAAGCAGCAGTTCCTGACGGAAAAGAAGTACCAGCTCTCCCAAAGGCAGATCGCGGCCTTCCGCCAGCGGCTGATCGACGAGAACGCCTCCGTGCTGGTGGCCAACCCGCAGCTGGCGGACGTGCTGAACGGCATGGTCAACAACATGCTCGGCGCGCTGGAGGCCGAAGCCGACGCCGCGGCCCCGCCCGACAACGGCCTGGCCGGGCTGATCGGCATCGGGCCCGATGCCGGCACCGATCTCGGCCAGGCGCGCGTCACCCCTTCCGTGAAGCCCTATGACGAGCAGATGACGGCCGAGCGCGGCAGCGCCATGGCGGACTTCTACTACGTCCACCAGGCCGGCGAGATGGCCGGAACCTTCCGGGCCGTGATGACCCTGCAGGAGCTGTTCAAGGGCGGCGTGGTGCGCCTTTCCGACGGGCCGGGCGCCTATCGCCTGTACCAGTTCGACCGCAAGCAGGTGCTGCGCTACACCCAGCAGGAACGGCTGCAGGCCTATCTGCGCGCCTTCGGCTACCGCGCGCCCGTGCACGGCATGCCGCCGGGCGCCACCGTGCCACCCGCCCGCTGGGCCAGCCCGAACACCGAGTTCCACGGGCTGTTCAACGCCTTCGTCGCGGAGGTCGCGCGCTTCTTCCGCGACAAGCGCATCTCCGAGGTGGTGCGCGACCGCGCCAACGACCCGAGCTTCGGCAGCATCGCCACGGTGCGGCGCGCCGGGCTCGACCTGCGCTACAACCTCAAGAACTTCTCCTACGGCCATCTCAGCGTGCTGCGCGTGGAAACCCTGCAACTGCTGGAGGAGGCCTTCGAGATCCTTCAGGCCGAGGACGTGCGCGCCCTGTTCGGCGCGGAAACCGCGTGGGACGTGGTGGAGGACGTGCTGCGCCGCTACCACAAGGAACAGATCAACGTCTCGCCGCGCTCGCGCATGGCGGTGGCGGGGCGGGACATCCTGCGCTGGCTGTCCCAGCCCTTCATCCTGACCGCCACCCGCGCCCAGTTCGAGGCCCTGGCCCAGGACATCGCCGACGCCGCGGAGGAATGGCTGGCCAGCGCCCAGACGGTGGGCGTCGCGGTCGCGGTGCCGGATGCGGTGCGCGGCGCGGGCGGCCCGCGCGGCACCCGCGCCCTGACGGCGGGGTAGCGTGCCGTGCCGCTGGACGGTGCGGAACGGGACGTGGCCGGGGCGATCGACGCACACTGCCATGCCGGCACGGCCGATGGCCTGACCGACCCATGGAACACCGACGCGCCGCTGGGCCCATACCTGCGGCGCGCGGGGGCGGCGGGCATCGCGCGCACGGTGGTGTTCCCCGCCTTCGACGGCGACTACCGCGCGGCCAATGCGCGCCTGGCCGGCATCGTCCGCCGGCACGCGCCGCGGCTGATCGGCTTCGCCTTCGTGCATTGCCGGCGCGACAAGGGGCGGATCGGCGCCATGGTGGCGGAGGCGGTGCGCCGGCACGGCTTCCGCGGCATCAAGGTGCACGGCTACGAGGCCATGCTGACGCGCGAGGCCTGCGAGGCCGCGCGTGCCTTCCGCATCCCCGTGCTGTTCGACGTGGTCGGGCGCGCGGAGGTGATGGACATGATCGCCCCGCAATACCCGGACGTGGACTTCATCGTGCCGCATCTCGGCAGCTTCGTGGACGACTGGCGCGCGCAGCAGCGCGTGGTGGACCAGATCGCGCGCCATCCCAACGTCTATGCCGACACCTCCGGCGTGCGGCGCTTCGACTACATCGTGCAGGCGATCGAGCGGGCAGGGCCCGGCAAGGTGATCTTCGGCTCGGACGGGCCCTGGCTGCACCCCGGGCTGGAACTGCACAAGGTGAAGCTGCTGGGCCTGCCGCCCGGGGCGGAGGCGCAGGTGCTGGGCGGCAACATCCGGCGCCTGCTGGCCCGGCGCGGCGCGGCACAGGGCCAGGGCGGGCCGGCGCCCCGCGCCATGCCCGCGGGGGAGGCACCGGAATGAGCGGCGGCACGAAGATCCGGAAAAAGGACCTGGGCACCGGCCGGCACGGACCCAGGCGCGACCTCCGCGCGGTGTTCGACCGCATCTTCAGCACCGGACGGCCGCAGGGCGTCTGGTCCTCGGACGACGCGGCGCGGCGGGCGGCCGCGCGGGCTCCCGTGCCGCCCCTGGCGGACCGCGTGCCGCTGGCGCGCGGGGACGGCACGGTGTTCATCCCGCTCGCCGGGTCCGGCCTGCCGGGGCAGCGCCAGGTGCGCCAGGCCTCCCCCGCCGGACCGGGCGGTGCGAAGGCGCGCCAGCCGATCGGCGCGGGAAAGGCGGTGGGCGGGGTGCTGGTGCGGCCGGCCACCCATGCCTTCTGGGCCCGCAAGCAAGGCGGCGCGGTGCACACCTATCCGATGGCCCCCGCGCCGCAGGTGGGGCCGGACGGGCGGCTGCCGACAGGCACGGCCAACCTGGCGCTGGGCCGCGCCCTCCGGGCGCTCCGGCGCTCGCCCCTGCTGCTGCCGCCCGGCCCACCCGCCGACGAGGACGACGACGCGGAGGACGAGGCGCCCCGGCCGGCGCGGACGGGGCGCCCCGGTGCCTCGCCGGCGCGCGGGGCGCTGCCCGGGAAAGACCCCCAGCGGCGCGCCGGCGCGGCGCCGGCGGGCCGCCAGCCCCAGGGCCCCGGCCGGTACGTCGCCAACCACCACCTCGGGCGCAACATGTCCCCCGCCGCCCGCGCCTATCAGGAGAAGGTGACGGGGACTTCCGCCGCCCGCGATTACGTGGTCGTCAACAGGGGCATGCGGGCCGATTTCGACGGGTACGACGCGCGGCGCGGCGTGCTGCTGGATGCCAAGCTCTGGGGCTGGGAGGGCAAGCACGCGCAGGCCATCCGGATGCTGGATCCCCAGGAGCCCAGGCGGGCTCCTCCCGCCCCCGCCACCACGGCCTGGGCCTTGCGGGAGGTGGTGTGGCCGATGATCGACCGTGCCCGAAGGCAGGTGCGCGCCGCCGGAGGCAGGCCGATCGAGTGGCACGTCCCGGATGCAGGCACGGCGCGCCTGCTGCGGCGCCTGATGGCGGTGACCTTCGGCTGCCCCTGCGGGCCCGAGCGGTGCCTGTGCCCGATCCAGGTGCGGTACCACCGGGCCTGACGCCCGGCCGGCCCGCACGGCCACCCTCCCGCCTACTCCGCGGCCAGGCCCGGCGCCTGCATGCCGGTGCCGGACGGCAGCTCGAAGAGGCCTTCGGGCAACCCCTCGATGAAGCCCGGCGTCTCCTCCAGCGGCACCACGTCCGCATACTTCGCGTGCATGTCGCGCAGGTTGATGGCATGGCTTGCCTGGGAACGGTCGAAGCAGCCTTCCTCCACCACGAAGATGCGGTGGTTCAGGGAAAAGGCGTCCAGCACCGTGGCCCGCACGCAGCCCGAGGTGGTGGTGCCCGTCACCAGCACGCTGTCCGCGCCGAGCAGCGTGAGGAAGGAGGCGAGCGGCGTACCCTCGAAGCCCAAGGGTTTGAGCTTGCGGATCACCACGTCCCGCGGGCCGGGCGCGATCTCGTCCACCACGTCGTTGCCGTCGCGGTTGGAAACGGGCACGCGCGGGGCCTCGCCGTTGCGGCGGTTCTTCCAGGCCCAGGACCCGGCATCCCCGTTGTCGGCGCGCTTGTCGCCGGTGGTGTAGAGGATGGGCAGGCCCTTCGCGCGGCAGGCCTCCACCAGCCTCGCGATGGCCTCGACCCCGTCCCAGGCTTCCTCGCCGCAGGAATTCCGCCAGCACTTGATGGATTCCAGGAACGGCTCGCGCTTGTCGCCGCGGAAGTTGGAGTTCACGTCGATGACCAGCAGCGCCGGCCGCTTGCCGAAGCCCTGCCGCGTGCCGTAGCCGGCCGCCTCGAAGACCTGCTTGTCCCGCTCGGTGAGGAACCACTCGCCGGCAGGCTGCGCGCGGGCGAGGGAGACCTCGCCCTATGGTTCCGCATGGAGCATGCACGCATGGACAGCATCCCCCAAACGACGCCGCGGCGCCGGCCCTTCCTTTCGCGCAGCGGTGGCTTTGCGGAGGGCGTCGAAACCCCCCGCGCCTTTCTGGAGGAATGCCTGGAGGATCTGGAGCGCTGGGAGCCGCGCATCGGCGCCTTCACCGTGGTCGACATGGAGGGAGCCCGCGACGCGGCCGATGCCTCCGCCACGCGCTGGCGCCAGAACCGGGCGCTCTCCGCGATCGACGGCATGCCCGGGGGCGTGAAGGACATCCTCGACACCGACACCATGCCGACGCAGATGGGATCGCCCCTCTACGACGGATACCAGCCGCGCTTCAGCGGCACCGGGGCCCGGGCGCTGCGCGACGCGGGCGCGGTGATCCTGGGCAAGACGGTCACCACCGAGTTCGCCGGCAGCGAGCCGCGCGGCACCCGCAATCCCTGGGACACCGCGCGCACGCCGGGCGGCGGCAGCAGCGGTTCCGCGGCGGCGGTGGCGGCGGGCATCGTGTCGGGCGCGCTGGGCACGCAGGTGGTGGGTTCCATCGTCCGCCCCGCCGGGTTCTGCGGCGTGGTCGGGTACAAGCCCAGCGTCGGCGGCATCAACCGTGGCGGCAGCCTGGACATGCCGAGCCAGGGCTGCACGGGCACCCTGGCCGCCAGCCTGGGCGACGCCTGGGTGCTGGCGCGCGCCATGGCGGAGCGCGTGGGCGGCGCCCCCGGCTACCCCGGCCTGGGCGGCCCCCTGGCACCGCCGGAGGCCCGGCGCCCGGCGCGGCTCGGCCTGCTGCGCACGGCCGGCTGGCCGGTGCTGGAGCCCGGGGCGCGGCGGGCGCTGGAGGAGGCGCTGGACCGCCTTCGCGCCGCCGGCATCGAGGTCGTGGGGCCCGAGGACTGCCCGGAACGGGACCCGGAGGCGCTGAGCGCCTCGGTGCACGAGCACGCCGCGCTGGGGCGGCGCATGACGCGCGACAACTACGCGGCGCTGCTGGAACGGCGCGCCGCCGCCCGTGCCGCCTTCGCCGCCGTGTCCGCGCGCTGCGACGCGGTGGTGAGCGTGACGGCGCCGGGCGCGGCACCGCCCGGCCTGGGCTCCACCGGAAACCCGGTCTTCGTGGTGCCGGGTTCGCTGCTGGGCATGCCGGTGCTCACCCTGCCCGTGCTGCGATCGGAAGGGCTGCCGCTCGATTGCAGATGCTGGCCTTGGCCAACGCGAATGCGGCGCTCTTCGGCCACGCCGCCTGGGTGGATCAACGAATCGGGGGCTGAGGCCCGGCCCTTACTCCGCCTTCTCGGCCCGCGCCGCGTCGTCGCCCAGGTGCCCGCACATCAGGCGTACGGCGCGCTCGGTGGCGCCCTCGCCGATCGCGCGGATGATGGCGCGGTGCTCCTCCACGGCGCAGGAGGGGCGGGCGGGAAGCGCCGCGCATGCTCTCGGTGGGGCTGCACCTGCGCATGATCGGCCGCGCCGGCCGCATCGCGGTGCTGGAGCGCGTGCTGCGCCACATGCGCGAGCGGGGCGGGGCCTGGTTCGCCCGGCGCCACAGCATCGCCCGCTTCCCGCGGAACGAACGGCCGCGGCATGACGCGCATCCTGGTGGTGAACGGCAACACCACGGACTCCGTCACCGCCGCGAGGAGGACATCGCGGACTGCGCCCGCACGGGCACGAGGATCTGCCACAACTGTTCCTCCAACCTCCGGCTGATGAGCGGCCCGGCCCCTGTGAACCGCTTCCGCGCCCACGGCATTCCAGTGGCCCTCGGCATCGACGAGGCCGGGATCAACGATGACCGCGGCATGCTGCAGGAGATGCGCCTCGTGCTCCGCGCGCACCGCCAGCCCGGCATCGACGCCCCATCTCCCGGCCCCGCCGCCGTGCTGCGCATGGGGGCCGAGCACGGCGCCGCCACCACGCCCTTCGCCGCGCGGATCGGCGCGCTCCGCCCGGGCATGGCGGCGGACCTCTTGCTGCTGGGCTGGCACGCCGTCACCTGGCCTTACCAGAGCCCGGACCTCCCGCCCGTGGACGTGCTGGTGCAGCGCGCCAGGACAGGGGCCGTGCGGCTGGTGATGATCGGTGGGGAGGTGGTGTTCCGGGAGGGCCGCTTCACCCGGCTGGACCGCGGCGCCGTGCTGGCCGAGATCGCGGAGCGCATGGGTCGCCCGCTCCCGCCTGCGGAGGAAGGGCGCCGCGCGATGGCGGAGGCCGTGATGCCTCACATGCGCCGCTTCTACGATGGCTGCCTGGCCACCCGCTCAACCGGCCCCGGCGGCGCATCGTCTGCGCCGGCATGGCGCCGGCCCCGCGATGCCCCTGCCGCCCGGCCACGACCATTCCGGCATCATCGCCGGTCGTGGAAGCCGAAAGCCCGATCTTCCGCGCCGTGCTGCCCGCCGCCCTCAGGCGGTGGTCATCTTGATCCCCGTGTCGAGGAAGGCGTTGCTGTAGGCCTTGTCCAGATCAAAGGGTTGCGCGCCCTCGAACTGGCTCTGGATCAGGTCGTAATCGGCCTTCATCCGCGCGGCGTCGAAGGCGCCGAGCGCGACGGAGGTGGTGGTGGGATCGCGCATCAACTCCTTCACGCGCTCCCACTGCCGGTGCTGCGTCCAGTCGTCGAGGCCTGACACGGCGGCGAACAGCGCGCGCAGCGCCGGCTCGGGATCGGCCACCGTGGCGGCGAAGGCGCGCTGCGACACCTGCACGAAGGCCTTCACCATGTTTGGCTGCTTCGACAGCACGTCGCCATTGGCGATGATGGAGTTGCCATAGGGATTCAGCCCCAGGTCACTCCAGCGCTGGAATCCGAGGTCGGCGCCGAACTCGCGCGCCTTCAGGTCGTGCTCGTTCCAGAAATCCGTGGTGATGTCGATCACCTTGCTCTTCAGCGAGGGAATCTTGGCGGGCGGCGCGATGTTGACGAAGCGGACCGAGGCCGGGTCGATCCCGACGCGGCGGGCGAAAACAGGCCACATCACCCGCGCGGCATCGCCCGGCGGGTTACCGATGGAGCGGCCCGGGAAGTCGCGCGGGCTGGAGATGCCGCTGCTGCGCAGCCAGTAGAAGGTTTGCGGCGAGTTGGCGTAGACCGCCATCACGGCGGCAAGGTTGCCGCCCCGGCTGCGCGCCAGCAGAGCCGTGGGGATCTCCGAGATCCCGATCTGCGCCGTCCCCGCCGCGACGCGCTGCGCCGAGGCACCGGAGCCGCGCCCGGCCTCGATCGTCACGTCCAGCCCCGCCTGTTCGTACCAGCCCTGCGCCTTGGCCAGGTAATAGGGGCAGTGGTCGGCCGCGGCCGTCCAGTTCAGCACGAACGTCACCTTGTCCCGCGCCTGGGCGCGCGCGCCATGCGGCGCGATGAAGGGTGCGGCCAGCCCGCCGAGGAGGACCCCGCGACGCGGAAGGGCGAAACGGTCCCTGGTCATGCGAGCATTCTCCCCTTATCGAAGCACGGCCCGAGCGTATCCACGCCCTCACGGCGCTGCAACAACATTCAACCGGATGGTTGGCACGGAGGTTTCCCGCCATGCGGCGCCCGACTGCGGCGAAGCCCGAAGAACCGGAGCGCGCGCGGGGCCGGCGCGATCCCGAGAACACGCGCCGCGTCCTGCTGGAAGCCGCCATCGGCGAGTTCGCCGCGAAGGGCCTGGCCGGGGCGCGCGTGGACGAGATCGCGGCCCGCGCGGGCGTGAACAAGCAGCTCGTCTACCACCATTTCGGCACCAAGGAGGACCTCTACGCCGCGGCGCTGGAGGCCGTCTATGCCGGCATCCGCGCCCAGGAACGCGCGCTGCACCTGGCCGATCTCGCACCGCGCGAGGCGATGGAGCGGCTGGTGGGGTTCTCCTTCGACTACCTGGCCGCCCATCCCGAGTTCGTGGCCCTGCTGAACGACGAGAACCAGCACGGCGCGCGGCACGTCCGCGCCTCGGCGGGACTGCGGGAGATGCACTCGCCGCTGATCGGGCTGCTGGGGGAAACGCTCGCGCGCGGTGCCGCCGGCGGCGTGTTCCGGGCGGATCTCGATCCGGTGGATGTCTATATCTCCATCGCCGGGCTGTCGTACTTCTTCTTCTCCAACAACCGGACCCTTTCGGCCATCTTCGGCGCCCGGCTGGGCACGAGGGCGGCCATCGCGGCCCGGCGGCGGCACGTGATCGACTTCGTCCTCTCGGCGCTCCGGCCCTGAGGCGGCACTGTCAACCGTTTGGTTGACGAGGCCCGCGGCGCTCCGCTAGCGTCCCTGGGTGCACGAGGATCGTGCCAGCAGGAAAGGTCCGGCATGATCGCGGAGGCGAGCACCGACATCCCCGCCGTTCCCGACCCGCGCGCCCTGGCGGCGGCGGCCGCCACGCGCCGGCGCTGGCTGGTGATCGCCCTGGTCCATGTCGCGGTGGTGCTTCTCTGGGAGGCGCTGGCGCGCGGCGCCGCGCTGCCTTCCTTTATCCTGCCCGCGCCCAGCGCGGTGGTCGCCACCCTCGCCGTGCCCACCCATGCCTGGGTTTCCAACACGCTGGTCACGGCGGCGGAAATCGGCGGCGGCTACGCGCTCGCGGTGGCGCTGGGCGTCACCCTCGCGCTGGTTTTCAGCTGGTCGCGCACGCTGACGCTTGTGCTGTTCCCCCTGCTGGTCACGCTGAACATGATCCCCAAGGTGGCGCTCGGCCCCATCGTGGTCGTGTGGATGAGCTACGGCATCGCCACCAACATGCTGATCACCTTCAGCCTCTGCTTTTTCCCGGTGCTGCTGACCACCGTGCGCGGCCTGCAGGAGGTGGAACCGGACCTGCTCGACCTCGTGCACTCGCTGAAGGGCTCGCGCTGGCAGGTGTTCCGCTACATCCAGCTCCCGGGCTCGCTGCCCTTCATCTTCTCCGGGATGAAGGTGGCGGCGATCCTTGCTGTGGCCGGCGCGGTGGTGGGCGAGTTCGTCGCCTCCGACCGCGGCCTCGCCTACCTGATGATCCAGGTGCAGGCCTCGCTGAACACGGCGGCCATGTTCATGGCCGTCATCCTCCTCACCCTGCTCGGCCTCGCGCTCTACCTCGTGGTGCTCGGGCTGGAGCGCCGCTTCGTCCCGCGGGACGCCAGGAAGGGATAAGCCATGTCCAACGCCGCCGGATGGCTCGACCCCTCCGACCTGCCCGGCCGCTTCGAGGACGCGGAGGCGCTGGACGCCTTCCTGGCCCGCCCCAGCCGCGCGCTCGCCGCCGACCTCGCGGCGGTGGAAGGCGACGTGATGGTGCTGGGCGTGGGCGGCAAGATGGGGCCGACGCTGGCCCGCCTCGCCCGCAACGCCCTGCCCGGCCGGCGCGTCTTCGGCGTGGCGCGCTTCAGCGAGGCCGGGCTGCGCGAGGGGCTGGAGCGCCACGGCGTGGAAACCATCGCCTGCGACCTGCTGGACCGCGCGGCGCTGGAGCGGCTTCCCCGCGCGCGCAACGTGATCCTGATGGCCGGGCGCAAGTTCGGCGCCTCGGGCGACCAGTCGCTGACCTGGGCGATGAACACGCACGTGCCGGCCCTGGTGGGCGAGGCCTTCCGCGAGTCCCGCATCGTCGCCTTCTCCACGGGCTGCGTGTACCCCTTCGTGCCCGTCAACTCCGGCGGCTCCACCGAGGACAGCGTGCTGGACCCGCCCGGCGAATACGCCTTCTCCTGCATCGGGCGGGAGCGGCTGCTGCAGCACTTCTCCGCCCTGCACAACACGCCCGGCCGCCTGTTCCGCCTGAACTACGCGATCGACCTGCGCTACGGCGTGCTGTTCGACGTGGCCTGCAAGGTGCGCGACGGGCAGCCGGTGGACGTCACCATGGGGCATGTGAACGTCATCTGGCAGGGCGACGCCAATGCCCAGGCGCTGCGCTGCCTGCGCCACGCCGCCGTGCCCTCGGCCCCGCTGAACGTCACGGGGCCGGAAACCATTTCCGTCCGCTGGCTGGCCAAGGCCTTCGGCGAGCGCCTGGGCAAGCCGCCCGTGATCACCGGCGAGGAAGCCCCCACCGCCTGGCTCAACAACGCGGCCGAGGCGGCGCGGCTCTTCGGCTATCCCCTGGTGCCCCTGGCCCGGATGATGGACTGGGTGGCCGAGTGGGTGGCGCGCGGCGGCAAGAGCCTGGGCAAGCCGACGCATTTCGAGGTCCGGGATGGCGCCTACTGAGGCCCTGTCCCCCGGCTTGCCGCTCCCCGGCGCGCTGACGCCCGCCGCCATGGCGGGCTGCCTCGCCCTGTCCGAAGCGGCCGGGTGGAACCAGGTGGCGGCGGACTGGGACGTGTTCTTCCGGCACGGCACCGTCTTCGGCATCGGCGATGCCGCGGCGCCGGCCGCGAGCGGGGCGGTGCTGCCCTATGCCTCCGGCGGCTTCGGCTGGATCAGCATGGTGCTCGTCGCGCCCTCCATGCGCGGGCGGGGCCTCGGCACCCGCGTGCTGCGCCGCTGCATGGCGGCGCTGGCGGAGGCCGGCCTTTGCCCGGTGCTGGACGCCACCCCGGCGGGCGAGCGCATCTACCGCCCGCTCGGCTTCCAGACCCAGTTCGGCCTGACCCGCTGGCGCGGCACGGGCGGCGGCGATCCGGTCGGTCTGCCACTCCTGCGTCCGGATGCGCTGGCCTCCTGCGCCGCCCTCGATGCCCAGGCCTTCGGGGCCGACCGCGCGGCCCTGCTCCGCACCCTGCTGGCGCGCGCCCCGGCCCAGGCCTTCCGCCTGCCCGGCCGCCCCGGCTTCGTGCTCGCCCGCCCGGGGCGGCAGGCGCTGCAGGTCGGGCCTCTGGTCGCGACCGGCGAGGCGGAGGCGGCCCACCTGCTGGAGGCCGCGCTCGGCGCAGCCCGGGGCCCCGTTCTGCTCGACCTCGCGGACCGCTGGACCGGGCTCGCGGACCATCTTCGCGCCCGCGGCTTCACGCCGGAGCGCCCCTACAACCGCATGGCCCTCCACCGGGCCGCACCCTTCGGCGATCCCGCGCGGCTGATGGCCGTGGCGGGGCCGGAGCTGGGTTGAGACGAGGAACCCCCATGCCGCTCCACCGCTCCGACCTGCCACCGGAAACGCTTCGGCTGCTCCGACAGGGCGTGGCCATCCCCGCCCACCCGCTGGCGCTGGACGCCGGTCGGCGCTTCGACCGGCGGCGCCAGCGGGCGCTGACCCGCTACTACCTCGATGCCGGGTCGGGCGGGCTCGCGGTGGGCGTCCACACCACGCAGTTCGAGATCCGCGACGTCGGCCTCTACCGCCCCGTGCTGGAAGCGGCGATGGAGGACAGCCGCGCCTGGACCGACCGGCCGCTGGTGATGGTGGCGGGCCTGGCCGGGCGCACGGAGCAGGCGCTGGAGGAAGCGCGCACCGCCGCCGGGCTGGGCTACCACGCCGGGCTGCTCAGCCTCGCGGCCATGAAGGGGGCCACGCCGGGCGAGATCATCGCCCATTGCGGCCGCATCGCGGAGGAAATCCCGCTGGTCGGCTTCTACCTTCAGCCCGCGGTCGGCGGCGTGTCGCTCGATGCGGGGTTCTGGCGCGAGTTCTGCGCCATCGACAACGTCGTCGCCGTGAAGGTCGCGCCCTTCAACCGCTACCGCACGCTGGATGTGGTGCGCGGGCTGGTGGAGGCGCGGGCCGAGGACCGCATCACCCTCTACACCGGCAACGACGACCACATCGTGCTCGACCTCGTCACCCCCTTCGTCGTGAAGCGTGATGGCGCGCCCGTGACGGTCCGCTTCCAGGGCGGGCTGCTCGGCCACTGGTCGGTCTGGACGCGCGGCGCCGTGCAACTGCTGGAGCACCTCAAGGCCGCCGTCGCGGCCGGGCCGCTGCCGCCCGGGATCCTGGCGCTGGACTCCGCCGTGACCGACTGCAACGCCGCCTTCTTCGACGTGGCCAACAACTTCCACGGATGCATCGCCGGCTGCCACGAGATCCTGCGCCGCCAGGGCCTGCTGGAGGGCACCTGGTGCCTCAACCCGGCGGAAGGGCTGAGCCCCGGCCAGTCGGAGGCCATCGACCGCATCTGCCGCCTTTATCCCGAATTCTCCGACGACGCCTTCGTCGCGCAGAACCTGGGGCGCTGGCTGTCGTGAGGGAGCCGCTGATCCGCCTGGAGAACGTCCGCAAGACCTATCGCACCGGCGGGCAGGACTTCGTGGCCGTGTCGGACGTGACGATGAGCGTGCAGGAAGGCGACCTCGTCTCCCTGGTCGGCCCTTCCGGCTGCGGCAAGACCACGGTGCTGAAGATCCTGGCCGGGCTGCACGATGCGGATGGCGGCACCGTCCGCATCGGCAACGCCGCCTCGGGCTTCGTGCCCGGGCGGGACGTGGGCATGGTGTTCCAGCAGGCGCTGCTGCTCAAATGGCGCACCATCCTCGAGAACGTCACCCTGCCCGCCGAGATCCTGGGCCTGCCCAGGCGCGAGGCGCGGGACAGGGCGCGCCACCTCCTGGCCATGGTCGGACTCGCTGGCTCGGAGGCGATGTATCCCTACCAGCTTTCGGGCGGCATGCAGCAGCGGGCGGCCATCGCGCGCGCCCTGGTGCACGACCCCAAGCTGATCCTGATGGACGAGCCCTTCGGCGCGCTGGACGCCCTGACGCGGGAGCGCATGAACCTGGAGATGCTGCGCATCTGGCGCGAAAGCGGCAAGACCATCCTCTTCGTGACCCATTCCATCCAGGAAGCGGTCTTCCTGGGCGCACGCTGCGCCGTGCTCACCGCAGGGCCGGCGCGGATGGCGGACTACTTCCCCATCGACCTCCCGGCCGCGCGCGGTCTCGACATCAAGACCACCGCCGAGTTCGGCGCCTATGTGAAGCGGATCTACGGGCTGCTCGGGATGGATTGAGCGGCGATCCGCCGCTGGTCACTTCGGGTTCTGCCCGGCATCGGATAGGCTGCCCCCGCGTTC
This sequence comes from Muricoccus vinaceus, assembly GCF_042433125.1. Classification (NCBI taxonomy): domain Bacteria; kingdom Pseudomonadati; phylum Pseudomonadota; class Alphaproteobacteria; order Acetobacterales; family Roseomonadaceae; genus Muricoccus; species Muricoccus vinaceus. Next base: position 39,031 of record NZ_JBHLVZ010000091.1, on the reverse strand, counting down.
CCTGCCCGACGGTGCCGCCGGGGGAGGGAGGAGCGCGCTCCCGCGCGGAACCCTTCATGAAGCGGGGCAGACCGATGACCTTTCGCCGGATGCCGGCCCTGTTCACCGCGCTCGCGGTTCTGCTCCAGGCCGCGCCGCTCGCCGCGGCCCAGCGGGAGCAGGGCGGCGGCGCCATCATCGAGATCGCGCCGCGCGCCGCGCCCAACCCCCTTCCGGGCCGCGGCGCCGACCGCTCCGGCAAGCTGCGCGAGGGCGAGGCCGCCGTGCTGGCGGACCCCGCCCTGGCCTCGGTTCCGGCGGTGGGGGTGAGCGGCGTCTTTCCCCGGGGCACCACGGCCCGCGTGCAGAACCTGGAGAACGGGCGTTCCACCCTGGTGCAGGTGCGACCGGGAGGCCCGGCCAGCGCCGGCCGCCTGCTGGACATCACCCCCCCGGTCGCCCGCGCCCTGGGCGTCACCGGCAGCACGGCGCGCATCCGGGTGGCGCCGCTGGCCGTGCCGCAGCCCGACGGGACCATCCGCCTGGGCGAGGGCACCCGGCTGGCGGGCACCACCGCCGCCCCGGCCCTGAGCGACCGCCCGGAGGAGTAGCCCCGCGCCCGCCCGGCTTGACAGGCGGTGGCCCCGGCTGGTGCAGTCCCCGGCAGGGAAGGCAGCGCTTGTCCAGCACCCGCCGCCGGTTCGGCGGCGGAGGAGGCCAACGATGATCCGCACGTCCCGCCGACTGCTCCTGGCCGCCGCGATGGCGCCCGTTCTGCCGCTTCCGGCCCTTGCGGCGGAAGGGCCCTCGCTGGACCTCGCCGTGGGCGCGCCGCCCACCTCGATGGACCCGCACCTCTACACGCTGACGCCCAACTCCGCGCTCGCCCAGCACGTCTTCGACAACCTCGTGCACCGCGACGCGACGGGGCGCCTCGTTCCCGGCCTCGCGGAGGCGTGGCGCCTGGTGGATGACAGCACCTGGGAGTTCAGGCTCCGCCGGGGCGTCGCCTTCCACAACGGCGCGCCCTTCACCGCGGCGGACGTGACCTACACCATCGACCACGTGCCGCGCGTGCAGAACAGCCCCGGCTCCTTCGCCGTCTTCACCAAGGCGATCAAGGGCATGGAGGTGGTGGACCCGCACACCATCCGCTTCCGCACCGACGGCATCTACCCCCTCCTGCCCGCCGACCTCTCGCAGATCGCGATCATCTGGCACGGCCTGGGCGAGAACAACCTCACGAGCGACTTCAACAGCGGCCGCGCGGCCATCGGCACGGGCCCCTTCCGCCTCCTCGCCTACCGCCACGGGGAGCGCGTGGAGATGGAGCGCAACGACCGCTACTGGGGGGAGGCGCCGGCCTGGGCGCGGGTGAACTACCGCGTGATCTCCAACGACGGCGCGCGCGTCGCGGCGCTGCGGGCGGGGGACGTGTCCTTTATCGATTCCGTGCCCACCGGGGACCTCCTGCGCCTGCGTGCCGAGCCGCGCGTGATCCTTTCCGAGACCGTCAGCCTGCGCTCGATCTATCTCCGATCCGACTTCCGGGCCGAGACGCCCTATGTGTCCGGCCCGAACGGCGAGCCGCTGGCAACCAACCCGCTGCGCGACCTGCGGGTGCGCCAGGCGCTGTCGGTCGCCATCAACCGCCCGGCCATCGCGGAGCGCACCATGTCCGGGGCCGCCATCCCCTCCGGCCAGTTCATGCCCCCCGGCGCCTACGGCTTCGCCGCCGACCTCCCGCCGCCCGCCTTCGATCCGGACCGCGCCCGCCGGCTGCTCGCCGAGGCCGGCTTCCCGCAGGGCTTCACCATCACCCTGCTCGCCTCCAACGACCGCTACATCAACGACGCCCAGGTGGCGCAGAGCATCGGGCAGATGTGGACGCGGATCGGCGTGAGGACAAAGGTCGACGTCATCCCCTTCGCGACCCTGGTGCAGCGGACCACGCGGCTGGACAACTCCATGTCGCTGGGCGGCTGGGCCAATTCCAACGGCGAGCCCTCATCCGGCCTGCGGGGGCTGCTGGGCACGCGCGACATGGAACGGGGCTGGGGCACGGTGAACCGCACCGGCTATTCCAACCCGGAATTCGACGCCGTGCTCGCCCGCGCGATGGGCACCGCCGACGACGAGGCGCGCGAGGGGCTGATGCAGGAAGCGACGCGCATCGCGGCGCGCGACGTCGCCTGGATCCCGCTTCACATCCAGAAGAACATCTGGGCCATGCGCCAGGGCCTGACGCACACGCCGCGCGCGGACGAGATGACGCTGGCGCAGGACGTGCGGCCCGCGCGGTGACGGGAGGGCGCGCCGGGCGGTGGCGCGCCCCCGCCTTCAGGCGCCGTCGCCGACGCTGCCGAGTTCCTGCTCCACCAGGCTGACCCAGTAGCCCACGCCGAGCGGGATGGCGTCGTCGTTGAAGTCGTAGGTCGGCGTGTGCAGCCCCTCGGAGCTGGGGCCGCCGGCGCCGATGCCCATGAACATGAAGGCGCCGGGCCGCGCCTTGAGCATGAGGGAGAAGTCCTCTCCTCCCGTGATCAGCGGCGCGTTGCCCTCCACCTTCTCCGCCCCCGCGAGGGTGGCGGCGGCGGCGATGGCCACTTGCGTCTGCTCGGCATGGTTCACCAGCGCCTCGCCGTGCCGGCCATAGAACACCTCCGCCGTGCAGCCGAAGGATGTGGCGAGGCCGGTGGCCAGCTCCCGCATCCGCCGCTCCATCATGTCCCGCACGGCGGTGGTGTAGGACCGCGCTGTGCCGCCGATCACCATTTCGGACGGCATGACGTTGGTGGAGGCCATGGAGCCACCATGGATCGCGCCGACGCTGATCACCGCCGCGTCCACCGCCGCGATGTTGCGCGCCACCACCGTCTGCAGCGCCATGACGAACTGCGCCTGGAGCACCGCGACATCCGTCGCCAGGTGCGGGGAGGCGCCGCCATGCCCGCCGGTGCCGCGGAAGGTCACCACCCAGCGGTCGCCCGCCGCCATGGCCGGGCCCGGGCGGATGGCGAACTGGCCGAGCGGCAGGCCGGGCTCGTTGTGCAGGCCATAGACGCTGTCCACCGGGAAGCGATCGAACAGGCCGTCGGCCAGCATCGCCCTCGCGCCGCCGCGGCCTTCCTCGGCGGGCTGGAAGATGAACTGCACGGTGCCGCCGAAATCCGGGTTCTGCGACAGGTGGCGCGCGGCACCCAGCAGCATGGTGGTGTGGCCGTCATGCCCGCAGGCATGCATCACGCCCTTGTTGGCGGAGGCGTGCGGCAGGCCCGTCGCCTCCTCGATCGCCAGCGCGTCCATGTCCGCGCGCAGCCCGATGGCGCGCTGCCCGGGGCGGCGGCCCTTCAGCGTCGCCACCACCCCGTACTTGCCGATGCCCTCCGTCACCTCCAGCCCCCAGCCGCGCAGCGTTTCCGCCACCAGCGCGGCGGTGCGCACCTCCTCCATGCCCATCTCGGGATGGGCGTGGATGTCGCGGCGAATCGCGGTCAGTTCCGGCTGAAGGGCCTTGATCCGGGCCAGCGCAGCATCGTCCATCCTGGAAATCTCCATGGTCGCATCCGGGTTGCGCAAGAATGGAACGCGCAGGCAGGGCTGGATAGCCCGGCCTGCGTTACGCGGCGTTCACCGCAGCGCCCCCAGCCCGTGCCAACATGACCTGTTATATCAGGATTCCAGTTCCGCCTTCCGGAGGGCGAAGACCGGCGAGTAAACCACCGGCGGCGCCTCCCGCGCGCCGAGGGCCAGGATGGCGTCCCGCTGGTCCGACAGCACGCGCGGCAGCGCCTCCGCGTCCAGCGCCTCAATCAGCAGCAGGCCGGGAAAGCTTTCATCGCCGCCGCGGAGCCCCTTCTCCTCCGTGCCGACCTCCGTGCCCGCGAGATCGATGTCGAGCAGGCGGGCGGCGCAGATCCGGTCCTGCGCCGCGATCGCCTCGAGCAGCGCCCGGTTCGTTTGGGGGCGCTGGCCGAGCCGCAGCGCGAGCAGGTGCGCGCCCTGGCCCCGCCCCACCTCCTCCAGCACCCGGCCGCCGCCGCGCGCGAAGCGGCCGAGGCCCGGCATGATGCGCTGCGTCCACGGCGTCGGGCTGTTCAGCCGGGCCAGATAGGCGGGGCTGGTCAGCACCGCCGGGCCGGCGAGGTCATAGAGGATGAGGAAGCGGCAGACGCCGGGCAGGCCGGCACGGAGGACGCGCACGGCCTCGAAGCCGGGGATGCCGATCCGCTCCGCCGTGTGCTCGCGCGCCAGCCAGTGCAGGTAGTCGGCTTCCCGCTCCGGAGCCACGTCGCTCCAGATCGCCAGCATGGCCGCTCGCATCGTCACGCCGCTTATTCCATCTTGATGTTGCGGCGCCGGATCAGGTCGCCCCAGCGGCGTCCTTCTTCCGCCTGGTAGGCGGCGAAGGCCTCGGGCGGTGCGGCGTAGATGTTGATGGCGGCGGAGTCCAGGCGGGCCTTGACGTCCGGCATGGCCAGAATGGCCCGCGTGGCGGTGGACAGCTGCGCCACGATCGCCGGCGGCGTGCCGGCCGGGGCGAAGAAGCCGAAATCGTTGGTGGCGCGGTATCCCGCGAGGCCGCACTCGGCCAGCGTCGGCACGGAGGGCGCCTGCGGGCTGCGGTCGGCGCTGGTGACCGCGAGCGCGCGGATATCGCCCGTCTGCATGTGGGGCAGGGCCGTGACCGTGTCCACGAAGGCCATGCTGGTTTCCCGCGCCAGCAGCGCCTGCACCTGCAACCCGCCCGAGCGGTAGGCGACGTGCAGCATGTCCGTGCCGGACATGTCGAGCATCAGCTCGGGCGCGAGCTGGCTGACCGTCCCGGCCCCGGCGGAGCCGTAGGTCAGCTTGCCCGGCTCGCGCTTCGCCTGCGCGACCAGGTCGGCGTAGCTCTTGATCGCGCTGGATGCGGGAACGCAGACAAACATCGCGTTGCCCGCGAGCAGGCCGATCGGTGCGAAGCCGTTGTCGCTGTCATAGGGCAGGCGGTCGAACAGGAAGGGCGCGAGCGCGAAGGTGCCGGTTGGGGAAACGCCCAGCGTGTAGCCGTCCGGCCTGGCGCGCGCGACCGCGCCGTGCCCGACCGTGCCGCTGCCGCCCGCCCGGTTGTCCACCACGAAGTTGCCGTTGAGCGCGGTGGAGAGGTGCTGCGCGAGCAGGCGGGCCACGAAGTCGGTGGAGCCGCCGGGCGCGAAGGGCACGATGATGCTGACGTTGCGCGTGGGATAGCCGGGCGCCTGCGCCCAGGCGCCGGAGGTGGGCAGCAGCCCGGCGGCGCCGATTCCCGCCAGCAGCGCACGGCGGCGGAGGCGGGGCGCGGACTCGCCCGCAGGTGTCTTTCTCATTGGTCTCTCCCCTGGGATTTCACCGGGCCGCTTTCGCGGCGTTTCGCGGGCCGGGCGCCGGCCTCAGCCGATCAGATCCCGCAGCGAGCGGACCGCCGTGCCGTAGCCGCGGGCACCAAGCCCGGCGATCACGGCCGTCGCCACGGTGGAGACGAGCGAGCGGTGGTAGATGGCCTCGCGCCGGTGGATGTTGGTGATGTGCAGCTCGATGATGGGCCGGCCGAACATCTTCAGCGCGTCCAGCAGCGGGATCGAGGTGAAGGTCAGCCCGGCCGGGTTGATCACCAGCCCGGCGGCGTCCCCGTCCGTGGCCTCGTGGATCCAGTCGACGAGCTGGCCCTCGTGGTTCGTCTGGCGGAAGACCAGCGGCATGCCGCCGGCCGCCTCCCGGCAGGTGGCCTCCACCTCGGCCAGGGTCGTGTGGCCGTAGATCTCCGGCTCGCGCTTGCCGAGGCGGTTCAGGTTGGGCCCGTTCAGGACATGGATGGATCCGCTCACGCGCGCCGTCCGGCGAGCCCGCCCCGGGCCGGCATCCATGCCGGCATCCGTGCCGCAGGCCGGGCGTGGTCCCGATCATCCGCCATTGCGTTCCCCCTTCTCCGCAGGGCCTGCCCGCCCTTTGTTCGGGGCACCCTATCGGCCTTTATTCGTACAATCAACATAGATTCAATAAATCATCTGGCATAAATTGGAAAACCCGCTGCCCCCGGCGCTTGTGGAATTGGGCCGGGGATGCACCATGGCTGCCCCGAGGGAGGATGCGATGCAGGACGCCGGGGAAGGATCGGTCGCGGAACTGGCCTACCGGCGCATCCGCGCCGACATCGTGTTCGGGCGGCTCGCGCCCGGGCAGAAGCTCGGCCTGGACCGGATGCGGGAAACCTATGGCGCCAGCGTCAGCACCCTGCGGGAACTGCTCAGCCGCCTGGCTTCCGAGGCCCTGATCACGGCCGAAGGGCAGCGCGGCTTCGAGGTGGCGCCGGTTTCCCCCGACGACTTCCGCGAGGTGACCGAACTCCGCCTCCTGCTGGAGGCGCACGCCATGGAGGGCTCCTTCGCCGCCGGGGGGCTGGACTGGGAAGGGGGCGTCGTTGCCGCCCACCATAAGCTGGACCGGATCGAGCGCCGCCTCCTGGCCGGGGAGGCGGCCGATGCCGAGCTGTGGAAGCGCTATGACTGGGAGTTCCACCGCGCCCTGATCGCCGCCTGCGGCTCGAAGGTGCTGCTGGAGGCGCATGCGGCCATCTACGACCGCTATCTCCGCTACCAGATGGTCGCCGTGGTGTTTCGTGGCGCCGCGGCGGCGGAGGAGCACCGGCGGCTGCTGGAATGCGCCCTGGCCCGGGACAGCGCGGCGGGCCGGCAGGTGCTGACCGAGCACCTGAACAACTGCGTGGAGCATGTGCTCCGCACCGATGCGCTCAGCCCGCGCGCCGGCGCCGGGCCGGCCAGGGCCGCCAGGCCCGTTGCGGACGATGCGCCGGGTGCCCCCCGGCGCCGGGGTCGTCCGCCGCGGGTGCCCGCGCCGATCAAGCCATCGGGCAAGCAACCCGGCAAGCAACCGGTCAAGTAACCGGCATCCCGCTGGTTCGGCACGGCCGGGGCACCCATCTCGCGGCCCGCAGAACAGTTTGGATGGCCTATGACGCGATCGGCGCTGGTGGTGGGTGTGAGTGGCATCGTGGGCAACAATCTGGCCCGCCAGCTTCTAGGCCAGGGATGGGAGGTGAGCGGGCTCGCGCGACGGCCGCCCTCCGACATCGAGGGGCTGCGCCCCGTGGCCGCGGACCTGCTGGACCCCGCGGCGCTCGGCGGCGCGCTGCGCGACCTGCGCCCCAGCCACGTCTTCATCACGACCTGGATGCGCCAGCCGACCGAGGCCGAGAACATCCGCGTCAACGCCGCCATGGTGCGCAACCTGCTGGACGCGCTGCGGCCCGGCGCCAGCCTGCAGCACGCCGCGCTGGTGACCGGGCTGAAGCACTACCTGGGTCCGTTCGAGGCCTATGGCAAAGGCACGCTGCCGGCGACCCCCTTCCGCGAGGAGCAGCCGCGGCTCGACGTCGAGAACTTCTACTACGCGCAGGAAGACGAGGTCTTCGCCGCCGCCGGGCGCGACGGCTTCGGCTGGAGCGTGCACCGGCCGCACACCATCATCGGCTACGCCATCGGCAATGCCATGAACATGGGGGTCACGCTGGCCGCCTATGCCACGATCTGCCGCGAAACCGGCCGGCCCTTCCTGTTCCCGGGCTCGGCGGCGCAGTGGAACGGGTTGAGCGACATGACGGATGCCAGGCTGCTCGCCCGGCACCTGGAATGGGCCGCAACCACCCCGGCGGCGCGCAACGAGGCCTTCAACGTGGTGAACGGCGACATCTTCCGCTGGAGCTGGATGTGGGGCCGCATCGCGAACTGGTTCGGGCTGGAGCCGGCGCCCTTTCCGGGCCAGGGCACGCCGCTTGAAACGCAGCTCGCGGATGCCGGTCCGCTCTGGGCGGAGATCGCGGCCCGGCACAGCCTCGCCGAGCCCGACCTGAGCCGCCTGGCCTCGGCCTGGCACACGGATGCCGATCTCGGCCGCCCGATCGAGGTGGTGACCGACATGAGCAAGAGCCGCAAGCTCGGCTTCACCGGCTACCAGGCGACGGACGACGCCTTCACCGAACTGTTCGGGCGGCTGCGCACCCTGCGGATCATCCCCTAGGCCGGGCCGGCGGCGGCAAGCTCCAGCTCCAGCATGCGCGACGCCAGGCACTTGCCGTGGGCGTCGAGCGCGAGGGTGCGCGTGACGCCGCCGCCGAGCGCGCCCTCCAGCACGAAGTTCAGCGCGCCGATGTTCGGCAGGAGGTAGCGGCGCACCTCGCCGCGGACGATGCCGGCGAAATGCGCCCGCACCCGCTCCGCCGTGACCTCGCGCTCCAGCCGCGGGTAGTCCGCCGCGTCGTAGGCGATCACGGAGATGCAGGAGATGTCGCCCTTGTCGCCCGTGCGGGCATGGGCGAGTTCGCGCAGGATCATCTCACGCCTCCATCCAGGTGAGGCCCGCGCTCACCATCGCCTCGGGAACGAGGCAGGAGCGGATGCCCACCACCTCGCGCACGGATTTCACCACGCCGCCGCCGCTGGCGGGGCCGTTGAGGTAGAGGCTGTCCACCTCGTGCGCGATGCGCTCGGCCTCCTCGGGGGAGTTGCAGCGGCCGATCACGCGGGCGCGCACCTCGCGTGGCTCGAAGCCCATCCCGGGGGCGCCCCCGGGGGGGCCGAGGATGGCGTCCATCCCGATCAGGTCGAAGCGCAGCTCCTCCGCCTCGTGGCCGATCAGGCGAAGGCGCTCGCGCACGATCTCCAGCGCCAGGCGCCCGCGCGCGGCGGCGCCGGGGCCGGCATAGGAGATCTGCCCCTCGCCGAACCAGCCCTCGTGGCAGCCCACCGACACCTTCAGCAGCCCCGTGCGCGCCGCGCCGTCGCCGCCCGAGACGCGCACCGCGTCCTCCCCCGCCGCCTCCACCCGCACGCCCGAGAAATCGGCGGCGACATCGGGCTGGAGGTAGCGGGCGGGATCGTGCACCTCGTAGAGCAACTGCTCCTTGCAGGTGGCGGGCGTGACGCGGCCGCCGGTGCCCGGCACCTTGGTGATCAGGGCATCGCCGTTCCCGTCCACCTCGGCCAGCGGGAAGCCCAGCCGGGCGAGGTCCGGCACGTCCTTGAAGCCGGGATCGGCGAAGTAGCCGCCCGTGACCTGGCCCGCGCATTCCAGCAGGTGCCCCACCACGGTGCCGCGGCCGAGGCGGGGCCAGTCGTCCTCCGCCCAGCCGAACTCGTGCATCAGCGGGCCCAGGAACAGGGCGGGATCGGCCACGCGGCCGGTCACCACCACCTCCGCCCCGGCCTCCAGCGCCCGCGCGATCGGCCCGGCGCCGATATAGGCGTTGGCGGAAACGAGCCGGTTGCCCAGGGCGGCGATCGTGCCGCCCTCGTCCAGCGCGGTGTCGGTGCCGCGCAGGCGGTCGGTCACGTCGTCGCCGGTGACGGCCGCGATCCGCAGCCCGGGCATGCCCAGGCTCCGTGCCACCTCCGCCACGCGCCGCGCCGCCGCCAGGGGATTGGCGGCGCCCATGTTGGTGACGATGCGGATGCCCTGGCGCCGGCAGGCCGGCAGCACGGCCCGCATCCGGGCGGCGAGCAGCGTGTCGTAGCCGCCCTCCGGGTCGCGCCTGCGCGCGAGCTGGGCCAGCGCGATGGTGCGCTCGGCCAGGCACTCGAAAACGAGGTAGCGGAGCCCGCCATGCTCGGCCAGCTCCACGGCCGGCTCGATCCGGTCTCCGGAGAAGCCGGAGCCGGCGCCGATGCGGATGGTCTTCATGCCCTCAGTCCGGCTTGATGTTGCCGGCGCGGACCACCTCGCGCCACTTGGCGATGTCCGCTTCCAGCCAGGGGCGGAAGGCGGCGGGCGCCATGCCGACGGGCTCCAGCCCCTGCTCGTTCAGCTTGGGGCGCAGCTTCGGGTCGTTCAGCGCCGTCGTCAGCGCGTGGAAGATGCGGTCGAGCACCGGCGCGGGCAGGTTCGCGGGGGCGAAGAGGCCGTGCCAGGCGGCGACGTCGAAGGGGGCGACGCCCTGCTCCTCCACGGTGGGCACGTCCGGCGTCCATTCGAGGCGCCGGGCGGAGGTGGTGGCCAGGGCCCGCATCTTGCCGTCCCGCACGAAGGGCAGCACCGCCGTGACCTGGTAGACGGTCATGGCGACCTGGCCGGAGATGATGTCGGTCAGCGCCTGGGCGCCGCTGCGGTAGGGCACGTGCTCCAGCGGCACGCCGGTCCGCTGCTTCAGGAGTTCGCCCGCGAGGTGGGAGGAGGTGCCGTTCCCCGCCGAGGCATAGGAGGCGCCGCCGCGCTGCGTGCGCGCCCAGGCGAGGAACTCCTGAAGGGTGCGGGCGGGGACGTGGTTGCCGACGACCAGCAGGTTGGGTGCGTTGGTGACGAGGGAGACGGGGGTGAAATCGCGCAGCACGTCATAGGGAAGGCGCGGCATGAGCGACACGTTCACGGAATGGGAGGCGATGCTTCCCATGCAGAGGTTGTAGCCGTCCGGCAGCGACTTCGCGACGGCCTCGGACCCCACCACGCCGCCGGCACCGGGGCGGTTCTCGATGACGATGGGCTGGCCGAGTTCCTGCGACATGCGGGGCGTCACCAGGCGCGTCATGATGTCGGTGCTGGTGCCGGCGCCGAAGGGGACGATCACGCGGATGGGGCGGTCCGGCCAGTTGCCCTGCGCCAGGGCGGCGCGGGCCAGGGCGGGCAGCGCGGCGGCGCCCAGCAGGAGGCTGCGGCGCGAGGGCGTGGGTGCTGTGGCCATGGATGCGGTTCCTCCGGATTTGCGCGGGAGAGAGCCGAAGGCGCGGCGATAAAGCAATTGAAACTTCCTGAGCGCTCCCATAGGCGTTTTCTATGACCCTGACGCTTCGCCAGATGCGCGCGGCGGTGGCGGTGGCGCGGGCGGGCAGCCTCGGCCGCGCGGCGGCGCAGCTCCACCTGTCCCAGCCCACCCTGACCGTGCAGCTCCGCGAGGCGGAGGCGGCGCTCGGCCTGCGGCTGTTCGACCGCGGCGCGCGCGGGGCGGAGTTGACGGCGGCCGGGCAGGGGCTGGTGGAATCCTTCGCCCGGCTTCTGGAGGAGCTGGACGCCGTGGTGGCCGGCGCGCGGGAGGCGGCGGCGGGGCGGAGCGGGCTGGTGCGGCTGGCCGTGCTGCCCTCGGTGGGGGCGACGGTGCTGCCGCCGGTGCTGGCCCGGCTGCGCGCCGCCAACCCGGGCATCCGCGTGGTGGTGCGGGATGCCGTGGCGCGCGGCGTGGTGGCGCTGGTCAAGAGCGGCGCGGTGGAGATCGGCATCGGGACCGAGATCGAGCCGGACCCGGAGATCGGGGTCACGCCGCTGTTCGAGGACCGGATGGTGGCCGTGCTGCCCGCCGGGCACCGCTTCGAGGCGTGCCGCGCCGTGTCGGTGGCGGACCTCGCCGGGGAGGCGCTGGTGCTGATGGACCCCGAAAGCAGCGTGCGCGCCCTGTTCGACCGCGCCTGCCGCGAGGCCGGGGTGAGCCCGCTGCCGGCCTGCGAGGCGACCTACATGAGCACGGCGGTCGCCCTGGTGCGGGCGGGGCTCGGCGTGGGCGTGCTGCCCTCCTCGGCGGTGGACCTGCGGGTGGCGCCGGTGCTGCGGACGCGGCCCATCGTGGGGCCGGAGATCCGGCGCGCGATCAGCGTGGTCCGGCGCGCGGGTCGCAGCCTGTCCCCGGCGGCGGCCGCGCTGGCGGAAGGGCTTCTCGCAGGGGGAGGAGGGGCGGCGCGACCGCCTTCGGGGCGGAAGCGGCGGGCGCCCTGAGGCGCCCGGCCGCCGGGAGCCGGCGGGTCAGGCCCTGCCGCGCGCCTGCCGGGTCGGGCGGACGAGGTGCTCGATGAAGTTGCGCAGCTCGGTCTGGCGCCGGGCGGGGTCGGTGACCTGCGGGTCCAGGCCGAGCCGCCAGGCGAGGTCGCGGCGCCCGGGCTCGCGGTGCAGCGCCTCGATCTGCGCGGCATAGTCGTCCACGGCGGCCTTGTCGCGCGCCAGTTCCTGCTCGATCAGGCTCTCCGCCTGGCGGCGCAGCGCACCCGCCAGCTCGTCCAGCGGAAGCTCCGGGTGATACTGCACGCCCCAGAAGATGCCGCCGGCGTGGCGGATCTCGGCGGCCTGCACCGCGCTGACCCCGTTCCCGGCCAGCAGGGTGGCGTCCTCGGGCAGGCGCTCCACCTCGTCCGTGTGGACGGCCGGCGCGTCCCAGGCGCCGGGGCGGCCGGCGAGAAGCGGGTGGTCGCGCCCGGCCGCGGTGGCGGTGATGCGGCGCGCGAAGGCGGCCTCGTGCCCGCGCCGGTTCTCCCTGACCGTGCCGCCCGCCGCGGCGGTGGCCACCTGCAGCCCGGCGCAGGAGCCGAAGGAGGGCGTGCCGGAGGCGAAGACGTCGCGCATGAAGGCGAGCTGCCGCCGCACCTCCGGCGTGTCCTCGTACACATGCAGGGGGGAGCCGGTGAGGAAGACGGCGTCGTATCCGGCCAGCGCCGCCCTGTCCGGCGCCCGCGCGCCCTCCTCGGCCGGGCGGACCAGGTCGCATTCCGCGCCGGGGACGATGGCACGCAGCGTGTCGAGATAGGTCTCGCCGCTGCTGCGCCCCACGCTGGCCCGGCGCCGCTCGCGCTCCTCGGCCGTCTCACTTTCCGCAACCAGCAACCGAAGCGACGTCATCGCGCGTGGCAAGCCTCCGACGAGAAGAAAGACCTGTCCGCCGTGCGCCGACCGGAAAGGCGGGCCGCCCGGGAAGGGGGCGGCCCGCCTGATCTCGGGGCGCGAACGGTCCCCGCAAGGCCTGGCCTGGGCTTCAGCGCCGTCCGGGCGGACCCAGTATGGGGCGCAGGAAGGCGATCAGCCGCGAGGACGCGTCCTCCGCGATGTCGAAGGCCGGTGCCACGGGCACGGCGGGCGGGCCCAGGTTGGCCAGCCGGATCGCGGTCTGCCCCATGGCCGCGCCGAGGTCCCAGGCATAGGTGGCCGTCGGGTAGACGTGCCAGAGGGCGGGGTGACGGCGGCGCGTCGCCAGGGCGTTGACCAGGGTTTCGCACGCCGCGTTGGCGTTCTGCGCGTCCTGGCCGGCGTGAAACGCCGCGGCCGGGGCACTGCTCCAGGGGGCCGGGTTGCCGAAGCCCTCGGCCAGCAGCGGCCCGCAGCCGGGATAAAGGGCGGCATGGGCCGCGAAGCGCGGGCCGAAGGTGTCCAGCTCGTGCGACATCGCCGCCTCCGAGCCCGCCAGCAGGGCTGCCCGCCCACCCGTGCCCAGGCCCACCACGGCGATCCGGTTGGGATCGATGCCGGGTTCCTCGCTCAGCTCCTGCAGCGCCAGGGCCAGGTCCCCCACCACCTCGCGCGCATCGGCTTCCGCGGCCAGCGGGAAGGGGCCTTGCGGGGCGTGGCCGTCCGTCGAGACGGGGTCGATGTCGATCTCCAGCGTGGCCCATCCCTCGAGCGCGAGGCGCTCGGCCAGGGCGGAGATGCGCTGGTCCAGTCCCAGCCCGTCCGGCACCAGGATCACGGCCGGAACGTCCGCCGGCGCTCGCCCCCTCGCATCCGGGCGGGCCAGAATGGCCGAAAGGTTGCGGATCCTGCCGTCCATCCGGACCAGGCGCAGGTTCAGGAGTTCCAGCGACACCGGGGCCGGCCGGGTCTGCATGGGTTCCAGGACCGGCGTGGCCGCGCGTTCGGCGGCCAGGGCGCCCGCCGCGGCGCATCCCAGGAGAACGAGGCTGGCCAGCGCGGTCCTGCCTGGCCGTCGCGCATGGAAGGGCATGTGAGCCGTCCTTGGATGGAGGGCCGGAGGATGGTCGTCGCCGCCGGGCTCGCGCCGCATCATTTGTCACGCACGCAACGGTTGTGGCGGGGCTTGGCGGGGGCGGCGCCGGGGTGGCCTTGCGGAAGGCCGGCAGTGCGAGCGAGGATCGGTCCACCCGTTCTTTATCGCCTGATTACTGTTTTCGAAGGTTCCGCATGACGCCCGATGAGTTCCGCCGGACCGGCCATCAGCTCATCGACTGGATCGCCGGGTACCGCGAGCGGATCGATCAACACCCGGTGAGCGCGCAGGTGGCGCCCGGCGAAGTCCGGGCGCGGTTGCCGGCCGCGCCGCCCGAGCAGCCGGAGGCCATGGCCGAGGTGATGGCGGACCTCGACCGCGTCATCATGCCCGGCCTCACCCATTGGCAGTCGCCGCGCTTCTTCGGGTATTTCCCGGCCAACGCGCCGCTGGCGGGCGTGCTGGGCGACCTCGCCAGCACGGGGCTCGGCGTTCTCGGCCTCTCCTGGCAGTCCGGCCCGGCGATCACGGAGCTGGAGGAGGTCGTCACCGACTGGGTCCGCCAGATGGTGGGGCTGTCGGAGGGCTGGAGCGGGGTGATCCAGGACACCGCCTCCACCAGCACGTTGGTGGCGCTGATCTGCGCGCGGGAGCGGGCGACGGGCTATGCCATGGCCCGCGGCGGGCTGCAGGCCGAGGCGCGGCCGCTCACGGTCTATGTTTCGGCGCACAGCCACAGCTCCGTGGACAAGGCGGCGCTGCTGGCCGGCATCGGGCGGGACCGGATCCGCCTGGTTCCCTTCGACGACGCCCATGCCATGCGGGCGGACGCGCTTGAGGCGATGGTGGCCGAGGACCTGTCCCGCGGCTTTCTGCCCTGCGCGGTGGTGGCGACCACCGGCACCACCGCCACCACGGCGGTCGACCCGGTGGGCGCTGTGGCGGAGGTGGCGCGCCGCCACGGCCTGTGGCTGCACCTGGATGCCGCCATGGCCGGCAGCGCGATGATCCTGCCGGAGTGCCGCTGGATGTGGGAGGGCGTGGAGGGCGCGGACAGCCTGGTGCTGAACGCGCACAAGTGGCTTGGCGTGCCCTTCGACTGCTCCCTGTACTACGTGCGCGACCCGCAGCACCTGGTGCGGGTGATGTCCACCAACCCGAGCTTCCTGCAGAGCGCGGTGGACGGGCAGGTGAAGAACCTGCGGGACTGGGGCATCCCGCTCGGGCGGCGGTTCCGCGCGCTGAAGCTGTGGTTCGTGCTGCGCGAGCAGGGTGTCGCGGCGCTGCGCGCGCGGCTGCGGCGCGACATGGAGAACGCGCGCTGGCTGGCCGGGCAGGTGGCGGCCGCGCCCGGCTGGCAGGTGCTGGCGCCCGTGGTGCTGCAGACCGTGTGCCTCCGCCACGCGCCCGCGGGGCTGGAGGGGGAGGCGCTGGACCGGCACACGCTGCGCTGGGCGGAGGGGATCAACCGCTCGGGCGCCGCCTATCTCACCCCCGCCGTGCTGGACGGGCGCTGGATGGTGCGGGTTTCCGTGGGCGCCGAGGCGACGGAGCGCGCGCATGTGGCGGCGCTGTGGGAGGCGATGCGGCGGGAGGCCGAGGGCGGCTGAGCCTCCGTATTCGCTCGCAAAGCCAGCCCGCGCGACCGATAACGGCGTGATGAACATGAACTCGCCCGCATCCCAGGCGGCGGAAACCATCCTCGATCTGCTGGGTGGTTCGCTCGATGATTGCTCCAGGGCGCTGGCCCGGGGCGACGTGCCGGAGGCGCAGCGGCACCTTCAGGACGCGTCCGAGCGGCTGCGGCGGGTGCGGCGCGACCTGATCGAGCTGGGGGCGGGCGGGACGCCGCCGGCCGCGTGAGGCGCCGCGGGGGCGCGCCCCCGCGGCACCGTTTCACAGCCGCAGGCCCATGCGCCGGATCATCGCCGATTCATCCTCCACCGTGCGCCGCACGAAGGCGGTGTAGGCCTCCGGGCCCATGGGCATCGCGGGCATGTCGAACTTGTCCAGCACGGCCATGTGGGCGGGATCGGCCACCGCGCCCTGGAAGGCGGCATCGAGGATGCGCAGCGTGGCGGGGTCCATGCCTTTCGGCCCGGCGACGCCGTAGGGGGAGGTGGAGACGAGGTCGATCCCGTGCTCCTTCAGCGTCGGCACCCGGGGGAAGCGCTTGGCGCGCTCCGGACCCCAGGTGACGAGAAGGCGCAGCCGGCCGTCCTCCACCAGGGGGCCCCAGCCGGAGCTGTCGGCGGTGGCGTGGATCTGGCCGCCGAGCAGCGCCTGCATGTTCTCGGCCACGCCGCGGAAGGGCACGTGCACCCACTGCACGTCCCGCTGGCCCGCGATCTGTTCCATGGTGATGTGCAGCGAGGTGCCGACGCCGGGCGTGCCGTAGTTGAAGCGGCCGGGATTGGCCTTGGCATCCGCCAGGAAGGCGGGGAAGTCCGCCCAGGGCGCGTCGGCGCGCACCACCACGCCGAAGAGGTAGCCCGTGAGGTGGGTGACATAGGTGAAGTCGGCCAGCGGGTCGAAGAGCGGGCGCTGGCTCATGAAGGGCATGCGGAACACGCTGATGGGCATCTGCGACAGGGTGTAGCCGTCCGGCCGCTCGTTCAGCAGCGCCTGGGCGCCGAGGATGCCGCCGGCGCCCGCCTTGTTCTCCACCACCACGGGCTGGCCGAGGCGCTTGCCTGCCGCCTCGCAGAAGGCGCGCATCTGCACGTCGGTGGTGCCGCCGGGCGCCCAGGGCACCAGCATGCGGATGGGCTTGTCGGGGAAGTTCCGCTGGGCGAGGGCGGGCGTGCCGAGCGCGGCGGCGCCCAGGCCGAGCGCGTGGCGGCGGGTGACGGGCATGGGGTTCTTTCCGAACTGTTTCCTCCCCGGGAGTATCGGGGAGGTTCCGGCGGGACGGAAGGAAGAAGCGCCGGCGGAGGGCCCCGGATTTTTCTACGGCTCCGCGCCACTCCGCTGCTACGGTTCCGGGGCGAGCCGCCCCGGAACGAGGGCGGCGCGGGAGGTCGAGGCATGTCCGAGGTGAACCGTGGGGCACGCTGGCCCGCGGCCGTGCTGGCCGCTCTGCTCGCGTCGACGCCGACGGGCGCGCGCGCCCAGGCTCCGGCTGCCACGCCCGCTCCCGCGCCCGCCGTGGCCATGGGGGAGGCCGATATCGGCGGCGTGGTCAGCGGGCCGGGTGGACCCGAGGCCGGCATCTGGGTGATCGCCGAAACCACCGACCTGCCCACGAAGTTCGCCAAGATCGTCGTGACGGACGACCAGGGCCGCTTCCTGATTCCCGACCTGCCGGGCGCGACCTTCCGGGTCTGGACGCGCGGCTACGGGCTGGTGGACGGCCCGCGCGTGGAGGCGAGGCCCGGACAGGCGCTGAACCTGGTCGCGACCCCCGCGCCCGGCCCGGCCGCGGCGGCGGCGCTCTACCCGGGCATGTACTGGTACTCGATGCTGCGGATCCCGCCGGCCGACCAGTTCCCGGGCACGGGGGACGGCGCGGGCGGCAACGGCATCCCCGACTTCATGCGCAGCCAGAACGCCTGGGTGGATACGGTCAAGCAGTCCTGCCAGTCCTGCCACGCGCTGGGCAGCGCCAACATCCGCCACCCGAGCCCGGCGCTGGGCGAGTTCCCCAATTCCAGCGAGATGTGGTTCCGGCGCATCCAGTCCGGCCAGGCCATGGGCGCGATGGCGGTCTCCATCGGTCGCCTCGGGCCGGAGCGGGGCATCTCGCACTTCGCCGACTGGACCGACCGGATCGCGCGGGGCGAGCTGCCCTCCGAACGGCCGGCGCGGCCGGAGGGGCTGGCGCGCAACATGGTGGTGACGCTGTGGGACTGGGCGGAGCCGACCACCTACCTGCACGACGCCATCTCCACCGACAAGCGCGACCCGACCCTGTTCCCGCGCGGGCTGATCTACGGCTCGCCGGAGGAATCGACCGACGACGTGCCGGTGCTGGATCCCAACACGCACCGCGCCTGGACGATCCGCCACCCCTTCGCCCATCCCGAAACACCGAGCGCTGCGGACGAGCCGCGCGGCACCTCCCCCTTCTGGGGCGACGAGGCGATCTGGGACGGGCATACCAGCAACCACAACCTGATCATGGACGGCCGCGGGCTGGTCTGGTTCGCGGCCCGCATCCGCCCGGCGGAGGCGCAGCCGGACTGGTGCAAGGCCGGCGGCGACCATCCGTCCGCCCGCATCGCGCCGCTTCCGGCATCGGGGCGGCAGCTTTCGGTGTATGACCCGGCGACGCGGAAGTTCGACCTGATCGACACCTGCTTCCAGACGCACCACCTTTATTTCGGCTACGACGCCGACAACACTCTGTGGACAAGCTGGGGCGGTCCGACGGGCGGGGCGATCGGCTGGCTGAACACGCGGCGCTTCCTTGAAACGCGCGACGCCCGGACATCGCAGGGCTGGTCGCCGATGGTGATCGACGTTCCGGGCCTGGGCCGGCGCGGCGAGTACGTGGAAGCCAACGCGCCGCTCGATCTCACGAAGCAGAAGCGGATCATCGCCAGCCTCTACGGCGTGCAGCCCAGCCCCACGGACGGTTCGATCTGGGGGCAGTCGATGGACAGCGGCTTCTCGCGCGTGGACCAGCCGGGCTTCCTGATCCGCTTCATCCCCGGCGACGACCCCGCCAACACCGGGCTGACCGAGATCTTCCAGCCGCCGCCGGGCAGCTTCAGCCCGCGCGGGATCGACGTGGACAGCAAGGGCGTGGTCTGGACCACGCTGGCCAGCGGCCATCTGGCGAGCTTCGACCGTTCGAAGTGCACCTCGCCGCTGACCGGGCCCAGTGCCGCGACCGGGCGGCAATGCGAGGAGGGCTGGACGCTGCACCGCTTTCCCGGCCCGCAATTCGCGGGCGTGGACCCGAACGGCAGCGCGGACCATGCGTATTACGTGTGGGTGGACCGCTTCAACACGCTCGGGCTCGGCAACGACGTGCCGATCGCCAGCACGAACGGGAGCGAATCCCTGACCGTGCTGGTCGATGGCCGGCTGCACCAGTTGCGCGTGCCCTATCCGGCGGGCTTCTTCACCAAGAACGTGGATGGGCGGATCGACGACCCGGACACCGGCTGGCGCGGGCGCGGCGTCTGGACGACCACCGGAACGCGCACGCCCTTTCACAGCGAGACCGGCAAGGGCGAGCGGCCGCGCGTGTTCCGCGTGCAGATGCGCCCCGATCCGCTGGCGCGCTGAAGCGGAGGGGTGAGGGCGCCCCGCCATCCCGTCCCGGGAGCAAAGACCTTGCTCTTTCGGGACCGGGCTGCTGAACTTTGCGCAAGAGGCGATGCCGACGTGTTCCCGCGCTCCGGCGCGGGAAGGATGGCGAGCGAAGGCCCTGTCCTGGGAGAGAAACAAGAATGCGCGCCATGATGATGGACGTGCCCCTCCTGACCACCTCGATCCTTCGTCATGCCGCCGCCTACCACGCCGAAACCGAGATCG
The DNA here is from genome assembly GCF_042433125.1 of Muricoccus vinaceus. Taxonomy (NCBI): domain Bacteria; kingdom Pseudomonadati; phylum Pseudomonadota; class Alphaproteobacteria; order Acetobacterales; family Roseomonadaceae; genus Muricoccus; species Muricoccus vinaceus. The sequence goes on along the minus strand of NZ_JBHLVZ010000091.1, from coordinate 19,845 downwards.
TGTCGCGCCTGCCGGATGGCGCGCTGCACCGCACCACCTATGCCGAGGCCTGGGCGCGCTGCGGGCGGCTGGCCAATGCGCTGCGGCTGCTCGGGCTGAAGCCGGGCGACCGGATCGGAACCCTGGCCTGGAACAGCCACCGCCACCTTGAGCTTTACTACGGCGTCGGCGGCGGCGGCATGATCTGCCACACCATCAACCCCCGCCTGTTCCCCGAGCAGATCGCCTTCATCATCGGGCATGCCGGCGATGCCGCGCTGTTCGTGGATCCCGGCTTCGTTCCTCTGCTGGAGGAGCTGGCCCGGCGGCTGCCCGCGCTTCCGCCCGTCGTCGTCATGACGGACGCTGCGAACATGCCGCACTCCACGACGCTGCCGGAGCTGCTCTGCTACGAGGCGCTTCTTGCGGCCGCGCCGGACGGCTTCGACTGGCCCGAGCTGGATGAGAACACGGCCTGCGCGCTGTGCTACACCTCCGGCACCACGGGCGAGCCGAAGGGGGTGCTCTACAGCCACCGCTCCGCCGTGCTGCATGCCATGGCGGTTTGCTCGCCCGACGTGTTCAGCCTTTCCGCCGGTTCCGTCGTGATGCCCGTGGTGCCGATGTTCCACGTGAACGCATGGGGCCTGCCCTATGCCGCGCCGATGGTGGGCGCCAAGCTGGTGCTGCCCGGGCCGAAGCTGGACGGCGCCAGCCTGCACGCGCTGATGGAGGAGGAGGGCGTCACCTTCAGCGCGGGCGTGCCCACGGTCTGGATGGCGCTGCTGGACTGGATGCGCGAGCAGGGCAAGCGCTTCGCGAGCCTGCGGCGGATGGTCATCGGGGGTTCGGCCTGCCCGCCCGTGATGATCGAGCGTTTCCGGGCGCACGGGGTGCAGGTGGTGCATGCCTGGGGCATGACCGAGACAAGCCCGCTCGGCGTCGCGAACACGCCGCTGGCCAAGCACCGCGGCCTGCCGGAAGCGGACATGGCCGCGCTTTCCGCGAAGCAGGGGCGGCCCCTGTTCGGCGTGGAGCTGCGGGTGGTCGATGCGCAGGGGCGCACGGTGGAGCGCGACGGCGTTTCCCGTGGCAGCCTGATGGTGCGCGGCCCCTGGGTGGCGTCCGGCTATTTCGGGCAGGACGACGCGCCGGCCTTCGCGCATGCCGGCTGGTTCGAGACGGGCGACGTGGTGACGGTGGATGCCGACGGCTACGTGCAGGTGGTGGACCGCACCAAGGACGTGGTGAAGTCCGGCGGCGAGTGGATCGGCAGCATCGAGCTGGAGAACATCGCCTGCGCGCACCCGGCCGTGCGGGAGGCCGCGGTGGTGGCGCGCCCGGACGAGCGCTGGGGCGAGCGCCCGCTGCTGGTGCTGGTGCTGCAGGACGGGTGCTGCGTGACATGGGCGGAGATGGCCGCCTTCTACGACGGCAAGATCCCGAAGTGGTGCATCCCCGACGCGATGGTGGTGGTGGACGAGCTTCCGCACACCGCGACGGGCAAGCTGCAGAAGGCGCGGATCCGGGACATGCTGCGGGCCGGCGCGCTGCCGCCCGCGCTGACGTCCTGACACGCGGCCCATCCGATCAACGGCAGCCGCACGGCAGAGGCGGCGCCGCAACAGGGAGTAACGACGGCATGACCAGCATCGCACGCCGGGGGCTTCTCGGCGCCACCGGCCTTGTGGCCGCATCGGCGGTATCCGGGGCCGTGGCGCAGCCGCGTGCCGCCCGGCCGGTCCGCATCGGCGTGCTCACCGACATGTCCGGCCCCTATCGCGACCCGACCGGGCCTGGCTCGGTGGCCTGCGCGAGGCAGGCGGTGGAGGAGTTCACCGCCGCGAACCCCGGCATCTCCGTGGAGGTGCTGGTGGCGGACCACCAGAACCGGCCCGATGTCGGCAGCGGCATCGCGCGCCAGTGGTACGACACGGAGGGCGTGGACATGATCCTCGACGTGCCTACCTCCTCCGTCGCGCTGGCGGTGGCCACGGCGGCGCGGGAGAAGGACAAGGTCTTCGTGAACTCGGGCGGCGCCGTGGTGGAGCTGACGGGGACGCAGTGCTCACCGAACACGGTGCACTGGACCTATGACACCTGGATGCTCGCGAAATCCACCGGCGCCGCGCTGACGCGGGCGGGCGGGGACAGCTGGTTCTTCATCACCGCCGACTACGCCTTCGGCCATGCCCTGCAGCGCGACACCTCCGCCTTCGTGGAGGCGGCGGGCGGGCGCGTGCTGGGCGGGCTGCGCTACCCCTTTCCGCAGACAACCGATTTCTCCTCCTTCCTGGTGCAGGCCAAGGCCAGCCGGGCGAAGGTGGTGGGCCTGGCGAATGCGGGCACCGACACGGTGAACTGCGTGAAGCAGGCGCGCGAGTTCGGGCTGACGCAGCAGGCCAAGCTCGCGACCCTTCTGATGGCGATCGCGGATGTGCACGCGCTGGGGCTGGAAACCGCGCAGGGATTGCTGCTGACCGAATCCTTCTACTGGGACCTGAACCCGCGCACCCGCGCGCTGGCGGCACGGGTGCGGCCGAAGTTGCCGGGCGGCATTCCCATGGGCATGATCCAGGCCGGCTGCTACGCGGGGGCGCTGCACTACCTCAAGGCCGTTGCCTCGATGGGCGTGGCGGAGGCCCGCATCTCCGGCCGCGCGGTGGTGGAGCGCATGAAGGCGATGCCCACCGATGACGATGCCTTCGGTGCGGGCAGCATCCGTGCGGACGGGCGCAAGATCCATCCCTCCTATCTGTTCGAGGTGAAGAGCCCGGCGGAGCGGACGGGGGCGGGGGACTACTACAAGCTGGTCGGCACCACGCCGGCCGGGGAAGCCTTCCGGCCGATCTCCGAAGGCGGTTGCCCGCTGGTGAGGACCTGAGGGGAGGGGCCTGCCCGGTCGCCTTCCCCGGGCCGGGCCTTGACCCCGGCGGTGGTCCGGTCGTGAACTTCCCGGACGTCACGGGAGGACAGCATGATCCGGATCACCCGCCGAATGGCCGGCCTGATGGCCGGGGGGCTCCTCGCGGGGCCGCTCACGGCGCGTGCCGCCGAGGACCGCTTCTTCGATTCCGCGGGGGTGCGCATCCACTACATCGAGGAAGGCCAGGGCGAGCCTGTCATCCTCATCCACGGCTACACCACGGACATCCAGGGCCAGTTCGTGGACTCGGGCATCTTCCCGGCCCTCGCGCGGCGCTACCGCGCCATCGCCTTCGACGCCTGCGGCCACGGGCAGAGCGGCAAGCCGCATGAGCGCGGCGCCTATGGGCCGGAGATGGGGATGGATGCCATCCGGCTGATGGATCACCTGGGCATCCGGCGCGCGCACATCGTCGGCTACTCCATGGGCGCGCATATCGTGGCCCAGCTTGTCACCCTGCACCCCCAGCGCTTCGTGACGATGACGCTGGGCGGCGCCTCGGGCCGGCGCAACTGGAGCGCCGAGGACCAGCGGCGCGTCGACATCGAGTCCGACGAGATGGACGAGGGCATGCTGCGCTCCCAGATCCGCCGCCTCTGGCCGCGCGACCAGCCGCCGCCTTCCGACGAGGTGATCCGCGAGCGCTCCGCCCGTCAGATGCAGGGCAAGGACCCGCGGGCGCTGGCGGCCGTCCGCCGGTCCAATCCCGACCAGGTGGTGACGGAGGCACAGATGCGGGCGGTGACGGTGCCCTCGCTGGGCATCGTCGGCACCGCCGATCCTTATCTGCGGGAGTTCCAGCAGCTCAAGGCCGCCATGCCGCAGCTTGAGCTGGTGACGATCGAGGGCGCCTCGCACAACACGGCGCCGGGGCGGCCCGAATTCGTCGCGGCGCTGGAGCGCTTCCTGGCCGCCCATCCGGCGGCCGCCAACGGCTGAAGCGCGGGCGGCGGTGGGGGGGCGGGCTTCCCGCCGGTCCCGCTCCGGCCCGCATGGTTGGCGGGCCATGTCGCCGGGCATGGCCGCGTCCCGGCGGCACGGCGCATCGGCCTGGCACGCCGGTGCATCCCAGTGCCCGCCGCGGGTGTGGCGAGTGATGGCACAAGGCTTGCTGACCAGGGGCGCGGCCGCCCTGCGACCGATCCATCGAACCGGAGCGACCACCAATGCACCGTCTGACATCCTTCGGGCGCTTCTGCTGCGCTTCCCTGCTGGTTCTGGGCATGCAGTGCGGCGCCTGGGCACAGGAGGCGGACCACCCCTCCGGTGCGCCCATGGTTGTCGGCTCCGACTTCGGCGTGGCGCCCTGGATGGTGCGCGGCACCGGCGGGCCGGAGGGTTTCGGCGCCGAGCTGATCCGCGAGATCGGCAAGCGCCTGGGCCGTCCCTCGGTGGAGATCGTGGACATCAACTTCTCCGGCCTGTTTCCCGCGCTGTTCTCCAAGCGGATCGAGTTCACCGTGAACCCGCTGAACATCACGGCGGAGCGCGCGGCGCGCATGCTCTACACCGAGCCGTTCTTCGCCACGGGCAACGGCTTCATCATCCGCCAGGCGGACGCCATGGCCGGCTTCGACGACCTGCGCGGCAAGGTGCTGGCCGTCAACCGCGGCACCATCTCGGACACCTGGGCGACGGAGAACGCGGAGCGCTACGGCTTCGAGGTGCAGCGCTACGACACCTTCCCCGACACGGTGCAGGCCGTGCTCACGCGCCGCGCCTTCACGGCGCTGAACGAGATCCCCACCACCGTCTATGCCGCTTCCCGCAACCGCGCGATCAAGGTGGGATTCAAGGACTTCAACGGCCGCAACTTCGGCTACGCCTTCCGGCTGGAGGACGCCGAGTACCGCAACCGCGTAGAGGGCGCGATCGAGTGCATGAAGCGCGACGGCAGCCTGCGCGCGCTCTACGAGAAGTGGTACGGCGAGGCGCCGGCGGAGGGCTCATCCCTGCTGACCGTCTATGAGGGCTACGGCGCGCCCGGCTTCCCTGGCCATGACGCCACGCCGCACGCGCCGGCCTGCGGCTGAGCATGGCCTTGCCCCGGCTTTCCGGGGGCGCGCGATGGAACGGCTGATCGACCACTACTTCAACGCCGCCGTCATGGCGGGTGCCTTTCCCGAGGTGCTGCGCGGCTTCGGCGTCACGGTGCTGGTGTCGCTCTGCATCATCGCCTTCGGGCTGGTGTTCGGGCTGGCGCTGGCGTTGCTGCGCTGCGTGCCGTTCCGGCCGCTGCGCTGGCTGGTGGCCGCCTATGTGGACGTGTTCCGCACGCTGCCCCAGCTGGTGATCATCATCGTCCTCTACTTCGCGCTGCCCTATCTGGGCTTCTCCCTTTCGCCCTTCGCCACCACGGTGCTGGCGCTGGGCGCCGTTCTTTCGGCCTTCGCGTCCGACATTTTCTTCGCGGCCATCATGGCCGTGCCGCGCGGGCAATGGGACGCGGCGCGGGCACTGGGGCTGCGCACCGAGCGCGTCTTCACCCGGGTGGTGCTGCCGCAGGCCATCGTGCTGGCCGTGCCGCTGCTGACCAACCGCGCCATCGCGATCGCCAAGGGCACCGCGCTCGGCTCCGCCGTCGCGCTGCCGGAGGCGCTGAGCAGCGCGCAGAGCGTGACGGCCATCACCGCCAATCCCTCGCCCCTGACCCTGGCGGCGGCCTTCTATCTCGCCTTCTTCATCCCGCTGGTGGTGCTCAGCCGCTGGATCGAACGGCGCGCAGCGCGGGCGGGGTAGGCGATGCAGGAGCTGATCGACAACTTCGCCAACCTGGACAGCCTGGCGGATATTTATCCACTGCTTCTGCAGGGCCTTTGGCTCACCCTGCTGCTGGCCGCGGTGGCGCTGCCCACGGCGCTGGCGGGCGGGCTGGCCGTCGCGCTGCTCTACAGCTTCGGCGGCAGGGTCACGCGCCGCGCCGTGATCGTCGGCATCGACTTCCTGCGCGCCTTTCCCGTGCTGGTTCTGCTGGTTCTGGTGTTCTACGGGCTCCCCTTCCTGGGCATCCGCCTCGGCGGCTTCGCGGCGGTGGTGCTCGCGCTCGGCCTGAACAACACCGGCTACTTCGGGGAGATCTTCCGTGCCGGGCTCGCCTCCATCCCGCACGGGCAGACCGAGGCGGCGGCAGCGCTGGGCCTCAGCCGCTTCCAGGTCCTCGTTCTCGTGCTGCTGCCGCAGGCCGTGCGCAAGGTGATCGCCCCGCTCGCGGGCAATGCGCTGGAACTGGTGAAGACCACGTCCATCGGCGCGCTTGTGGCCATGCCGGAGCTGCTGCGCTCCGCCCGGGTGGCGCAGGAGCAGACCTACAACCCGACGCCGCTGATGGCGGCGGCGCTAATCTACTTCGTCCTTCTCTGGCCCTTCTCCCGCTGGGTGGCGGTGCTGGAGCGGCGGGCGTTGGCAAGGCACTGACCCATGACCGTCCTTCTCACCGGCGCCACCGGCTTCGTCGGGCTGAACATCGCCCGCGCCCTGCTCGACCGGGGTGAGCGCGTGGTGCTCTTCGCGCCAACGCCGCCTCCGGAGGCCTTGTCCGCCGGCTGGCTGGGCGCGGCCCGGTTCATTTCTGGCGATGTCCGCGTGCCGGACGACCTGGACCGCGCCTTCGCCGCGGCGGCGATCGACCGCGTGATCCATGCCGCCGCCCTCACCCCGGACATGCGGGCCGAGGCCGAGCAACCGGAGGTGATCGCGGAGGTGAACCTGGGCGGCACCCTGCGCCTCATGCAGGCCGCGCGGCGGGCCGGCGTGCGGCGGGTGCTCGGGCTCAGCTCGGTCGCGGTTTATGGCCATGCCGCGGCGGAGGCGGACGGGCGGCTGCACGAGGAGTCCACCCCCACCCGGCCCGCCGCCCTTTACGGCATCACCAAGCTCGCGGCGGAGCAGGCCGTCCACCGTCTCGGCGCGCTTTACGGGATGGAGACCGCGGCGGTCCGGCTCGGCCCCTGCTTCGGCGCGCGGGAGCACCCGACCGGCATGCGCCCGCTGCTTTCGCCCCACTGGCAATGCGTGGAGGATGCGCGGGCCGGGAGGGAATGCGTGCTGCCCCGCGCCATGGCGGCCGACTGGATCGACGCGGAGGCGGCGGCCGGCGCCATCGCCGACCTTCTGGCATTACCGGCACCGGAGCGTGCAACCTTCAACCTGGGCGGCGGCGCGCTGACCACCGCCGCCGCCTGGTGCGAGGCGCTCGTCGCGCTTTGCCCGGGCTTTCGCTGGCGCATCGACCCGGAGGCCGCGACGGTGCGCTACGGGCTGGAGCGTGACCGCGCGCCGATGGACACCACCCGCCTGCGCGCGGCCACCGGGCGCGCGCCGCTCACCGACGACCTGCCCGGGCTCGCCCGGCGATACCTGGACTGGCGCAACGGCCCCGAGGGCATCGCCCTCTGCGGGGCGTGAGGAGATGACGGGCATGGCACGGCTGGCCGGCAGGACCGCGATCGTGACCGGTGGCTCCTCCGGCATCGGGCGCGCGATCGCGCGGCTCTTCGCGCAGGAGGGCGCGCGGGTGGTGGTGGCGGACGTCACGGAGGAGGTGGTGGAGGGTGGGCCCCCCGTGCTGGAGGCCATTCGCGCCGACGGCCACGAGGCCGGCTTCATCCGCTGCGACGTTTCCTCCGCGCCGGAGGTGGAGGCGCTGTTCGCCGGGACGGTGGCGCGGCACGGGTCGGTGGACATCCTGGTCAACAACGCCGCCATCCGCGCGGGCAAGCCGCTGGCCGAGACGGAGGAGGCGCTGTGGGACAGCGTGATCGCCGTGAACCTGAAGGGCGCCTTCCTTTGCGCCCGCGCCGCGGTGCGCCAGATGCTGCAACAGCCCGTGGTGGACGAGGCGCGCGGGCGGATCGTCAACATCTCCTCCCAGCACGGCATGGTCGCCTCGCCCGAGGACTTCGCCTATGGCGTGAGCAAGTCGGGACTGGTCTACATGACGCGCCAGATCGCGGCGGATTACGGGCGCCAGCACATCGTCTGCAACGCCGTGGCGCCGGGGAAGATCCTGACGGGCAAGTCCGGGCGCGCCGTGGAGCCGCGCTGGATCGCCTATTCCGAGGCGCGCACGCCGTATCCGCGCCTGGGCGCGCCGCTGGACGTGGCCCGCGCCGCCCTGTTCCTCGCGAGCGGGGAGGCGAGCTTCGTGAACGGCCACAACCTGATGGTGGACGGGGGCTGGATGGCGGCCTGAGCCCGCCGGCGCCTGCTTGGCCGGGGCTGGTTCCTGCCCGCCGGGCGGATGCTGGAGGCCTGGATCATGGCCGTGCGGCTGTCGCGAAGTTCGCCGGCAGGCCGCGCTTTCGCAGGGGCGTCAGGGGCGGGTAGGCTTGCGGGCGAGGACGTGGCGCCGCCGCGGCCGGAAGAAAGCAAAGCAGGGAGGACGCGTCATGCACTGGAGGGCACCACCCCCGCGGGTCGCGCGCCGGGCGCTGCTGTGCGGCCTGGCCGCGCCCGGGACGCTCCGGGCACAGGATGCCTTTCCCTCGCGGGGCGTGAAGCTGATCGTGCCCTATCCGCCCGGCGGCTCCGCCGATCCCCCGGCGCGCATCATCGGCCAGCGCCTTTCCACGATCTGGGGCCAGCCCGTGGTGGTGGAGAACCGCTCCGGCGCCTCCGGCATGATCGGGGCCGAGGCGCTGGCCCGCTCGCCGCCCGACGGCTACACGCTCGGGCTGGGCAACATCCAGACGCATGCGCTGAACGTCGCCATGTTTCGCCGCATGGCCTACGACCCGGTGGCGGACTTCGCGCCGATCTCGCTGGTCGCGTCCACGCCGCACGCCTTCGCCGTGCCGGCGCGCTCGCCCTTCGCCTCCATGGATGACCTGGCCGAGGCCATCCGGGCTCAGCCGGGCCGGCTCACCTATGGCTCGCCCGGTCCGGGTTCCACCGCCCACCTGATCGAGGAGATGTGGTTGCGCAGGCTCGGCCTCTCCGCGGTCCATGTCGCCTACCGGGGCGCCGCGCCGGTGCTGAACGACCTGCTCGGGGGCTCGCTGGCCTTCGCGGTTTCCACCCTGCCGGGGGTCATGGCCCAGGCGCAGTCGGGCGCGCTGCGGCTGCTGGCCATCACCTCCGCCGCGCGGCATCCCGATCTGCCGGCCGTGCCGACCTTTGCGGAACTGGGCATCGGCGACACCGCCATGGAGGCGTGGTTCGCCATCCTTGCCCCCGCCCGCACGCCCAGGCCCATCGTCGAGCGCATCGCCGCCGACATCGCGCGGGCACAGGCCCTGCCCGAGACGCGGCGCATGATCATGGCGGCCGGGCTGGAACCGCTCGACCTCGGGCCCGATGCGACGCAGGATTTCATCAGGGCGGAGGTGCAGCGCGCGGTTGCGGTGGGAAAGACCGTGGGACTGGAGCCGGAATAGCCGGACAGGGCCGGCGGCCTGACCGGAAGCTTCCCTTGCAAAGCCGCGCACTGTGCTGCTTGCTTGGGCAGGCCCGTTCGAAGGCCGCAGGAGGAACGCCGTGATGAGGCTGATGCGCCGCAGCTTGCTGCCTCTCGGTTTCGCCGTGTTCGCCGGCAGCCGGCCGGCCCTTGCCGATGCGCCGGTGGCGCTGGAGGGCGCCGAGGTGTTCGACGGCGAGCGGCGCATCGGCCGCGCCACGATCCTGGTCGCGGACGGCGTGATCGGGGCCATCGGGCCGTCCGGTTCCGTGGCGGTGCCGGCCGGGGCGCGGCGGATCGACCTGGCGGGCCGCGCCGTCGTCCCCGGGCTGATCTCCGCGCATTCGCATGTGGGCAACAGCGCCGGGGCCGAGACGGGCGGGCGTTTCTACACGCGGGAGAACGTGCTGGCGCAGCTCCGGCAGTTCGCGGCCTATGGCGTGACCACCGTCACGGCGCTCGGCCTCGGCCCCGCCGCCTTCTTCGACATCCGCGAGGAGGTGCGGCGCGGCGGGACGGATGGCGCCGACCTGCTCGGCGCGGGCATGGGCGTGGGCGTCCCGGACGGCACGCCGCCGGCCGGCCCGATGAACCTGAACGACAGCCAGGTGGCCCGCCCCGGGACGCCGGAGGAGGCCCGCGAGGCCATCCGCGCCATGGCGCGGCGGCGCGTGGACATCGTGAAGCTGTGGGTGGACGACCTGAACGGCACCGTGCCGATGATGCGCCCCGAGATCATCCTCGCCGCCACGGAGGAGGCGCATGCCCATCGGCTGCGCGTCGCCGCCCATATCCACGATCTCGAGCAGGCACGCATCGTGGTGCGATCGGGGGTGGACATCGTGGCGCACGGCATCCGGGACAAGCCGGTGGACGCGGCCCTGGTCGCCGCGATGCGCGAGCGGAACACCTGGTACATCCCGACCATCCAGATCAACGAGGCGAACTACATCTACGCCGACCGGCCGGAGCTCCTCGCCGATCCGTTCTTCGGGCGGGCGCTGAACGCCGGGCTGCGCGCGCAGTTCGGCGACCCCGAATGGCGGCGCAGCGCGCTGGCCGGCGCGGCCTCGTCGCGCGAGGAGGTGGCCGTCAACCAGCGCAACCTGAAGGCGCTGCACGCGGCCGGCGTGCGGATCGGCTTCGGCACGGATTCCGGCGCCACGGCCATCCGCATCCCCGGCTTCGCCGAGCACCGGGAGCTGGAGCTGATGGTGGAGGCGGGGCTCACGCCCGAGCAGGCGCTGCGCTGCGCGACGGGCCAGTCCGCCGAGCTGCTCGGCCTGGAGGACCGCGGGCTGCTGCGGCAGGGGCGGCGCGCGGACCTGCTGGTGCTGGATGCCGACCCGCAGGCCGATATCCGCAACATCCATCGCATCCGGGCGGTGTGGCAGCGCGGGCGGGAGGTGTCCGGGGCGCTCGGCTGAGGTGGAAGAAGCGCCGGAGGGTTTTCGCCCCGGGTCCGCTTTCCTAGATACCGGGCATGCATGACACCACGCCGCTGCGGGCGTTCATCGGGCGGCACGAACGGCTTTTCGTGCTGACCGGCGCGGGCTGCAGCACGAATTCCGGCATTCCCGACTATCGCGACGCCGAAGGCCGGTGGAAGCGGGCGCAGCCCATGACCTTCCAGGCCTTCATGGGCAGCCACCCGGCGCGCCAGCGCTACTGGGCGCGCAGCCTGGTCGGGTGGCGCAGCTTCGGCAAGGTGCGGCCCAACGGCGCCCACGCGGCGCTCGCCCGGCTCGAAACGATGGGCAGGAGCGAGCTGCTGCTGACCCAGAACGTGGACCGCCTGCACCAGGCGGCGGGAAGCAGCCGGGTGGTGGATCTGCACGGGCGGCTGGACCGGGTGCGTTGCATGGGCTGCGGCTGGGAAACCCCGCGGGAGGCGATGCAGGAGGCGCTGGTGCGGGAGAATGGCGCCTGGGCCGGGCTCGGTGCGGCGCAGGCGCCGGATGGCGATGCGGAGCTCGAGGGCGTGGACTTCTCCGCCTTCGTGGTGCCGCCCTGCGCGGCCTGCGGCGGCGTCCTCAAGCCCGATGTGGTCTTCTTCGGCGAGGGGGTGCCGAGGGCACGCGTGGATGCGGCCTTCGAGGCGCTTGGCCGGGCGGATGCCGTGCTGGTCGTGGGGTCCTCGCTGATGGTGTATTCGGGGTTCCGCTTCGTGCAGGCGGCCGCGCGGGCGGGCAAGCCGGTGGCCGCGGTGAACCTGGGGCGCACGCGGGCCGATGACGTGCTGGCGCTGAAGGTGGAGCAGCCCTGCGCCGAGGCGCTCGCCTTCCTGCTGTAGCACCGGCCTTCGCGGAGGCCGCCTTTCAGGCAACGGTGCCCGCCGCCGGACGCTATCGCTGAACCGGTGGGAACATCCCGGATCGAGGAGCGGCCAGGGCGGCATGCGGACCAGGAACATCGCCTTCTCGCTTCTGGCGCTCGTTGTTCTCGGGGGCGGGGCCTTCGCGGCCTATGCCTGGCACCCGGCGATCGATCCCATCGATCCACCCCGGCGCGAGAGCTTCGACCCGGCCCTGGTGCGCCGCGGCGCGCAACTTGCCGCGCTGGGAAACTGCAACGTGTGCCACACCGCGCCCGGCGGGCAGGTTTTCGCCGGCGGGCTGGCGCTGCCGACGCCCTTCGGCACGATCTATTCCACCAACATCACGCCGGACCCCGAGACGGGCATCGGGCGCTGGTCGGAGGCCGCCTTCGCCCGCTCCATGCGCGCCGGGCTGGACCGGGATGGAAGCCACCTCTACCCCGCCTTTCCCTATAACCACTTCACCCTTGTCAGCGACGAGGACAACCGGGCCCTCTACGCTTACCTCATGACGCGGGACCCGGTGCGGGCCCCGGCGCGGGAGAACGATCTGCCCTTCCCCCTGAACCAGCGCTTCGTCCTGGCAGGCTGGAAGCTGCTGTTCTTCCGCGAGGGGCCCTATCGCCCGGCCCAGGACCAGGGCGAGGAGTGGAACCGCGGGGCCTATCTGGCGGAGGGCCTGGGGCATTGCGGCGCCTGCCACACGCCGCGCAACGCGCTCGGGGCCGAGAAGCGCGGCGAGCACTACGCGGGCGGGGAGGCCGAGGGCTGGCACGCCTATGCCATCAACGCCGCTTCCGCCGCCGCGGTGCCCTGGACCACCGACAGCATGTTCGACTACCTCCGCCGCGGCTGGCACGAGCACCACGGAATCGCCCGCGGCCCGATGGCGCCGGTCACGGCCAACATGGCCTATGTGCCGGAGGAGGATGCGCGCGCCGTCGCGGCCTATACGGTCGCCGGCATGGGGCAACCCTCGGCGGAGCGGCAGCGGCGCGTGGAGGCCCTGCTGGCGGCGCGCGGCCCGGTCGGCGGCGGTGCCCGCCCGGCGGCCTCGGACAGCCAGACGGTGCCCGCTTCCGGCGGCGAACCGGGCGCCGCGATCTATGCGGGCGCCTGCGCCACCTGCCACGAGGCCGGGCGGCCGCTGCCCTTCGGGGGGATCAACCTGGCCTTCAGCAGCGGCGTCCGCGGCGAGAGCCCCGAGAACCTCATCAACGTCGTGCTCAACGGCCTTCCCGCCGCCGAGGGCGAGCGGGCGCCGATCATGCCGGGCTTTCGCGGGGTGCTGGACGACGCGCAGCTCGTCGCCCTGCTGTCCCACCTCCGCGCCCGCTTCGGCGAGGCGCCGGCCTGGGAAGGCCTCGACAAGGCGGTGCGCGAGGCGCGCTCCGGCGACCGCCTCGCCTCTTCGCGCCCGACCGACAGCGTGCAGGCCGCCCCGGCCGATCCGACCCAGAGAGGCACCACATGGTGAAGCTCACCGTCAATGACCGCCAGCACGAGGTGGATGCGCCGGGGGACACGCCCCTCCTCTACGTGCTCCGGGATTACCTGGAGCTGCACGCCGCCAAGTATGGCTGCGGCCTCGGCCAGTGCGGTTCCTGCACGGTGATGGTGGACGGGGTGGCCGTGTTCTCCTGCGTCACGCCGGTGATGCTGCTGGAGGGCAAGAAGGTCACCACCGTGGAGGGGCTGGGAACCGCCGAGAACCCCGGCCCCATGCAGCGCGCCTTCATCGAGGAGCAGGCCGCGCAGTGCGGCTACTGCATTCCCGGCATGATGATGCGGGCCCAGGCGCTTTTGCAGCGCAACCCGCGCGCCTCCGACGAGGAGATCCGCACGCATATGCAGCCCAATCTCTGCCGCTGCGGCACCCATGCGCGCATCCTGCGCGCCGTCCGCCGTGCCGCCGGGCTGATCCAGACCGCCGAGGCGGCGCCCGCCGTCCGGAGTGCGGCGCGGTGAGCGCCGCCGGGGAGACGGGCCTTTCCCGGCGCGGCGTGCTGGCCGGGGCGGGGGCGCTGGTGCTCAGCTTCTCCATGGACTGCGCCCAGGCGCAGCCCCAGGAAGGCCAGAACGCCCGGCAGGAGCCGCGCCCCGCGCCGCAGCTTCCCGGCAGCCTGAAATCCAGCCCGCGGCTCGATGCCTGGATCCGCGTGGGCGCCGACTCCAGCGTCACCCTCTTCACCGGCAAGGCGGAACTCGGCCAGGGCATCAGGACCGCGCTTCTCCAGGTCGCGGCGGAGGAGCTGGAGGTGGAGCTTGCCGCCATCCGCCTGGTGACGGCCGACACGGGTGCGACCCCGAACGAGGGCTACACCGCCGGCAGCCATTCCATGCAGGACAGCGGCACCGCGATCCGCCACGCGGCCGCGCAGGTGCGGGAGATCCTGATCGCCCGGGCCGCCGGGCGCCTGGGCGTGCCGGGGGAGGGGCTGCGCGCCGAGGGCGGCGCGGTTGTCTCGCCCGACGGCCGCCGGGCTTCCTTTGGGGAACTGGTCGCGGACGGCCTTCTGGCGGTGCGGGCGGCGCCTGAATCCCGGCTGAAGGACCCCGCGCGCTTCCGTGTCATGAACCAACCCGTGCAGCGTGTGGACATCCCGGCCAAGGTCACGGGTGGCGCCGCCTATGTGCAGGACATGCGCCTGCCCGGCATGGTGCACGCCCGCGTCGTGCGCCCCTCCGGGCCCGGCGCGCGGCTGGAGGCGCTGGACAGCGGCGCCGTGGAGCGGATGCCCGGGGTGCTGAAGGTGATCCGCGACGGCGACTTCCTGGCCGTGGTGGCGGAGCGGGAATTCCAGTGCATCCAGGCCATGCGCGCGCTGTCCGCCGCCGCGCGGTGGCGGGCGGGCCCGGCCCTGCCGAAGCAGGCGGAGATCTTCGGCACGCTGCGCGGCCTGCCTTCCGAGGACACCGCCATCCTCGACAAGCGGACGCCGCAGGCCGCCCAGCGACGGCTGGAGGCGAGCTATACCCGGCAGTACCAGTCCCACGGCTCCATCGGACCGTCCTGCGCGGTGGCGCAGGTGCGGGACGGGGTGGTGACGGTGTGGACGCACACCCAGGGCGTCTATCCCGACCGGGACGCCATCGCGGAGATGCTGCGCCTGCCGAAGGAGCGGGTGCGCTGCATCCACACCGAGGGGTCGGGCTGCTACGGCCACAACGGCGCCGACGATGCCGCCGCCGATGCCGCGCTGATCGCCACGGCCTTTCCCGACCGGCCCGTGCGGCTGCAATGGATGCGCGAGCAGGAGAATGCCTGGGAACCGCTGGGGCCCGCCATGGTCACGCAGGCCCGCGCCGGGCTCGACGCCTCCGGCGCGATCGTGGACTGGGACTACGAGGTCTGGAGCAACACGCATTCCACCCGCCCCGGCACGGCCGGTTCGCTTCTCGCGGCGCGTCTCGTCGCCGAACCCTTCCCCGAACCGGCGCCCAAGCCCCTTCCGCAGCCGGAGGGGGGCGGCGACCGCAACGCGATCCCGCTCTACACCTTCCCCAGCGCGCGGGTGATGCACCACTTCCTGCCGCGAATGCCGCTGCGGGTCTCGGCCATGCGGGCACTGGGCGCCTACATGAACGTCTTCACCATCGAGAGCTTCATGGACGAGCTGGCGGCCGAGGCGGGGGCCGATCCCGTGGAGTTCCGCCTGCGCCACATGCAGGACCCGCGCGCGCGCGACGTGATCGCCAGGGCGGCCCAGGCCTTCGGCTGGAAGGCAGGGGAGCGGCCGCCGCGTGGGCGGGGGCACGGCTTCGGCTTCGCGCGCTACAAGAACCTCGCGGCCTATTGCGCCGTCGCGACCGAGCTGGAGGTGGCGCGCGAGACGGGGCGGGCCCGGATGCTGCGCGCCGTGGCCGCCGTGGACAGCGGACAGGTGGTCAACCCCGATGGGCTGCGCAATCAGGTCGAGGGCGCGATCATGCAGTCCATGAGCTGGACGCTGTACGAGAGCGTGAGCTTCGACGAGGCGGGCGTCACCAGCGTGGACTGGTCCACCTATCCCATGCTGCGCTTCAACGGGGTGCCGCTGAGCGTGGAGGTCCATGTCATCGACCGGCCCGGCCTGCCCTTCCTGGGCAGCGGCGAGTGCGGCCAGGGGCCGACGGCGGCCGCCATCGGCAACGCCATGGCCCAGGCGACGGGCAAGCGGCTCCGCGACCTGCCGCTGACGCGCGAGCGGATCAAGGCGGCCGTGGGCGTCTGAGCCCGCCTTCGCCGATGGCGCGGCACCGCGGTGCCGGCCGCCCCCGCAACGCCGCCATGGAGCATCGATGACCGACACACCGCCCAGGCCCAACGCGGCCCAGCTCGCCTCGCCCTCCTACCGGCTGGCCGTGCTCGACCCGGACTTCCTCCTGAACCCCTCCATGCGTGGGGTCCGCTTCCTTCTGGAATTCGCCAAGGCCGACGAAGCGCTGCGCGCCTGGCAGGTGCGCTCCACCATCGTGGTGTTCGGAAGCGCGCGGGTGCGCGAGGACGGAGCCGGGCGCCACCCGTTCTGGTACGCCGAGGCACGGGCCTTCGGGCGCATCGCGTCCGAGCGGGGCGGGGCCTTCCTGGGGCGGTCGGGCATCCGGGACAACGTGATCGCGACAGGCGGCGGGCCCGGCATCATGGAGGCCGCGAACCGGGGTGCGCAGGAGGCCGGGGCGCCCTCGATCGGCTTCAACATCATGCTGCCGCACGAGCAGGAGCCGAACGCCTACTCGACGCCGGAGCTCACCTTCCGCTTCCACTACTTCGCCATGCGCAAGATGCACCTGGCGATGCGGGCCAATGCCCTCGTGGTGTTTCCCGGCGGCTTCGGCACGCTGGACGAGCTGTTCGAGCTGCTGACCCTGCGCCAGACCGGCAAGGCGCCGGTGATCCCGATCGTGATGGTGGACGAGGCCTACTGGCGGTCGGTGATCAACCTGGAGGCCCTGGTGGAGGCCGGGATGATCGGGCCCGCGGATCTCGGCCTGTTCCGCTTCGCCCCGGACGCGGAGGGCGCCTGGGCCTGCCTGATGGAGCAGGGGCTGGAGCAGGTTTCGGCGCCGGGCAGCGCCGCGCCGAAGGATATCTGAGGCGGGCGGCGGTCAGCCGCGCACCACGCCGGCCTCGCGCAGCCGCGCCAGCCCGGCCTCGCCCAGCAGCGGCGCCAGGATCTCCGCGTTGTGCTCGCCCAGCTTCGGCGCCGGGCGGGCGAGGATGCCGGGCGTGGCGGAAAGGCGCGGCACCTCCCCGTGCATGGGCAGCCAGCCGCCGGGCATGTCCTCGTCGGGCACGGCGACCAGGGCCTCGCGCTCGGCCACGAAGCCGTCGTCCAGCAGGCCGGCGGCGTCCTTGATCGGGCCGATGGTGACGCCGGCGGCGTCGAAGATCGCCAGGTTCTCCTCCGTGCCGCGCTCGGCGATGAAGCCGGCGACAATGTCGTGCAGCACCTCCCAGTTGCGGAGCCGGTCGGGGTTGGTGCGGAAGCGCGGGTCGGCGATGAGGTCGGGGCGGCCGATGGAGCGGAACAGCTTCTCCGTCATGCCCTGGGTGGAGGAGGACAGGCAGACCCAGCC
Organism: Muricoccus vinaceus; assembly: GCF_042433125.1. Classification (NCBI taxonomy): domain Bacteria; kingdom Pseudomonadati; phylum Pseudomonadota; class Alphaproteobacteria; order Acetobacterales; family Roseomonadaceae; genus Muricoccus; species Muricoccus vinaceus. The sequence goes on along the minus strand of NZ_JBHLVZ010000091.1, from coordinate 2,670 downwards.
GCCGTCCTTCGTGCGATAGGCGTTGCGCGGCGCGGTGTTGGTGCTGCGGCTGCCCGTGCGCTCCTTCAGCCGTCCGGTGATGGCGTGGTTCGCCGTTTGCGGTTCCAGGATGGCCAGCATGGGGTCGAAGAGCGAGAGATCGATCACCTGGCCCTGGCCCTGCGCCTCGGCGTGGCGGAGGGCGATCATGGCGGAGGCGGCGCCGTAGAGGCCGGCATAGGCATCGCCCATGAACATCGGCGGCAGCACCGGCTCGCGGTCGGCGAAGCCGTTGATGGCGGCGAAGCCGGAATAGCCCTCCACCAGCGTGCCGAAGCCGGGCTTGTGGCGGAAGGGGCCGGTCTGCCCCCAGCCGGAGACGCGCACGATCACCAGGGCGGGGTTGGCCTCCAGCAGGGCCTCCGGTTCCAGCCCCATGGTTTCCAGCACGCCCGGGCGGAAGCTTTCCACCAGCATCTGCGCGCCCGAGGCGAGGCGGCGGACGAGGGCCTGCGCCTCGGGGTCGCGCAGGTTCAGGCAGATGCTCTTCTTGTTGCGGCACCACGTCTTCCAGGAGGTTTCCACCCCCTGCACCCTCCAGGCGCGCAGGCTGTCGCCCTCGGGCGGCTCCACCTTCACCACCTCCGCGCCGTGGTCGGCCAGCACCTTGGTCAGCAGGTTGCCCGCGACCAGCCGGGACAGGTCCACTACCCGCACGCCGTCCAGCGCGCCCTTCGCCGCGGGATCGAAGCTCTTGCGGTGGAGCGGCGGCGAGACGGGTGTCATGGGCGGTCCTGTGTTGATCGCCGCCTGGCGCTTACCGGATACGGGGGGCGGCGTCACGGATGGCGCGGGCGCGTCGGCGCCCGTCTCGGCATTTCCACGCCGGCCGCCTAAGGTGATCCCCGTCATTTTATCGACACGTTCGGGATGGGGCGCGGGCTGGGATGGACCTTTATCGGATCGAGCGCGGGGACCCGGCGCGGCGGCAGCGCGTGGCCGGCTGGCTGGACGGGCTGGACGGCATCTCCGACGCGACGCGCGAGGCGGTCGTCACCGCCTGGGTGTCGAGCTGGGTGTCCAGCCCCTTCGAGGCGCTGGAGGACATGCCCTATTCCCTCATCGCGCCCTCCTACCGGCTCATGGACCACGTGAACGAGGTGACGCGCGCCGGGCTGGACCTCGCGCGGCGCGCGGCGCGCGACTGGGGCCGCCACACCGACCCGGAGGTGCTGGTGCCGATCCTCGTGCTGCACGACATCGACAAGCCGCTGCTGATGATGCGCGAGGAGGGGGTGGTGCGCGGCTCCCCGCTCCATGCGGAGCTGCCCCATGGCGTGCTGGGCGCCATGATGCTGCGCGAGCTGGGCTTCCCGCACCTCGTGGTCAGCACGGTGGCCACGCACGCGACGAACGCGCCCTTTCACGGTTCCACCACCGAGGCCTGGCTGCTGCACTACGCCGATCTTTTCGCCACCGACCACGCGCTGATGAGCACGGGGGGCAAGCCCTTCTACCAGCGCCACTGGGCGTGAGGCCCGCGCGGCGGGGCGGGTGAGGGGCCATGAGGCCGGAGGTGCCGCCGTGATCCCGCCGCGCGTGGCCTTCGTCACCATCGGCCAGGCGCCCCGCGGGGATGTGGTTCCGGAGATGCTCGCGCTCCTCGGGGCGGGGCCGGACGGGTTGCGCGGCGAGGAGTTCGGCGCGCTCGACGGCGTGCCGGACGAGGAGATCGCCGCCCACCGGCCCCGCATGCGGGAGGCCCGCCTGACCACGCGCGTCGTGGACGGCACGCAGGTGGTGCTCGGCGCGGGGTTCGTCGCGCAGCGCCTGGAGCCCCTGCTGCGGCGCCTGGACGGGGCGGGCTTCGACCTGATCGTGCTGATCAGCACGAGCCTGTTCCAGCCCTTCCGCCTGAACACGCCCTTCATCCACGCGCAGCAGGCGGTGGATGCCTGGATCGCCGCCCTCGTGATGGGGGATTGCGCCCTCGGGCTGGTCCATGCCCTGCCCCAGCAGCAGCGGGATTTCGGGCACGGCACGCTGGTCCAGAACGCCCGCACCCTTTCCGCGGCCGGGCAGGCGGCCGGGCTGGACGAGGCGGCGCGGCGCCTGGCGGGCGCCCACCTCATCCTGATGCACTCGATGGGCTACACGGAGGCCGAGGCGCGGCGGATGGCGATGCTCACCCGCCGCCCCGTGGTCACGGCCCGGCGCATCGTCGCGGGGGCGGTCGGGCTGTGGCTGGCCGGGCGGGCGAGGCCCGCCGCGCCGGCCCCGCCGCAAAGCGGCCCGGACCTGCTGGACCAGTTGCCGGAGGGCATCGGGAGCCTGACGCCGCGCGAGCGCGACGTGCTGGCGGCGGTGCTGGAGGGGAGTGGCAACAAGGAGATCGGACGGCGCCTGGGCATCAGCCACCGCACCGTGGAGATCCATCGCGGCCGGGCCATGGCCAAGGTCAACGCTTCCTCGCCCACCGAGCTGATCCGGCGGGTGATGATGGCGCGCGACGGCTGACGGGCAGCGCCTGCCTTCTTGATGGGCAGGCTGCCCGCTTCCCGGCTTGCGGCGGCCGAGGGACGGGGTTGGATACGTGCAAGCCCTTATCGCGCCGCGCAATCGCCGCGGCCTAGGAGCGTGTCCCGGTAACGGCTGAATTGGCTCGACAGGTGGGCTGGGTGGTGATTCGCT
>NZ_JBHLVZ010000090.1:0-10650 GCF_042433125.1 Muricoccus vinaceus | reverse complement strand
GTTCGACGCCGAGTTTTACCTCGAAAGCTACCCGGATGTTCGAGAGGCGCGCATAGATCCGTTCCTTCACTACATGCAGGACGGCTGGAAAGAGGGACGTAACCCTTCAAAAAGTTTTCGGACTGAGCGTTACCTCAAGCTTCATGATGATGTCCGAATGGCAGGCATCAACCCGTTTCTGCATTATGTCCAATGCGGAGCTACAGAAGGCCAGTCGTTGCTCTATGCTCCGAATGCGGATCGTGACCTGCTGGAGCACGCAATTCCCCCCAGCGTGCGAGCACAAAGTTGGCGGTTGGCTGACACGATTTCTGCCAACCTGACGCAGCAGGAGTTGAGCAAGACGCTTTTGGAAGCGTCCAGGAAAGGTGGAGTGGGTTTCGTCGTCTCTATCAGCCACGACGACTATTTCGCGAGTATCGGCGGCACACAGAACATAATTGGCGACGAAATGCGCAAGCTCGTCGATGCGACATTCCACTACCTACATATCTACCCGGCTCACCCCTTACCCACCCTTGCCCCGAGCGGGGCGGGAGACCTGATCGTCGGCATTCGATTGAACGAGAAGAAGCTTGGCTTCGTCCGATTTTCTGATTTGGTCGCCGCGCTCAGACCGGTCCGGCAGTCCTGGCCGGTCTTCAACGTCATCGTGCATCACCTTCTCGGACATCGCCCAGAAGACGTGGCAGAACTTGTGGCAGCTCTCCTACCGGACCGCGTATTCGCCTTCGTACACGATTTTTTCTCATTCTGCATCAGCTACACGCTACTCCGAAACGATGTGACCTACTGCAACTCTCCTGATGTGGAAGCCGGATCGTGCCTGGTGTGTTGCTATGGTGAGGAGCGTAAGGAGCATCTACGCCGTATTTCCGCCTTTCTTGCAGAAGTACGGCCTACGCTGGTAATTTACTCGCAATCAACCCGAGACATATGGGAAGCACGAAGCCCCTTCGTGTCACTTGATATTCTGCCTGCAAGATTGGCTAAGGTAGAGCTGGACGAAGCCGTCGAGCCTTCCCATGGTGTGATCACTGGCGAAGTGCCACTACGTATTGGCTTCGTAGGCACGCCGGCTCATCTTAAGGGCTGGAATACCTTTGCATCTCTCGCCAAGGATTTCAGGAATGACGGGCGCTATCAATTCGTACAGCTGAGCGCCCGCTCTATGGGTCAACCAGGGATCACGCATGTGCCGGTCTCCGTTCTTCCGGGCGATCGCATGGCCATGGTGCGCACACTCCGGGAACAGCGGATCGATGTTGCTGTCATTTGGTCCCTTTGGCCTGAGACCTTTTGCTTCACAGCCTATGAAGCAATGGCAGCGGGCGCGTACATAGTGACCCGCACGCAAGCAGGCAACGTATGGCCAGGCATTCGTGCTGAGGGCGAGCGACAAGGGACGGCCTTGGATACATCTGAGGAACTCCACGAACTCCTCGCAAACGGGGATCTGATCGCTCTCGCCTGCGCGCCAGGTCGAAAGCGCGGAAAACTAATCATCGAGGCGCCGCTAGCGGAGTACATCCTCCAAAACCAAGCTGCCGTGCAGAATCTCGCGGAGGCCTAAATGAGCAAGAACGTTCACTGTTTCACTAGCGTTTCTTTTAGTTACCTTGACCGAGCCCGAGTGTTGGTGGAGGCGGTTAAGCGCTTCCACCCTGACTGGACCTTCTGGCTAGGCATATCAGACGAAGAGCCGGACGGATTCGATTTTGACCCTGCTCAGGAAATGTTCGATCGAGTTCTTTGGATTAAAGATCTTGGTATTGCCGACCTTCAATCTTGGATCTTTAAACACAATGTCGTCGAACTTTGTACGGCCGTTAAGGGACAGATGCTGCTGCATCTTCTTGAGCAAGGCGCAGACAACGTTATTTACCTCGATCCGGACATTGCCGTTTTCGGGACACTCTCGCCAGTACTAGATCTTCTGGACACTCATAACGTTGTCCTGACGCCCCATGTTGTAATGCCCGAAAAAATTCACACGGCCATAACGGACAATGAGATTGGCACGCTGAAGCACGGCATCTACAATCTTGGTTTCCTGGCCGTGAGGAACAGCAAGGAGGGACGGCGCTTCTCGGAATGGTGGCGAGACCGTCTGCTGAAATATTGTTATGAAGCCATTGAGGAAGGGCTGTTCACCGATCAGCGCTGGTGCGACTTGGCCCCTTGTTTTTTCGACGGCGTTTATATCCTCCGCGATCCTGGCTACAATGTAGCGAGTTGGAATTTAAATCACCGTCTGATCACCTTTGACGAGCAAGGTACCATTCTTGCCGGCGGCAGCGTACTGCGTTTCTTTCATTTCACAAAGGTGAATTCAGTTGGTGAAGTAATGCTTGAGCGATACTCTCACGGTCAGATTGGCGTCTTCGAGTTGTTAAAATGGTATAGGCAGCGGCTAGTGGCTCATTCTGTTGCCGGCCTGCCGCCGAAATGGTGGAAATTCGGTCGCTTCGATAATGGGCAGGTTATTTTGCCAAATCATCGTTTGCTCTATCGGCACCGCGAGGACCTTCAGCATGCCTTCCCTAATCCGTTCAGCACATCCGGCTACGGATATCTCGATTGGTTTAATGAACATGGCATGCCATTGAACCTGCGTTGATGAACAAGAAACAGGTTGACGAACGAACGGGTGTGCTGCCCACCCACTTGACGTCATTTCCAATGATCGACGTGCTCCGGGGCTTTGCGGCGATCTCCGTCGTAATCTACCATACAATCGAGCATTTTGGGTGGAAGGAGTTTCCAACCCAAGGCGGGCTGGTCTGGTTCCGCATAGGTTGGATGGGCGTGGATCTGTTCTTTGTCATCTCTGGTTTCGTAATAACTCTTTCTGCGCTCAACCGACTGGATGGTAGGGAACTGGCTATCTTCAGGAGTCAGTTCGTCCAGCAGCGGCTCATCCGAATCTTGCCGTTGCATTACCTCACGTGCCTGGTTTTTATCATTTTCATTGTGCCGGATTTTCTTTTTGTGAACGGCTTTTGGGCGCACATGGCGAGCCACTTGTTTTTTCTCCATAATCTATTTTTGGAGCATTGGGGCAGCATAAATGGAGTGAATTGGTCAATCGGAACCGAGATGCAATTTTATCTGCTAATTCTTTTCATTGCCCCTTGGATAGCTCACACTCATTGGTGCGTGATCTCATTGACCGGCGTTTTTCTTGCCTGGGTTTGGCGAGGCACTGCCTTCATGCTTGTTGATACAAGTGGAACTTGGGGCAATTTTCCACTCGTGGTTGCAAGTACACAGCTCCCCGGCATGCTCGATGAGTTTGCGATCGGCGCTTTGCTCGCAAAGCTGATTCGTAGCGAACGTGGAGGCGAACTGCTTTCCAACATGAAGTGGAAGTCCTGGATATTGCCCCTTGTGGCCGCTGCCATGTTGTGGGTGATGCTAACTGTTTATTGGAGGAATGCTAGTTTTTGGAATTCGCTCACTATGGTTACGACATTCCGCACACTCATGGCCGTAAGTTGGGCCTTGTGCGTGCTGGCTGCAGTGATTTTAAGTTCTAAGCCCTTGCTTGTGCGCTTCACAGGGCCGGTTCGTTATCTCGGAACCATTTCATACGGGATCTACCTTTGGCACCTTCCGGTGATCCTGTCTCTCAAGAGAGTAACTTGGCTCTCGGCGCCGGATGCGCTTCCATATGTAGTTACTCTCACCATCATCCTTGCCATGATCTCATGGCATTGTTTTGAGCGACCACTCCTTCAGCGTTTCGCAATCTCAGGCAACCGTTCTCTATAGGGCAGTCAACAAGGGGGCCTGAATGCTACCACTACGCTGGTTCGTATTCATCCGGTGGGAGCCGCCCTGTCTGTAAGTGGAGCTTATAGGCCCTTGCCGCCGAGCACCACTGCATGAGCTCGTCGATGCGGCTGTTCGGCCAGCCGCTGACGAGGCAGGTCAGCACGTCGGTGAAGTAGCGCTGCGTGACCAGCCCCCATCGAGTGGTGCGGACGAAAAATCAGTGCAGCATTATAGTGGGCGCTTGGGTTTGGTGGTCCAGATTCAGTGTTATCCTTCGGCGGCTACGGAGCCCTCCGACAGCCCTGAAGGGCCTGCCAGAGAACGATATTCCTGCGGCGTCCTCTGGCCAAGAGCCATGTGAGGACGGCCCTCATTGTAGTCGCGGCGCCAAGCCTCAATTTCCCGCCGTGCCTCGGCCAGCGTCCCGAACCAGTGCAGGTTCAGGCACTCGTTCCGCAACGAGCCGTTGAAGGTCTCGATGGAGGCGTTGTCCGTCGGCTTGCCCAGCCGGGAGAAGTCGATCCGGGTGCCGTGATGGTAGGCCCAGAGATCGACGAGCCGGCCGGTGAACTCCGCGCCGTAGCACATCGGGAAGGTTGAACCGGATCTGGGTCTGACCTGGTTCAAAGGCGGCCACGACCGGCCAGCGAGCCTCCACAGTGATGGTGTCCAGCCACACGGAGAGGAGCCGACCGGCCATGACCAGGTCTCAGCCTACACCCCCCACTGCTGTCCTTGTCGCCATCGATGTCGCCAAGCTCAGGAACGAGGTGCTGATCGAGCTGCCCGAGGCCCGGCGGCGCCGCAGGATGACGGTGACCAACACCCGCGCCGAGCACGACCGGCTGGTGGCCGAGCTGCAGGCGTTGGAGCGCCCGGTGACCGTCGGCCTGGAGCCGACCGGCCACTACCACCGCCCACTCGCCTGGCAGCTGGTGCAGGCCGGCTTCGACGTGCGGCTGATCTCCTCAGTTGCCCTGGCCCGCACCAGGGAGGCGCTCCACAACGGCTGGGACAAGAATGATCCCAAGGACGCCCAGGTCATCCTGCACATGCTGCGGATCGGGGCGGCCAAGCCTTACCACGATCCGCTGGAGCACGGGATCAACGACATCCAGGAGCTGTCGATGACCCACGAGGTGGTGTCCAAGGCCAAGACCGAGGCGCTCCACCGCATCCAGACCCACTACCTGCCGCTCTACTCTCCCGAGGTCGACCGCTTCCGGAACAACACTCGCAGCGACTGGTTCTTCGCCCTCCTCGAGCGCTTCCCCGTGCCGGCCAGCATCACCGCTCTCAGCAAGGAGGCCTTTGTCGCCGCTGCCTGGGACCTCGCCGGCCGCAAGGTCGCCAAGGCGCGGCTGCTCGGCGACATCTACGAGACCGCTCAGAATTCCATCGCCCTGCCGACTCCGCCCGAGGCGCCTGCCATCACCATGTTCCGCCTCGTGATCGCCGAGGCGCGCCACTTGATCCAGCAGCGCGACATCATCGAGCGGCTCGCCGGCGAGCTGCTGGGCGAGCATGCCGACTTCCGCCGCCTGCAGCAGGTGCCGGGCATCGGGCCGATCAACGCACTGGCCATCCTGGCCGAGGCGGGTGACCTGCGCCGGTTCGGACATCACCGTCAGTTCCTGAAGTTCTGCGGCCTCGACCTCGCCACCCACCAGTCCGGCCAATTCCGCGGCAAGACCAAGCTCTCCAAGCGCGGCAATGCCCGTCTGCGCCGGACGCTCTGGATGGCCGCCCAGGTCGCCATCCGCCAGCGGGAGAACGGCTTCCGCGCCAAGTTCGAGCGCTACGTCGCCAAGGACCGGGACGATCCGGACCTTCGGCGCAAGGCGTTCACAGCCATCACCGCCAAGATGGCCCGCGTGGTGCACGCGATCATCAAGAGCGGCGTCGACTACCGGCCCTTCGTCGAGGGGCCGGTGCCAGGTGGAAGAACCCCTCTCTATCGGAGCCGTGAGGGCGCATCCGCGACCCTGTAGATAATGTTCGGGTCTTCCACCTGGGTCTGCATCTCGTCTCGAGGACGGTGAGGGCCGCGGCGGTCTCTACAAGGACGTGGGGGCCGCCGACGGACCCTGTGTTTGCTATGGTCGAGAGCTCCCCCATCGCGGTGGAGGCCACCTGGTTTTGTGTTGCTGCGCGTTCTGACGTCAGTGCAAACTGGCGATGGAGACTTGTTGGCCAAAGCGTCCCACGCCTTCCCGTTCTAGGACGTTGTCCGCAAACAGGTACCTCGGCGCCCCGCGTTCCTGCACAAGGCGGTTCACAACCTCGACCACGTGCTCGCCCCGCAGCCGCTGGCCCGCCTCGATGGCTAGACCTTCGCGGCTGAACACGTCGACAACCGTCAGGGCCCGGAACTTCTGCCCGTTGCTTAACCCATCCTGGATGAAGTCGAGGCTCCAGGCCTCGTTCGGCCGCGTCGGAACACAGCGCGTCTCCCGCTGCACCACCATCTTGCGACGCTTTGGCCGCTTGCTGCGCAGCGCCAGCCCCTCCTCGCCGCGGTAGAGCTGCCACACGAGGTTCTTGCCCACCTCCCAACCGTCTCGCCGCAGCATCACGTGGAGCCGCCGGTGGCCGTAGCGGATCCTCACCCGGGCGATCTCGTGCATCCGTTGCCGGATCTCGAGCCGCGGATCCCGCGTGCTCGGCTTGCGCTGCGTCGAGCGGTGCTGGCGTGTCATGGCACAGGCCCGCCGTTCGCTGAAGCCGTGGCTCGCCGTCACGTAGTCGGGCCTGAACAACCTCTCGGATGCTGATTTGCTTGGGAGAGTTGGTGGGTTTGGCGTTCCGGAATTGCAGGGTTCAGTTGGAACCATGCGGTAATCCTGCGAATCTTGCGGGCATGAAGCATCGTCCCGCCCTCCGGAACAGGCCGACCTGCTGCGACCACGCCTGGCCGAGATGATCAATGGTCGGCACGAACTGGTCCGGCTGGCCGCTTTGGTCACTGGTCCTGGTTCGAGCGAGAGTGGGCCGGCTTCTTCCCTGCTGGTGAGGGGCGGCCCGCCACCCATCCGCGCCTGGTGGCGGGGCTGATGTACCTGCAGCACACCTTCAACCTCTCCGACGAGGCAGTGCTCGCCCGCTGGGTAGAGAACCCGTACTTCCAGCACTTCACCGGTGAGGTCTTCTTCCAGCACCGTCAGCCCATTCACCCGTCCTCGCTCAGCCGCTGGCGCGGGCGCATCGGCGAGGAGGGCGTGGAGTGGCTGCTAACCAAGACCATCGAGGCGGGGCGCGCCGCGGGGGCCGTGTCGGAACGCAGCTTGGCTGAGATTGCGGTGGACACCACCGTGATGGAGAAGGCCATCGCGCATCCGACCGATAGCAAGCTCTACGAGAGGGCCCGTTGCTCCCTAGTGGCGCTGGCTGGAAAGGCTGGGATCCGCCTGCGGCAAAACTACAATCGCAAGGCTCCGCGCCTGGCAGCCCAGGCAGGGCGTCACGCCCATGCCCGACAGTTCCGGCGCATGCGCAAGGCGCTGCGCACGCTCAAGGGCTACACGGGACGCGTCCTTCGCGATATCGCCCGCAAGCTCGGCGCCGTCCCCGAGGGAGGGCTGCGGACGCGGATCGAGCAACGCATGACCCTTGTCACCCGCCTGCTGCGGCAGACGCCCAGGAGCGCGGGCAAGATCTACGCCCTGCACGAGCCCGAGCTGGATTGCATCTCCAAGGGCAAGGCCCGCATCCGCTATGAGTTTGGGTCCAAGGTCAGCATCGCCACCACGCTCACCGGCGGCTTTGTCGTCGGCATGCGCTCCATGCCCGGCAACCCCTACGACGGGCACACCCTCCCCGATGCCCTCCAGCTGGTGGAGACCCTCACCGGGCCATGCCCCAGCCTCGCCGTGGTCGACCGCGGCTACCGTGGCCATGGCGCCCGCGGCACGACGGGGCTTGTCAGCGGCACGCGCCGCGGCCTCACGCCACCCCTGCGCAAGCTCCTGCGCCGCCGCAGCGCCATCGAGCCCGAGATCGGCCACATGAAATCTGACGGACGCCTCGCCCGCTGCGCCCTCAAGGGCACCATCGGTGACGCCCTCTACGCCGTGCTCCGCGGCTGCGGACACAACATCCGCAAGATCCTCGCCCACCTCAGGGCCCTTTTGCTCGCCCTCCTTGGCGCCCTCATTCACGCAACGGGTCAGCGGGACTACCAGCCGGTTACGATCCAGACAGCCGGAAGAGGTTATTCAAGGCCGACCACGTAGGCCAATCCACCCGCTCGCGAACCGCACCGCTACCCGGCTGGGATCACCGGATTGCCCGGCTGACTTCACTCGGACCGGGTGGCTGGTTTCGATCGGAAGCGCCGGCTGGTTTCATCGGAATACGCAAGGGACGGGGCCTGCGTCGCTAAAGGCGGGACGCGGCGAAGACCACCACGTCGTGGACGGTTTTCACCAGCTCCCGCGCATCGGCGAAAAGGGTGGCGATTTGGTAGGTGAGCAGGAAAAGCAACGCGTAGAACCAGCCCCGGTGGGTTTCGGCCAGATGTGAGATCGTCCGGCCCGTGCGCTCTGGAATGGGCAGGCGTGCCATGGCGGCCATGACAACGATGCCCAGCACGGCGCCGGCCAGGATGTCGGATGGGTAGTGCAGGCCGAAATACACGCGCGGCATGCAGGTGACGATCAGCGCCCAGGCGAAGGCTACGGCACCGAGGGCGCGATGCCCCAGGAACACCGCCGTCGCCACCGCGAAGAACAGCACCGCATGATCGCTGGGAAAGGAGCTCCACTCGCGCAGGAGTTCGGATGGAAGATTATGGGCCAGCTCGAAGCCGCTCTCCAGGAGCTCGGGGGTGTGCAGGGGTCTCGGCCGGGGGGGGAGGAGGTTCTGCATGCCGCGCGCCAGAACAACGGCGACGAGGGTCCCGGCCAGGGTCCGGACGATCTCCGGCGCGGGCTGCCGCGCGCCGCCGCGCTCCCAGGCGCACCAGAGCAGCGCGACGAGCACCCCGCCCTTCAGGAGCGGCGAACCAATCAAGTGGAGGAGAACAAAGTCAAAGGTCCAACTCGTACCCACCCAGCTGTTGAGGTGGAGGAGGATCGTGGCATCAAGGCTGTGCATTCGCGCGGGTGTGACACTTTTATGTATGCAATGCCAAGAGAGCGGTCCTGGGGCCGCAGCCCCTTTGCCTCAGCCTTGCTCCAGCTTACCGCCTCCATGGAGGGACGGCTGGCGGCGGGACCAAGCGGCGCGTGGCAGACCGCGCCGGAGATCGTCAGGTCGGAACCTAGGGGCGCGACTGAGCGCCGGGCGAGGGTCGCAGTTGATCTGGATCAACGCCAGCCAAGCCCGCCCGCGACTCACCGAGGAGGAACCGCTCCCTGCCCTTGTGTTCCACCCGGCGACTGCGTTGCATGGACCAGCTTAAAGGCAGATGAGCACCATTGGCAGCTCTGCGATTACGCGAGCCGGACATACTCCGGCCGTCCAAGCTCAAGCATGCGGTTCAGCGCACCGACCGCAATGGCCACCTCCGTCGCCCAGCGCCCGCCCGTGCGCGAGCGCAGTCCGCCGCCAATGACCCGCTTGACACGCGCGATATCCGTCTCAACCAGGGCGCGCCAATTGTAGCCCGAGGCCTTCTGCCAGCCCATGCATCCGCGCTCAGCAATGGTCTGCGGGTGCTGGTCGCGTTGGGTTGGCGCCGTCTCGGCCATGGCACTTGGCACGGCGCTGGACCGGAGTGGGACGGCCACGGCAGCGCCGGGGTGCCGTGCGGCGACCTCGCCATAGACGCCGTCCTGATCGTAGGCACCATCGGCCGTGAAGGCGGCGATCAGGCCCGCGACCTGATCAAGCAAGGGGCCGACCTGGGAGGCGTCATCGACGTCGCTCGCCGTCGATGATGACGCGACGATCTGCCCGGTGTCGGCGTCCACACCGATATGCAGCTTGCGCCACAACCGGCGCGTCCTGCTCCCGTACTTCTCGACCAGCCACTCGCCAGGCCCGCATAGCCGCAGCCCGGTGCTGTCCACCAGCAGGTGCACAGGGCGGCTAATGGGGTAATATCGTGGCATCCTCAGTGTCTCGGCCCGGCGGCTGAGGGTGGAGTGGTCCGGCACGACCATTTTGAGACCGAGCAGGGAAAGAATGGAGCCGATCAGGCCCTCGGTCTGGCGGAGAGCCAGGCGAAACACCGCGCGCAGGATCAGAGCCGTGGTGATCGCCCGGGCTGAATAAAGCGGCTGCCCGCCGCGCGTGGTCCGGGGCTCCACCTTCCAAGCTGAGATCGCCGCGTCCGTGAACCAAATCGTCAGACTGCAGCGCCCACGGAGAACGACATCGTACTCACTCCAGTTCGTCGTTCGGAACCGCTGCTTCGGAATGCGGTGACGGCGGTCGGCATTCGCCTTGGAAGGCAAGCCTGGCGCCCGTCGAGGATGGCAGGGCATCGTCCCTTACCATCCCACCTCGGGCGGATCTCCGGACCGATCGATGCAACACGCCCGATATGGACCTGAAAAGCTACATGGCTGGTACCCCACTAGCCATCGTTCCCTTGCAGCCGAGACGCTGCGTCGCGACCAACAAAGAAGCTGGCGAAGGCTGCGGTGATGTAGCCGAACACGGCGAAGGCGTAGGTAGCGAGCAACAGGCAAAGAACTCTTCCCTCAGCGGTGCGCGGCCAGAAGTCAGATCCCATGGTGGTCATCAGCATCGCTGTCCACCACAACGCGTCACCGAAGCTGCCGAAGCCGCCCTCCACTTCAGGAGCTCGTTCAAAGGCATACATTCCAGCGGCGCCGAGCAAACTTACCAGAGCGGTAAGCGCAACAACGTATCCCAGCCCTCGCCGACGGAGGCCTGCTCTCAAAGCATTCATGCCGCGATTTGCGG